>NZ_JBGFTU010000005.1:0-223998 GCF_041276425.1 Kineococcus halophytocola | reverse complement strand
CCTGCGCCCCCATCCGGGTCATGATCCGCATCGAGACCACCGCGTAGGGGGAGTCGGTGACCTGCACCCCCAGCTGGGAGATCGGCCCAGCGACCGGGCCCATCGAGAACGGCACCACGTACATCGTCCGCCCGCGCATGGACCCGGCGAACACCCCGTCCAGCTCCTCGCGCAACGCCGTCGGCTCCCGCCAGTTGTTCGTCGGACCGGCGTCCTCGCGGCGGTGGGAGGCGATGAACGTGCGCGATTCCACCCGCGCCACGTCCGTGGGCGCGGACCGGGCCAGGAACGAGCCCGGGCGCAGGTCGGGGTTCAACGGGATCAACGTCCCGGTCTGCACCATCTGCGCGGTCAGCCGGTCGTACTCCTCCTGCGACCCGTCGCACCACACCACCGCGTCCGGTTCGGTGAGGGCCGCGATCGAGCGGACCCAGGCCACGACCGAGGGCGCGGCGTCCGGGTGGTCCACGGACAGGCCGGCGGACCCGCGACGGGTCTCCTGCGGGGGGAGCAGGGTCGTCGTGCCCGCCGGGCGCGGGGCCTCCGTCGGCTGGGCGGGGACGTCGCGCGTCAGTTCGATGGTCACGTCGGCGTGCCTCCATTCGGGAGCGGTGTCGGCTGCGGTTCGTCTTCCAAGAATGTGGCGTACGCAACCCCCGGACAACGGTGAAGAGGGGTGAAGATGCGGCGTTCTTCACCTACCGTGAACCGCATGGCTCCGCTGCGCGTCGCTGCGCTCGAACCGCTCACCGATCCCGCCATCGCCCCGCCGGTGCCGGAGACGGGCCTGGACGCCCTCACCGTCGGCCGCCGGATCCGGCACCACCGGCAGGCGAAGGGGTGGACGCTGGCCCAGCTCGGCGAGGAGGTCGGGGCCGCCCAGAGCCAGTTGTCGCAGGTGGAGAACGGCAAGCGCGAACCCCGCCTGTCCCTCATCACCGCCGTCGCCCGCGCCCTCGGGGTCTCCCCCTCGGACCTGCTCGACCCCGCGCCCCCGCCGAGCCGGCGCGCGGCGCTGGAGATCGAGCTCGACCACGCCCAGCGGTCCCCGCTCGCCCGGACGCTGGGGCTGCCCGAGGTGCGCTCGAGCCGCAAACTCCCGACCGACGCCCTGGAAGCGCTGGTCGAACTGCACCGGGAACTGGCCCGCCGGCACGACGCCTCCAACGCCACCCCGGAGGAGGCGCGACGGGCCAACACCGAGATCCGGCTGCTGATGCGGGCCGTGGACAACCACCTGCCCGAGATCGAGGAGGTCGCCGAGGACCTCGTCCGCTCGGCCGGGTACACCGTGGGGGCCCTGACCCACCGGCAGGTGGCGCGGATGGCCGCCGACCTCGGGTTCAGCATCATCCACGTCGACGACCTGCCGCACTCCACCCGCACGGTCACCGACCTGGCCCACGGGCGCATCTACCTCCCGCCCGCCTCGATCCCCGGTGGCCACGGGTTGCGGTCCCTGGCCCTGCAGGCGATCGCCCACCGCGTGCTGGAGCACGAGCGTCCCGCCAGCTACACGCAGTTCCTGCGCCAGCGGCTGGAGATCAACTACTTCGCCGCCTGCTGCCTGCTCCCGCGCAGCGCCGCGGTGGAGTTCCTCTCGGCGGCCAAGGCCGACAAGGACCTGGCCGTGGAGGACTTCCGCGACGCGTTCGGCGTCACCCACGAGGCCGCCGCGCACCGGCTGACGAACCTGCTGACCTCCCACCTCGGGATCCCCGTGCACTTCCTGCGCGTCGGGGACGACGGGGCGCTGTACCGCGGGTACGAGAACGACGGCGTCCCCTTCCCCGAGGACTCCTCCGGGGCCATCGAGGGGCAGCCGGTGTGCCGGAAGTGGACGGCCCGCACGGTGTTCGACGTGCGCAACCGCACGACGGAGAACTACCAGTACACCGACACCCCGGCCGGGACGTTCTGGTGCTCCAGCCAGACCGGCACCAGCGACGACGGCGGGTTCTCCATCACCGTCGGCGTGCCGTACGCGCACGCGAAGTGGTTCCGCGGCCGCGACACCCGGGTGCGGACCCGGAGCACCTGCCCGGAGGCGGCCTGCTGCCGTCGGCCGCCGGCGGGGATGGCCGAACGGTGGGCCGAGCACGCCTGGCCCAGCGCCCGGCTGCACGCCCAGACCCTGGCGCCGCTGCCCTCGGGTCGCTTCCCCGGGGTCGACGACCTGGAGGTCTACTCCTTCCTCACCTCCCACGCCCCGCGCCCCGAGGGCCCGGCGGACCGGGGCGCGGGGGACTGACGGACCCCGGGTGCGGCGTCCGGGACCGCGTGCGAGGGTGAGCGCGAGGCCAGGACCTGGCCCCACGCCGACCCGCGGTCTCCCGACCGGTCCGGACCTGGAAGGGGTTGCGCCACCGTGTCCCTCACCGTTCCCCCCGCCGTCCCCGCGGCCGGGCCCCCCGCCTCGCCGGAGGACCTGCGCGCCCACGTCGCCGCCAGCGCCCTGCGACCCTCGGGCACCGGCACGGTCGGGCTGGAGCTCGAACGCCACGTCGTGGACGTGCACGCCCCGCGCCGGCGGGTGACCTGGGACCGGCTGACCTCCCTCGTGGCCGGGTTCGCCCCGCCCGGCGGGTCGCGGCTGACCCTGGAACCCGGCGGGCAGGTGGAGCTGTCCACCCCACCCGGCGACCTCGTCGGCACCGTCGCCGTCCTGGAGCAGGACGCGGCCGCCGTCGACGCGCTGCTCGCCTCCGACGGGCTGGTCGCGCTGGCCACCGGCCTGGACCCCGTCCGGCCCCCCGCGCGGGTGCACCCCGGCTCGCGGTACCGGGCGATGGAGGCGCACTTCGACGCCGTCGGCCACCACCTCGACGGGGCCGCGATGATGGCCTCGACGGCTTCCCTGCAGGTCAACCTGGACGCCGGTCCCGCCGCGGGCTGGGCCGACCGGCTCGAGCACGTGCGCCGGCTCACGCCCGTCCTCCTCGCGCTGGCCGCCACGTCCCCGCTGCGCGCCGGTGCCCCCACCGGCGCCGCCTGCGGGCGCCAGGCGGTGTGGGGCCGGCTGGAACCCGGCCGCTGCCGGGCGGGCGGGGCCGGGAGCGACCCGGTGGCGGAGTGGACGGAGTTCGCCGTCGCGGCCCCCGTCATGTTCGTCCGGGCGCAGGCGTCGGGGGAGTTCGAGCCCGTCCGCGCGCACGTCCCGTTCGGCGACTGGGCCGCGGGGGAGGTCCTGCTCGACGGACGCCGCCCCGGCACCGAGGACGTCGAGGCGCACCTGACGACGCTGTGGCCGCCCGTGCGGCTGCGGGGGTTCGCCGAACTGCGGTTCCTCGACGCCGTCCCGGCGGCGCTGCGCCCGGGCCTGGCCGCCGTCGTCGCGACCGTCGTCGACGACCCGGTGGCCGCCGACGCCGCCGCCGCGGCCGCCGACCCGGTGGCCCACCGCGGGGCCGACGCCGTCCGGCACGGGCTGGGCGACCCCGCGCTGCGCCGGGCCGGGCTCGGTGTCCTGGACGCGGCCGCCGCCCGGGTCGACCCCACCCTGCGTCCCGCGGTCCAGACGTGGAGCGACCTGCTGGCGGCCGGGGGGAGCCCCGCCGACCTCGTGACCGACCGGTTCCGCGCCGACGGACCCGACGCCTGCCTGACCGCCGAGGAGCTCCGGTGACCACCCTGGACGACCACACCCCCGACCAGACCCCCGACACCTCCCTCGGCGGCGCCGTCGCCGCCCTGCAGTCCGGCCGCCGCACGACGGCCCGCCTCACGGACGCCGCCGACGCCGAGCTGACCGTCCAGCACTCCCGGCTCATGAGCCCGCTCGTGTGGGACCTGGCCCACATCGGCCAGCAGGAGGAGCTGTGGCTCCTGCAGCAGGGCGCCGGGGCCGACCGGACGCCCGTCTTCCACCCGACCATCGCCTGCCTCTACGACGCCGCCGAGCACCCCCGCGCCACGCGGACGCAGCTGCCGCTGCTGGACCCGGGGCAGTCCCGGCGGGCCGTGGCCGACGTGCGCAACCGCGTCCTGGACCGCGTCGCGCGCGTGCGGGCCCGCGACCCGGAGCAGGCCGCCTTCGCCGTGGCCATGGTCGCCCAGCACGAGCACCAGCACGACGAGACGATGTTCGCCACGCACAACCTGCGCTCGGGGGACCCGCTGCTCGCGGCCGCGCCGACCCCGCCGGGGCGGGTCGTGCCCGCCGAGCCCGTCCTCGTGCCCGCGGGGGAGTTCCTGCTCGGCGTCGACCCGGCGCAGGAGCCCTGGGCTCTGGACAACGAGCACCCGCAGCACCGCGTCCACGTCCCGGCCTTCCGCATCGGCCGGGTGCCGGTGACGAACGGGGAGTGGGCCGCCTTCGTCGAGGACGGCGGGTACGACGACCCGCGGCACTGGACCCGGCAGGGCTGGGCGCACCGGCGGGCCGAGGGCATCACGACCCCGCTCGGCTGGGCCCGCGACGGCGCCGGCGGCTGGACGCAGCGGCGGTTCGCCACCGAGGTGGCCCTCGACCCGGCCGCGCCCGTGCAGCACGTGGACTGCCACGAGGCGGAGGCGTTCGCGCGGTGGGCCGGGGCGCGGCTGCCCAGTGAGGTCGAGTGGGAGAAGGCGTGCGCCTGGGACCCGGCCCTGGGCCGGCGGCGCCGCTGGCCGTGGGGGCAGGAGGCGCCGACGCCCGAGCGCGCCAACCTCGGGGGCGACGCGCTCGGGCCCGCGCAGGTCGGGGCGTACCCGGCCGGGGCCAGCGCCTACGGCGTCGAGCAGCTCATGGGGGACGTGTGGGAGTGGACGTCCTCGGAGTTCGCGCCGTGGCCGGGGTTCTCCCCGATGCTCTACGACACCTACTCCGCACCGTTCTTCGGCGGCGGCTACCGCGTGCTGCGCGGGGGGTCCTGGGCCAGCACGCCCGTCTCGGTGCGCCCCTCGTTCCGGAACTGGGACTGGCCGGTGCGCCGGCAGATCTTCACCGGCGTCCGCCTGGCCTGGGACGCCTGAGCGTGTGCCGGCACACGGCGTGGCTGGGGGCTGAGCGGACCCTGGCCGACCTGCTGCTGGAACGCCCGCACGGTCTGCTGCAGCAGAGCTGGGCCCCGCGGCGGCAGCGGCACGGGACGGTCAACGCCGACGGCTGGGGCGCCGCCTGGTGGACCGGCGCCGGTCCCGGCCCCGCCCGGTGGCGTCGCGCGGCCCCGCTGTGGGCCGACGCCTCGCTCGCCTCCGTCGCCCCGCACGTGGCCTCGGGCTGCGTGCTGGGCGCGGTCCGGGACGCCACCGTGGGGATGCCGGCGGACGAGACGGCCTGCGCGCCGTTCGTCGCCGGCGCCTGGGCGCTGTCGCACAACGGCCGCCTCGACCGGTCCGTGCTGCCCGCGGACGCCTGGCCGGTGGCGGAGTCCGTGTGCGACTCCGCCGTGCTGGCCGCCTGGCTGCTGCAGGCCCCCGAGGAGATCGGGCCGCGCGTGCGCGCCGCGGGGGAGGCCGACCCCACCGCGCGCCTGAACGTCCTGGCCGCCGACGGCACCCGGCTCGTCGCGACGGCCTGGGGGGACACCCTCAGCGTCCTGCGCACCGACGACGGGGTCGTCGTGGCCAGCGAACCCCACGACGACGACCCCCGCTGGGAGGACGTGCCGGACCGTTCCCTCGTCGAGGCCGACGCGGCGGGGGTGCGCGTCAGCCCGCTGTGACGACGCGCTCAGTCCTCGAAGGTGTTCAGCATGCTGTGCGCCGCGCGGTCGAGGTAGTCCCACAGGACCCCCTCCTGCGCGGGCGGCAGCCCCAGCGACTCCACCGCGGCGCGCATGTGCCGCAGCCAGCGGTCCCGCGCGTCGGGGTTGACCTTGAACGGCGCGTGCCGCATCCGCAGCCGCGGGTGACCGCGCTGCTCGGAGTACGTCGTCGGACCACCCCAGTACTGTTCCAGGAACAGCAGCAGGCGCTCCTTGGCCGGGCCGAGGTCGGCCTCGGGGTACATGGGCCGCAGCACGTCGTCGGTGCCGACCCCGTCGTAGAACACGTCGACGAGGCGGACGAACGTCTCGTGCCCGCCCACCTCGTCGTAGAAGGTCCGCGTCCCACCGTCCGGCCCCGCGGGCGTGCGCCCGATGAGGTTCTGCGGGCGGACGAACGGCAGGTCGGGGCTCACCGCACCAGTGTCGCCCCCGGGCGCACGTCGGCCGACTCCGGGGCGTCGTCCGCGTGCCGGCGGGCCAGGGCCTCGGCGGCCTCCTTGACGTTCTGCTGCATGCCCCCGAAGACGACGCCGTGGAACGGGCTGATGGCCGCCCAGTACGCCTGACCGGCCAGGCCCTTGGGGTGGAACAGGGCCCGCTGCTGGAACAGCGTGCGCCCCACCGGGTCCCGGCCCACGCGCAGATCGAGCCAGGCCAGGCCGGGCAGCTTCATCTCCGCGCGCAGGCGCAGCAGCTCGTCCTGGTGGCGCTCCTCCACGCGCCACCAGTCGACCGCGTCGCCGACCATGAGGTGCCGCGGGTCACGTCGGCCCCGGCGCAGCCCCGGCCCCCCGGAGAACCGGTCCATCACCCCGCGCACCGCCCAGGCCATCGGCCAGGAGTACCAGCCCTGCTCACCGCCGATGCCCTCCAGCACCTGCCACAGCTCGCGCGGGGAGGCGTCCACGACGGTCGTGCGCTCGTCGACGTAGAGGTTGCCGCCGGCCCAGTCCGGGTCGGTCGGCAGCGGGTCGCTGGGGGCCCCGGGCACCGACGCCGAGCTCCAGCGCGTCGTCACGTCGGCCTCCTGGATGCGCGTCAGGGCGAGCTGGAGCGCGCGGCGGAACGGGGTCAGGCCCTGCGGGGGGTCGGGGACGTAGCGCTCGACGTCCTTCTCCTTGCACACGACCTCGTGGACCAGGCTCTCCACCAGCGGGCGGGCGATGGACCCGGGCACGGGGGTGATCGTGCCGACCCAGTGGCTGGACAGGCGCGGGGACATGACCTTCACCGGCAGGACGTGCCGCTTGGGCAGGCCCGCCACCTCGGCGTACCCGCGCATCATGTCCAGGTACGTCACGACGTCGGGACCGCCGACGTCGAAGGTCCGGTTCACGTCCTCGGGCATCGAGGCCGAGCCCACGAGGTAGCGCAGGACGTCGCGCACGGCGATGGGCTGGATGCGGTTGTAGACCCACGCCGGGCACACCATGACGGGCAGGCGCTCGGTGAGGTACCGCATCATCTCGAAGCTGGCCGAGCCCGAGCCGAGGATGACCGCCGCCTGCAGCACCGTCGCCGGGACCGGGGCGTCCAGCAGGATCTCCCCGACCTCCCGGCGCGACTCCAGGTGCGTCGACAGGTCCTCGTCCTCCGGGTGCAGCCCGCCGAGGTAGACGATCCGCCGCACCCCCTGGTCGGCCGCCGCCCGCGCGAACGTGCGGGCCGTGCGCCGGTCCTTCGCCGCGAACGAAGAGCCCCCGCTCATGGCGTGGATCAGGTAGTAGGCGACGTCGACGCCCTCCATGGCCGCGGCCACCTGGTCGCGGTCGGAGGCGTCGGCCGCCACCACCTCGACGTCGTCGATCCACGGCCGGTCGCGCAACCGCTCGGGCCGGCGGGCCAGGGCGCGCACGCGGAACCCGGCCTGCAGCAGCTCGGGCACGAGCCGGCCGCCGATGTACCCCGTGACCCCCGTCACCAGGGCCAGCCGCCCGTTCCCGGCCAGGACGTCGTCGGGGGAGGGGCGGTGCTCGTCGGAGGAGGGCTCGCTCATGGCGACCAGTCTCGGAGCGGGTGCCCCGGCGCGCGAGCCGACTCCTCCGGCGGCTCACACCCCCCGGTCGATCCGCGCCGGATCGGCGGCCGCGGCGTCGTCCCGGGCGACGTCCGCCTCGCTGGGCGGGGGCGGCTGCCGGTCGAGGGCGGCCGAGCGCTGCGCCGGCGGGGCCACCTGGCGCGGCTCGTCGTCGTGGCGCAGCCACACCGTGCGCTGGGGGAAGGGGAACTCGATGCCCTCGGCGTCGAACACGGCCTTGGTCCGGCGCCGCAGTTCGCGCTGCACGGCCCACTGCTGCAGCGGCTTCGTCTTCACGACCAGGCGCAGCACGATGCCGTCGGCGCCCATCTGCTCCACGCCCCACACCTCGGGGGCGTCCACGACGAGCTCCTTCCACGCCTCCTCGGCCACGAGGTCGTCGGCGACCCGCTGCAGCACCCGCTGCGCGTGCGTGAGGTCCTCCCCGTAGGCCACCGAGACGTCCAGGACGGCCCGGGCCCAGCCCTGGCTCTGGTTGCCGACCCGCAGGATCTCGCCGTTGCGCACGTACCAGACGGTGCCCTTCACGTCGCGCAACCGCGTCACCCGCAGCCCGACCGCCTCGACCGTGCCGCTGGCGTCCCCGAGGTCGACCACGTCCCCGACGCCGTACTGGTCCTCGGCGAGCATGAAGATCCCGGACAGGAAGTCCTTCACCAGGGCCTGGGCCCCGAAGCCCAGGGCCACCCCGGCGATCCCGGCCGAGGCCAGGAACGGGGCGATGGCGATGCCGACGGTGTCGAGCACCATGAGGATGGCCAGGATCCCCAGCACGAACGTCACCGTGCTCTTGAGCACCGAGGCCAGGGTCTCGGCGCGCTGCTGGCGCCGTTCGTTCAGCAGCGGGGAGGACTCCAGCAGGCCGTTGCGCCGGCCGCCGCCGAGCCTGCCGGCCCCGGTCGAGATGCCCGAGGCGACGCGGCCGATGAGCCGCAGCGCCAGGAACCGCGCGATCCAGCACACCAGCAGGATGACGACGACCTTGAGCGGCTTGTCCAGCAGGAAGGCGACGACGCCCTGCGCGCCGGCCTGGGCCTCCTCCGCCACGCTGCTGTCGAGGGCTTGCGTGATCGAGTCCAGCACGAGGTGGGACAACTCCTTCTCAGGTCCTCAGACCTGCTCGTCGAGGTGGGTCAGCGGCAGACCGGTGGCCCGCGCCGCGAACGCGAGGGTGTCACGCACGAGCCCGGCGCTGCGCGAGACCGAGCGTGCGCCGTGCCCGACGTCCCTCTCCCGGCGCAACAGCACCGGCCGCTGCGCCGGGTCCGAGGACGTCGCGTGCTGCAGCGCGGCGCACAGCTTGCGCGCGTGCAGCGGGTCCACGCGGCTGTCGCCGTCGAAGACCGTGAACAGCACGGCCGGGTACGCCGTGCCCTCCACGACCCGGTGGTAGGGGGAGTAGGCGTGCAGCCAGCCGAACTCCTCGGCCTCGGCCGCCGTGCCGTACTCATCGCTCCACGTCGCACCGAGGCCGTGCAGCTCGTAGCGGACCATGTCCAGCAGCGGCGCCGAGCACACGACGCCGGCGAACAGCCCCGGCTCCTGGGTCAGCGCGGCGCCCACGAGCAGGCCCCCGTTCGAGCCGCCGTGCACGCACAGCTGCGCCGGCGTCGTGAACCCGCGGTCGACGAGGGACCGGGCCGCGGCGTGGAAGTCGTCGAAGACGTTCTGCTTGCGCCCGCGCATCCCGGCCCGGTGCCAGTCCTCGCCCTCCTCCCCGCCGCCGCGCAGGTTCGCCACGGCGTACACGCCGCCGGCCTCGACCCACGCGAGCGCGTCGGGGGCGTAGTGCGGGGACAGGCTGATGCCGAACCCGCCGTAGCCGTAGAGGATCGTCGGCGCGGGTGTGCGCGGGACGCCGTCCTCCCCCAGCAGGTCGGCGCGCGCGGTCACCTGCAGCCGGACGAGCGTGCCGTCGGCGCTGGGGTACTCCAGCAGCCGGCTCACCACGGCGGGGACCTGCACCGCCCCCGGCGGGGCCGCCTCCACCGCGAGATCGCGGGTGCGGGCGTCGAAGCGCCACACGTGCGCGGGCGTCGTGGTGTCGGTGTAGGCGAACCACAGCTCGTGCCCGCCCTCGGGCCGGCCCACGAGCCCGCCGATCGCGCCCGCCCCGGGCAGGTCGAGCCGGCCCGCCGCCCCCTCCAGCCGCTCGCCCGTGGCGAGGTCGTGCACGGTGAGGGAGCTGACCGCGTGCTCGGTCCAGCCCACGACGAGCAGCGGCCCGGGCAGCTCCGGGCCGTCCAGGACGGCGACGTCGTCCAGCAGCGCGTCGGCCTGCGGGACGAGGTCGCTCCAGTGCTCCACCCCCGGCGTCGCCGGGTCGGTCACGGCCAGGCGACCGCGCGGGGCGTCGAGGTCGGTGAACAGGTACAGCCGCCCGTCCCGGCCGACCCAGGCGCTCGTGCTCGCGTCCCGGCCCTCGACCACGGACCGGAACTGCGGGCGGGCCGGGTCTGCGCCGGCGAGGTCGGCGATCCACACGTCGTTGCGCGGGGCGGTGCCCTCGGCGGCCGTGACGACGAGCCAGCGGCCGTCGCGGGAGGTCCACACGCCGTAGTAGTTCGTCATCGCGCGGCCGGCGCCGAAGACCTCGACGTCGGTGTCCGGGTCGGTGCCCACGACGTGCAGGTGCACCCGCCGGTGGTACTGCCGCTCGCCCTCGGGCACGGACCCCGGCGGCTGCCGGCGCACGTAGTAGAAGGAGCGCACGCCCTCGCGGGCGGGCAGCCAGGCGACGGGGGAGTAGCGGGCCCGGTCGATCGGGCCGTCGACGACCTCACCCGTCGTCGCGTCCAGCACGCGCAGGACGCTCTCCTCGCTGCCGCCCTCGGAGAGCTGGTAGGCGACGAGGTCGCCCTCGACGTCGGGCCGCCACGCGTCCAGCGTCGTCGTGCCCGAGGGGTCCAGGGCCACCGGGTCCACCAGTACCCGCGCGGGTGCGCCCGGGTCCGTGACCGTCAGCACGCCGTGCTCGGCGTCGGGGTCGCGCCGGGTCCGGAAGACCCGCTCGCCCCGGTGCACCGGGGTGCCCACCGACCCCGTCGCCATGAGCTCGCGCACCCGGCGCTCCAGGCCCGACCGGCCCGGCAGCCGCGCGGCCCAGCCCTCCCACGCCTCGTCCTGCCACTGCGACCAGGCCCGCGTGCGCGGGTCGGCGGGGTCCTCCAGCCAGCGGTAGGGGTCGGCGACCGGGACGCCGTGGACGTCCTCGACGAGGTCGAGGCGCGGCGCCACGTCGGGCCCCGGCCCCGCGGGCGGGTGGGCGGGGGGCGGCTGGGTGTCCATGGGGAACCAGCCTAGGTCGGGGCGGGGACCCCCGGGTGCGGGCTCCACAGGCTCCTCCCGGCCCCCGCCGGGGACGTCCACGGCGGCCCGGCGCTCGGACGCGCCGTCGCCGACCGGGTCTGGCACAGTCGGCCCGTGGCCACCGACGCACCGACCGCCGAGCTGGGCTCCGAGCTCACCGACCTCGCGACGGCCTGCGGGGTCGCGACGACCTTCACCGACTGGCGGGGACGGCAGACGACCGTCCCGGCCGCCACCGTGACGGCCGTCCTGGCGGCGATGGGTCTGGACGTCTCCTCCCGCGACGCCGTCCGCGAGGCCCTGCGGGAGGTCAAGCTGCGGCCCTGGCGCCGCGTCCTGCCGCCCGTGGTCGTGGCCCGCGAGGGCCGGGCCCACCCCGTGCCCGTGCACGTGGCCCACGGCGACCCCGTCGGCGTCACCGTCGAGCTGGAGGAGGACCAGGGGTGGGCGCCGCTGCGCCAGCTCGACCGCTGGGTCGACCCCGTGCGCGTCGACGGCCGGCTCACCGGCCGGGCCACCTTCGAGCTGCCCGACGACCTGCCCCTGGGCTGGCACGTGCTGACCGCCCGCACCCCCGAGGGCGAGTTCCGCTGCCCCGTGGTCGTCACCCCCGACGTCCTGGAGCTGCCGGCCGCGCTGCGCACCGGCCGCAGCTGGGGCTACCAGACGCAGCTGTACTCGGTGCGCTCCTCGCGCTCGTGGGGCGTCGGGGACCTGGCCGACCTCGCCGAGCTGTCCGCGGTCGCCGCCGACCAGGGCGCCGGGTGGGTCCTGGTCAACCCCCTGGCCGCGGCGCAGCCGGTCCCGCCGATGGAGGCCTCCCCGTACCTGCCCACGACCCGGCGGTTCGTCAACCCGCTGTACCTGCGGGTCGAGGACGTCCACGAGGTCGCCTACCTCTCAGCGCCGGACCGCGCCCGCGTCGAACGCCTCGCCGCCGGCGTGCGCCCCGCCGTGCACGACAGCTCCGAGATCGACCGCGACGCCGCCTGGGCCGCCAAGCGCCAGGCCCTGGAGATCGTCCACGCCCACGGGCGCACCGCCGCGCGCGAGGCCGCCTTCCGCCGCTACGTGGCCTCGGAGGAACCGGGCCTGTCGGGGTTCGCGACGTGGTGCGCCCTGGCCGAGCGCTTCGGCCTGCCCACCGCCGACTGGCCCGCGGAGGCGGCCACGCCGCAGGCCGCCGCCGACAGCGGGCTCGTGGCGGAACTGGCCGAGCGCATCGACTTCCACCGCTGGCTGCAGTGGCAGTGCGACGAGCAGCTGCGCACCGCCCAGGACGCCGCCACGGCCCCCGGCACCGGCCCGGGGATCGTCCACGACCTCGCCGTCGGCGTGCACCCCGACGGTGCCGACGTGTGGTCCCTGGGCGACGCCCTCGCCCACGGCGTCACCGTCGGGGCCCCGCCGGACGCGTTCAACCAGCAGGGCCAGGACTGGAGCCAGCCGCCGTGGCGGCCCGACCAGCTCGCCGAGATCGCCTACGCCCCGTTCCGCGACATGGTCCGCACGATCCTGCGGCACGCCGGCGGCCTGCGCGTCGACCACGTCATCGGCCTGTTCCGCCTGTGGTGGATCCCCCGGGGCGCCGACCCCTCGGCCGGCACCTACGTGCGCTACGACCACGACGCCCTCATCGGGATCCTGGCCCTGGAGGCCCAGCGGGCCGGGGCGGTCCTCGTGGGCGAGGACCTCGGCACCGTCGAACCGTGGGTGCGCGACTACCTCGCCGACCGCGGCATCCTCGGCAGCGCCGTCCTGTGGTTCGAGTACGACGGGGAACACCCCAGGGCCCCGGAGGCCTACCGCGAACTGGCCTTGGCCAGCGTCACCGTCCACGACCTGCCGCCCACCGCGGGCTACCTGGCCCACGAGCACGTCGCCCTGCGCGACCGGCTCGGCCTGCTGACCCGCCCGGTCGCCGAGGAGCGCGCCCAGGACGAGGCCGAGCAGGAACGCATCCTCGGGCTGGTCCGCGACCGCGGGCTGCTGGCCGAGGGCGCCGGCGAGCAGGCCACCGTCGAGGCGCTGCACCGCTACCTGGCGCTCTCGCCCTCGCTCATGGTCGGCGTCGCCCTCGTCGACGCCGTGGGCGACCGGCGCACCCAGAACCAGCCCGGCACGTCCGAGGAGTACCCGAACTGGCGGATGCCGCTGACGGGCCCGGACGGGGAGGTCGTGCTGCTGGACGACCTCGCCGGCGACGCCCGCGCCCGGTCCCTGGCCCGGACCGTCGAGAGCGCCCTGCGTCCCTGACGGGCGGTCCCGACGGGCGTGCCCGACGGGCCGTCCGGGACCACCACCGACGACGGCCCGCTCCCGCGGTGGTGTCCACCACCGCGGGAGCGGGCCTCGTCCGTGGGACGTCCCGGGACTACTGCGCGTCGCGCTCCTGGGCCCGCAGCGCACGGGCCACGCCGTCGCGGTTCTCCAGCACCAGCCGGCGCAGCGCCGGCGGCGCGTCCGCCTCGGCCTCCAGCCACGCGTCGGTGCGCTCCAGGAGGGCCTGGTCGGCCAGCTCCACCGGGTACAGCCCGGTGACGATCTGCTGGGCCATCTCGTTGGTCCGCTCGGCCCACACCGTGCGCAGCGCGCCGAAGTAGGGCTCCACGAACGGCCGGAGCAGCTCGTCGTCGTGGACGCGGGAGAACCCGCCGATGACGGAGGCCTGCACCGCGTTCGGCAGGTCCCCGCGCTCGACGACGTCGGCCCACGCCCGCTGCTTGGCCTCGGCGGTGGGGACCGCCGCCCGGGCCGCGGCCGCCGAGCGCTGGCCGGTCGCGGTGGCGTCCCGCTCCAGCTCGGCCTCGACGGCCCCCGCCTCCAGGACGCCACCGGCGACGAGGGCGGTGAGCAGCGACCAGCGCATGTCCGCGTCGACCTCGAGGCCGTCGATGCCCTGCGAGCCGTCGTACAGGCCCGCGACGACGGCGAGGTGCTCGGGGCTGCGGGCCGCCGCGGCGAACGCGCGGGCGAACTGCAGCTGGGTGTCGCTGCCGGGGGCGGCCGCGCGCAGCAGCTCCAGCAGGGTGCTCGCCGTGCGGGCGCGTACCTCCTCGCGGTTGGCCGGGGCCGTGTACAGCTCGACGGTCGTCGTGAGCTGGCGCAGCAGCACGAGGGCGACGGTGGAGTCGGCCCGGGCGGCGTCCCCGGGCAGCAGGGTCGTCAGCAGCAGGTCGACGTAGTCGCGGGCGGGGGACTCCCCGTCGCGGGTCATGTCCCACAGGGCCGCGGCCACGAGCGAGCGGGGCAGGGAGTCGCGGAACGCGTCCAGGTGCTGCAGCGCCGTGGCCAGCGAGACGTCGTCGAGCCGGATCTTGGCGTAGGCGAGGTCGTCGTCGTTGACCAGCAGCAGGTCCGGGCGCTCGCGGCCGAGGAGCTGGGGCAGCTCGGTGCTCGCGCCGGCGGCGTCCAGCTCGATGCGGTCGGTGCGCTCGAAGCTGCCGTCGCGCAGGTCGTAGCAGCCCAGCGCGATGCGGTGCGCGCGCAGGTGCGGGTGGTCCGCGGGGGCCTCCTGCAGCAGCCGGGCCGCGGTGACCGTGCCGTCGGCGTCGGTCTCCACGACCGGGCGCAGCGTCGCCACGCCCGCGGTCTCCAGCCACTCGCGCGACCAGGCGGACAGGTCCCGCCCGGAGGTGGCCTCGAGCTCGCGCAGGAGGTCGACGAGTTCGGTGTTGCCGAACGCGTGCCGGGCGAAGTACGCCCGCACCCCGGCCAGGAACTCCTCGCGGCCGACGTAGGCCACGAGCTGCTTGAGCACGCTGGCGCCCTTGGCGTAGGTGATGCCGTCGAAGTTGACCTCGACGTCCTCGAGGTCGTTGATCTCGGCGACGATCGGGTGCGTGGTCGGCAGCTGGTCCTGGCGGTAGGCCCAGGACTTCTCCAGGGAGTTGAAGGTGGTCCACGACCCCTTCCACTCCGTCGCCTCGGCCGCGGCCAGCGTGGAGGCGAACTCCGCGAAGGACTCGTTGAGCCACAGGTCGTTCCACCAGCGCATCGTCACGAGGTCGCCGAACCACATGTGCGCCAGCTCGTGCAGCACCGTGACGACGCGGCGCTCCACCGTGGCCTGCGGGACCTTGGAGCGGAAGACGTAGCTCTCGACGAACGTGACCGCGCCCGCGTTCTCCATGGCGCCGGCGTTGAACTCCGGCACGAACACCTGGTCGTACTTGGCGAACGGGTAGGGGCGGTCGAACTCGCGCTCGAAGAACTCGAACCCCTGCTTCGTGGCGCGCACGACGTTGTCGGCGTCCAGGTGCTGGGCGAGGGACTTGCGGCAGTAGACGCCCAGCGGGATCGTCCGGCCGTCGGAGGAGACCAGGGAGTCCTCCGAACCCTCGTACGGGCCGGCGATGACCGCGGTCACGTACGACGACAGCCGCGGGGTGCGCTCGAAGGTCCAGCGGGTGCCGGCCTCGACCGGCTCGCGCCGGGCCACCGGGGAGTTCGACACGACGCGCCAGTGCCCGGGGGCGGTGACCGCGAAGGTGAACTCGGCCTTGAGGTCGGGCTGCTCGAACACCGCGTACACGCGGCGGGAGTCGGCGACCTCGAACTGCGAGTACAGGTACACCTCGTCGTCGACCGGGTCGACGAACCGGTGCAGCCCCTCGCCGGTGTTCATGTAGCGGCAGTCGGCCACGACGCGCAGCTCGTTCTCGGCGGCCAGGCCGTCGAGCCGGATCCGCACGCCGTCGTTCACGGCCGCCACGTCCAGGGCCGTGCCGTTGAGGACGACCTCGTGCACCGCGGCGCTGATGAGGTCGATGAACGTCGAGGCGCCCGGGGTGGCCGTGAACCGCGCCGTCGTGGTCGAGCGGAACGTCTCCGGGCCCGTCGTCAGGTCCAGGTCCACCTCGTAGTGCTCGACCTGCACCAGGTCCGCCCGGGTCCGGGCCTCCTCGCGCGTCAGGTTCTCGCCAGGCACTGCACGTCCTCTCCTCGTCGTCCGGACCCGCCCGCGGCGGCCGGTGTCGCGCACGACTCTGCCACGCCGCCGCGACGGCGCCCCCTGCAACCGGGTGCCGGGCCCCGGGGGGACGATGGAGGCATGACGACGCAGACGACCGAGCAGACCGGTGCGCCGACGGGTGCGCAGAGCAAGGCCCAGGCCGACTTCTGGTTCGACCCGATGTGCCCGTGGGCGTGGATGACCTCCCGCTGGATGCTGGAGGTCGAGGAGGTCCGCGACATCTCCGTGCGCTGGCACGTCATGAGCCTGTCGGTCCTCAACGAGGGCCGGGACCTGCCCGAGGACTACCGCGAGCGCATGGCCAAGGGCTGGGGCCCGGTGCGCGTGGTGACGGCGGCCCGCCTCCTGCACGGCGAGGAGGTCGTCCTGCCCCTCTACACGGCGATGGGCACGCGCATCCACCCCGGGGGCCGGCAGGACTTCGACGCGGTCATCGCCGAGGCGCTGGCCGAGGTCGGGCTTCCCGCCGACCTGGCCGCCGCCGCCGACTCCTCGACCTACGACGCCGAGCTGCGCGCCTCCCACACCGAGGGGATCACCAAGGTGGGCGAGGACGTCGGCACCCCGGTCGTGGCCTTCGACGACGTGGCCTTCTTCGGGCCCGTCGTGACGCCGACCCCCCGCGGTGAGACCGCGGGCCGGCTCTGGGACGGGTGCGTCCTCGTCGCGGGGGTGCCCGGGTTCTACGAGCTCAAGCGCACCCGCACGCAGGGCCCCGTCTTCGACTGACGCCCGGCGGGCTCAGACGACGATCCGCATCGGGAGCCCGCGCTCGTCCTCCTGCCCGACGAGGACGCGCGCGGTGCCCCCGGGCGGCCAGCGCGCCCACCGCAGCGCCGACCACGCGCACGCGGCCGCGTCCAGGTGGTCGTCACCCGGTGGGGCCGGTGGCCCCTGCGCCCACCCGGCCAGGGCGCGCTCGCGCGCCGCGCGACCGGCGGGGGTCTTCTTCGAGGGCAGGACGCCCCCGGTCATCGCGGCGAAGGACAGCTCCGGGTGCGTCTCCACGACGAGCCCACGGGCGCCCGGGTCGGCCGCCAGGGCCTCGTCGAGGGCCAGCACCGGGCCCCGCAGCCCCCACGTCTGGGCCGACAGGCCCCGGCCGGCGAGCAGGTCGCGGCACCGGGCGCGGGCGGTGGCGTAGTCCGGCTGGTGCAGGACGGCCCGCGGCGGCACGAGGAAGACGCGGGCGTGGGCGCGTCCCAGGGCCCGCTTGGCCAGCAGGTCCACCGGCCGCCAGTCGTGCGCCGGCAGCCCCACCGGGACGTCGAGCCCGACGGCGGTGGCGCCGTGCCGCCGGGCGAGGTCCAGGACGGGCCTGGCGTCCTGGCCGGGCAGGGTCACCCACCGGAGCACCCGCGCCCGGTCCGGGCCGCCCTCGACGACGGCGACGGCCCACCCGCCGCGGCGTCCGTCGACCCCCAGCACGACCACGCCCGACCCCTCGCCCGACCCCTCGCCCGACCCCACGGCGCGATCGTCGCACCGGGCTGCCAAGCTGACCCCATGCGCGTCCACGTCGGCACCGACCACGCCGGTTTCGAGCTCAAGGAGCACCTCGTCGCCCACCTGCGCGAGCAGGGGCACGACGTCGTCGACCACGGCGCCCCGGTCTACGACGGGCAGGACGACTACCCGCCGTTCGTCCTGCGCGCCGCGCACGCCGTGGCGCAGGACCCGGGCAGCCTGGGCATCGTCATCGGCGGGTCCGGCAACGGCGAGCAGATCGCCGCGAACGTCGTCCCGGGCATCCGCTGCGCGCTGGCCTGGTCGGTGGACACCGCCCGCCTGGCCCGTGAGCACAACGACGCCCAGTGCATCGGCATCGGGGCCCGGATGCACACCCTGGAGGAGGCCACCGCGCTGGCGGACACCTTCCTCGCCACCCCGTTCTCCCAGGACCCGCGCCACGTCCGGCGCATCGCGATGCTCGAGGAGTACGCGCGCACGGGCGAGCTGCCCGCGCTGCCCGGCGCCTGACCGGCCGAGCCGCCGGCCCCGGGGCGCGGGGCGTGCGTCCGGACAACCGGAGCAGTCACTTCCGGTAATTACCTAGATACGCTGTGTCGATCCTAGGATGCGGGCGTGCAGCGGTCCGCCCCCCGCCGGGCCACCCGGCCCGGTCTCAGTCCAGGCTCTCGCGCGGCGCTGCGGCGGCTGCTGGAGCGGCCCCCGCAGCGCCCGACAGCGACCGTCCTGGTGCTGCTGGTCCTGGCCGTCGGAGCCGCCTCCGCGCGCACCGGCACCGTCCCGCTGACGTCGGTCGTCCCGCTCGTCCTCGTCGGGGCGCTGCTCCTGCGCCTGACCCCGGTGCTCGTCCTGGCCGGGGCCACGGTGCTGGCCCTGCTCGCCTCCATCGTGCTGCGCGCCGACCACCGGCCGCCGGTGACCCCCAGCCTCGTCGTCGTCATCGTGCTCACGACCCTCATGGCCGTGCAGTTCGCCCGCGGCCGTCAGCAGCTCGGCCTCACCGGTTACCTCGGTGAGGCGATGCTCGTCGACCTGCGCGACCGGCTGCTCGCCCAGGGCCGGCTCCCGCCGCTGCCGCCGGGCTGGCACGCCGAGGGGCTGGTCCGCCCCGCCCACGGCGACGCGTTCTCCGGCGACGTCCTGCTGTCCTGCCTGCAGGGGCGGCGGCTGGAGGTCGCCCTCGTCGACGTCTCGGGCAAGGGGCAGGACGCGGGCAGCCGCGGGCTCCTGCTGTCCGGGGCCTTCGGCGGCCTGCTCGGGGCCCTGCCCCCGCACGAGTTCCTGCCCGCGGCCAACCGCCACGTCCTGCGCCTGGGCTGGTTCGAGGGCTTCGCGACCGCGGTGCACGTCGCCGTCGACCTCACCTCCGGGGAGGTCTCGGTGTCCTCGGCCGGGCACCCGCCGGCGGTGCACGCGCACGGGGCCCACGAGGCCGAATTGCTCGAGACGACGACGGGACCGCCGCTGGGGCTGGTCCCCGGCGCGCGGTTCCCGGCCGTGCGCGCCACCCTCGCCCCCGGCGACGCGCTGCTGGTCTACTCCGACGGCGTCGTGGAGCAGCGCGACGTCGACCTCGGCGAGGGGATCGGCGCGCTCGTGGCGCGGCTGCTGTCCCTGGCCCCGGGGGCCCGGCAGGGCGCCCTGGCGGGTCTGGTCGACGACGTCGCGCCGGGGGAGGCCGACGACCGGACCGCCCTGCTGCTGTGGCGCGACGCAGGCTGACTCAGGCGCCGGGGCCGTCCGCGGTCCACGTCGCCGCGACCCGGGCCCCGTGCTCGGCGCCCAGGGTCCCGGCCAGCTCGGCGAGCAGCCGGCCCGCCTCGCGCACGCACACCGCGGGGTCGGGTTCGAGGTCGGTCAGCGCGCGGGCGTCGGTGAACCCCGCGGCCCGCCAGCGCTCCTCGGGCAGGGTCCGGCGGCCGCTGACGACGACCACGGGGGCGGGGACGCGGGCCGCCGCCGCGGCGACGCCGACGGGCGTCTTGCCGCCGAGGGACTGCTCGTCGAAGCTGCCCTCGCCCGTGATGACGAGGGAGGCGCCCACGGTCCGGTGCTCCCAGCCCGCCAGCTCCAGGACGACCTCCACCCCCGGGCGACGGGTGGCGCCGAGCAGCCCCAGGGCCAGGAACCCGACCCCGCCGGCCGCCCCGGCGCCGGGGGTGTCGCGGGCGTCGGTCCCCGTGGCGGCCGCCAGGACGTCGGCGAAGCGCGTCAGCGCCCGGTCCAGCAGGTCGACGTCCGCGGGGCTCGCCCCCTTCTGCGGCCCGAAGACCGCCGCCGCGCCGCGCGGGCCGAGCAGCGGGTTGTCGACGTCGGCCGCCAGCGTGAACCCCGTCGACCCCAGCCGCCGGTCCAGCCCGGACAGGTCGACGCGGTCCAGGTCGAGCAGGGCGGCCCCGCCGTCGGGCAGGTCGTCCCCGGCCGCGTCCAGCAGCCGCCCACCCAGCGCCGTGAGGAGGCCCGCACCCCCGTCGGTGCTCGCGCTGCCCCCGACGGCCAGCACGACGTCGCGGGCCCCGGCGTCCAGGGCGTGGCGCACGAGCTCGCCCGTGCCCCGGGTGGAGGCCGTCAGCGGGGCGTGGGCGCCGCCCGGCAACCGGTCCAGGCCGGACGCCTGCGCCATCTCGACGATCGCCGTGTCCCCGTCGCGCGCGTACGTCGCCTCGACGGGGTCGCCGGTGGGGCCGGCCACGCGGACGGTCACCGCCTGGAAGCCCGCGGAGCCGACGGCGGCCTCGACGGTGCCCTCGCCGCCGTCGGCGACGGGGAGCGTGGTCGAGACGACACCCCACCCGGTCGTGTCCAGCCCCCGTGCCCGGGTGACCTCGAGGAAGACGGTCAGGAAGCCGTCGCGGAAGTTCTCGGCGATCGTGCGCGCCACCTCGGTGGCCGTCAGCGACCCCTTGAACTTGTCGGGCGCCACGACGACGTGGAAGGCCGTCTGCTCGGGGGTCGGCATGTCGCGGACCCTACCGAGGGGGTGGTCCACGACGACGCAGCGGCCGGTCCCCGGGGGAGCCGGCCGCTGCGCGGACCTGGAGCGGGCGACGGGAATCGAACCCGCGTAGCTAGTTTGGAAGACTAGGGCTCTACCATTGAGCTACGCCCGCACGCGGTCACGGGTGACCACGCGGTCGAGACGCTCTCGTGGTGCGCCTCGGAGGACAGCCTAGCGGGTCGTGAGCGGTAGCCTGCTGCCTGTGCCGCCCGCGGGGTGGTGCGCGGGGTGTGGCGCAGCTTGGTAGCGCGTCCGCTTTGGGAGCGGAAGGCCCCCGGTTCGAATCCGGGTACCCCGACGGACACGCGTCCGGCCACCGTGCGGTCGGTCGTGCAGTGATGGGCCCCGGCGCGGACGGCTACGCTTTCGCGGTGCGCCGGGGCTGCCCCGGCGTGCCGCACGCCTGACCACGACCTCCGCCGTGCGCGGAGAGACCCCAGGAGACCCCTGCTGTGAAGAGCGACGTCGAGACCCTCAACGCGACCCGGGTGAAGTTCACCGTCGAGGTCGGCTACGACGAGCTGAAGCCCAGTCTCGACAAGGCGTACAAGTCGATCGCCGGTCAGGTGCAGGTCCCCGGCTTCCGCAAGGGCAAGGTGCCCCCGCGCGTCATCGACCAGCGCTTCGGCCGTGCCGTCGTGCTGGAGGAGGCCGTCAACGACGCGCTGCCGAAGTTCTACCAGCAGGCCGTGGAGGCCTCGGACTTCCTGCCCCTGGGCTCCCCGACCGTCGACGTCTCCCAGGCCCCGGACCCGGCCAACGGCGGGGACCTGAAGTTCTCCGTCGAGGTGGACGTCCGCCCGACGCTGGAGCTGCCCGACCTGTCCACCATCGAGGTGACGGTCGACGACCTGCAGGTGCCGCAGGAGGAGGTCGAGACCCGTCTGACCTCCCTGCGCGAGCGCTTCGGCACCCTCACCGGCGTCGACCGCGCCGCCGCCGACGGCGACTTCGTCTCCATCGACCTGCTCGCCGAGATCGACGGCGAGGAGATCGAGAGCGCCAAGGGCATCAGCTACCGCATCGGCCAGGGCAACATGATCGACGGGCTCGACGAGGCCCTGACCGGTGTCGCCGCCGAGGGCACCACCACCTTCACCGCCCCGCTGGCCGGCGGCGACCGCCAGGGCCAGGACGCGCAGATCACCGTCACCGTGCAGTCGGTGAAGGAGCGCGTGCTGCCCGAGGCCGACGACGACTTCGCCCAGCTCGCGAGCGAGTTCGACACCCTCGAGGAGCTCAAGGCCGACCTGCTGACCCAGGTCGAGCAGTCCAAGAAGTTCGAGCAGGGCCTGCAGGCGCGCGACAAGGTCCTGGAGAAGCTGCTCGAGGTCGTCGAGGTGCCGGTGCCGGTCTCCCTCGTCGAGGCCGAGATCCACGCCCACCTCGAGCGCGAGAGCCGCCTGGAGGACGCCGAGCACCGCGCCGAGATCGCCGAGTCCACCGAGCAGGCGATCCGCAGCCAGCTGCTGCTGGACGCCCTCGCCGAGCGCGAGGAGATCGGCGTCGAGCAGGGCGAGCTCATCGAGTACCTCGTCGGGCAGGCCCAGCAGTACGGCATGGACCCCAACCAGTTCGTCCAGATGGTCGACGGCGCCGGCCAGGTGCCCTCGATGGTCTCCGAGGTCCGCCGCCGCAAGGCGCTCGCGGTCGCCATGGAGCAGGCCACCGTCAAGGACGCCTCGGGCAACGCGGTCGACCTCGAGGAGCTCGTCGGCGGCGACGACGAGACCACGGACGAGGCTGCGGACGAGGCCGTCGAGAGCCCCGCCACCGAGGCCGGCGAGACCGTCGACCCGACCGGTGAGGACGAGCAGGCCGCGGCCGAGCAGGTCGGCGACCAGGAGCCGGCGCAGGAGTCGGGCAAGAGCTGATCCCCGCCGCTGTGGGCGCACCGCACCCGGTGCGCCCACAGCGAAAAGGGCCCTGCCCCGACATGGTCGTCGGGGCCTGCGCGTTAGGGTCGATCGAGATCGGCGGAGCATCCGCCGGACCCTCCCGGACACGTCCGGGGTGGGTGGTCGACGCCAGGAGAGGGCCAGGGAACAGCGTGAGCGAGATCTTGAGCGCACCGGGACTGGTGACGCCGCAGGCCCGCACGGGTCAGCCGGGCATGGGCCTGGACGACAACGTCTACCAGCGGCTGCTGCAGCAGCGGATCATCTGGCTCGGGACCGAGGTCCGGGACGACATGGCCAACGCCATCTGCGCGCAGCTCCTGCTGCTGGCCGCGGAGGACCCGGACGCGGACATCTTCATGTACATCAACTCGCCCGGCGGCTCGGTGTCCGCCGGCATGTCGATCTACGACACCATGCAGTACATCAAGCCGGACGTGGCGACGATCGCCACCGGCATGGCGGCCTCGATGGGCCAGTTCCTGCTCTGCGCGGGGGCCCCGGGCAAGCGCTCGGCGCTGCCGCACGCGAAGATCATGATGCACCAGCCGCTCGGCGGGCTGGGCGGTTCGGCCTCGGACATCAAGATCCTGGCCGAGCAGATCATCGCCACGAAGCGGCAGATGGCCGAGCTCATCGCCCAGCACTCGGGCCAGACGTTCGAGACCATCACCCGCGACTCCGACCGCGACCGCTGGTTCTCGGCGGAGCAGGCCAAGGAGTACGGGCTCATCGACCACGTCGTGGGCCACACCAGCGAGGTCGAGGGCGGGGGCGGCACCGGTGCCTGAGCTGTTCCGCCCGCCGTTCACCGCCTCGAGGGGAGACCGCCCGATGAACCCGCACAACCCGCAGGCCCGCCTCAACCCGGCCTACGACCAGTCCGCCCGGTACGTGCTCCCGCAGTTCGAGGAGCGCACCTCCTACGGCATGAAGCGCTCGGACCCGTACACCAAGCTCTTCGAGGACCGCATCATCTTCCTCGGCGTGCAGGTGGACGACGCCTCGGCCGACGACATCATCGCCCAGCTCATCGTCCTGGAGTCCCAGGACACCGAGCGCGACATCATCATGTACATCAACTCCCCGGGCGGGTCCTTCACGGCCCTGACGGCGATCTACGACACGATGATGTACATCCGGCCCGACATCCAGACGTACTGCATGGGTCAGGCCGCCTCGGCCGCCGCGGTGCTCCTGGCCGCCGGTGCCCCGGGCAAGCGGTTCGCGCTGCCGAACTCGCGCATCCTCATCCACCAGCCGGCCATGGCCGGCGGGGACTACGGGCAGGCCTCCGACCTGGAGATCCAGGCCAACGAGATCCTGCGGATGCGCTCCTGGCTGGAGAGCACGCTCGCGTTCCACTCCCACCGCACGGCCGACCAGGTCCGTGAGGACATCGAGCGCGACAAGTTCCTCACCGCGACCGAGGCCGTGGAGTACGGCCTCATCGACGAGGTGCTGACGAGCCGGAAGGCGTCCGCCCCCTCCCTGTGAGGTCACTTCGCGTCACTCGTGTGCAGCAGTGAGTGATGTCATTCCACGCTTCCGGGGGGCCGGTCTGGCACCGTGTCCCCCGGGAGCGTCTAATGAGTCGGGCGAGGTGGACCCGGCAGGTAGCGTGGGTCGGACCGGCGGGGTGCGACGGGCCGGTGACCGGTCCTCGCGTCCGGTAGCGGCAGCACCCCGCACGTCGAGGAGAGGATTCGTCGGTGGCACGCATCGGTGACGGTGGCGATCTGCTGAAGTGCTCGTTCTGCGGCAAGAGCCAGAAGCAGGTCAAGAAGCTCATCGCGGGCCCAGGGGTCTACATCTGCGACGAGTGCATCGACCTCTGCAACGAGATCATCGAGGAGGAGCTCGCCGAGGCCAACGACCTGGGCCTGGTGGAGCTGCCGAAGCCGAAGGAGATCTTCGACTTCCTCGACCAGTACGTGATCGGCCAGTCGACGGCGAAGAAGTCGCTCGCGGTGGCCGTCTACAACCACTACAAGCGCATCCAGGTCGGTGAGGCCGCCGGCAGCGGCAAGGCCCGCGGCGAGGACGCCGTCGAGATCTCCAAGTCCAACATCCTGCTCATCGGGCCGACGGGCTGCGGCAAGACGTACCTGGCCCAGACGTTGGCCAAGATGCTCAACGTCCCCTTCGCCATCGCCGACGCCACGGCGCTGACCGAGGCCGGCTACGTCGGCGAGGACGTCGAGAACATCCTGCTCAAGCTCATCCAGGCCGCCGACTACGACGTCAAGAAGGCCGAGACGGGCATCATCTACATCGACGAGGTCGACAAGATCGCCCGCAAGTCCGAGAACCCCTCCATCACGCGGGACGTCTCGGGCGAGGGCGTGCAGCAGGCCCTGCTGAAGATCCTGGAGGGCACCACGGCCTCGGTGCCGCCGCAGGGCGGGCGCAAGCACCCGCACCAGGAGTTCATCCAGATCGACACCACGAACGTCCTGTTCATCGTGGGCGGGGCCTTCGCGGGTCTGGACCGGATCATCGAGGCCCGTTCGGGCAAGCAGGGCCTGGGCTTCGGCGCGCAGCTGCGGTCGGCCACGGAGAAGAAGGCCGAGCCGTCCTTCGCCGACGTCATGCCCGAGGACCTCATGAAGTTCGGGCTCATCCCCGAGTTCATCGGGCGCCTGCCGGTCATCACGAGCGTGGAGAACCTCGACCGGGACGCCCTGGTGCAGATCCTCACCCAGCCCCGCAACGCCCTGGCCAAGCAGTACCAGCGGATGTTCGAGCTGGACGGCGTGGAGCTGGAGTTCTCCGACGACGCCCTGGAGGCCGTGGCCGACCAGGCCATCCTGCGGGGGACCGGTGCCCGCGGTCTGCGCGCGATCATCGAGGAGGTCCTGCTCCCGGTGATGTTCGACGTGCCCAGCCGCGACGACATCGCCCGCGTCGTGGTGACCCGCGAGGTCGTGCTCAAGAACGTCAACCCGACGCTCGTCCCGCGCGAGGCCCCGGCCCGCAAGTCCCCCCGGGAGCGCCGCGAGAAGTCGGCCTGACCGGCCGTCGCCGGCCGCTGAACGCCCGAGAGCCCCGCACCGTCCGGTGCGGGGCTCTCGGGCGTCCCGGGGGACCCTCGCGCGCGGCCTACTGCTGCAGGACGGCCTCGACGTCGATCTGGACCTTCAGCGTCGTGCCGAAGACGGCCACGCCGATGCCGACGGCCTGGTTCCAGTTCATCGTGAAGTCGTCGCGGTGCAGCTCCGTCGTCGCGGAGAACGCCGCGCGCGTGCCGCCCCAGGGGTCGGGGCCGGAGCCGGCGTAGGACAGCTGCAGCTGCACCGGGCGCGTCGTGGCCAGCAGCGTCAGGTCGCCGGCCAGGACCCACCCGTCGGCCCCGCGCTGGACCCCCGTCGCGGTGAAGGTCAGCGTCGGGTGCCGGTCGGTGTCCAGGAAGTCCGCCGAGCGCAGGTGCTCGTCGCGCTGGGCGTTGCCGGTGTCGATCGTCGTGGCGTCGATCTCGACCTGCACGCTCGCGCGGGTCACGTCCTCGGGGACGGTGATGACCCCGGAGAAGCCCGTGAACCGCCCGTTCACCGCGGCCAGGCCGAGGTGGTGGGCCCGGGCCGAGATCGAGGAGTGCGTGACGTCGATGGCCCACACGCCGGGCGGCGGCACGTCGCTGCCGCCCTGGCGGCGCAGCCGCACCTCACCGATCCGCCAGGACCCCTCGCCCGGGGCCACGACGCTGGTGGCGCGCGGTTCGTGGGCCGCGGCGGCGACGAGCATGGTCGCCGCCCCCGCGGGCACCCCCGCGAGCGCGAACCCGCCGTCGCCGGCGGTCACCGCGCGCGCCACCTGGGTGCCGTCGGCGCCCAGCAGCGTCACCGAGGCCCCCGTGACGGGCCAGCCCTCGCGGTCCAGCACGCGTCCCTCCCCGGTGACCCCCGGCGCGGGGACGGTCTGCCGGGGCGTGGCCGAGGGGGCCGAGGGGTCCGGGCTCACCGCTGCTCCGAGCGGGACTCGAACCGGGTCAGGTCCAGCGTGGCGCCGCCCTCGCGGGCGCCGAGGGTGATCTGGGCGGCGGACACGGTGTCCTCCTCGATGTCGACGGACGTGGCGACCGGGGCGTACCCGGCGGCGGTCAGCGTGTAGTGGCCGCCGGCGAGGTCCTCGAAGGCGTAGCTGCCGTCGGGGGCGGTGACGACCGAGCCGACCACCTCGCCGTCGGCGTCCACGAGCGTCACCGTCGCCTCGCGCAGGACCCGGCCGTCGCTGGCGGCGACGACCGTGCCGGTGAGGCGCCCGCCACCGGTCAGGACGAGGTCGCAGGCCAGGGCCCCGGAGTCCGGGACCTCGACGCTGCGGGCCAGCGGCCGGTGCGTCTGGCTCTGGGCGGTCAGCACGTAGGTGCCGCCCATGAGCTGGTCGAACGCGTACCCGCCGCCCCCGTCGCTGCGGGTGGAGCCGACGACCTCACCGGTGACGTCGGTGAGGGTCACCAGGGCGCCCTGGACGCCGGTGGTGCGGCCCTCGTGGGCGTCGGGGCCCTCCGGCGGCGTGTGCGCCAGGACGCGGCCGGTGATGGCCGAGCGGCCGGCCAGGACGACGTCGCGGGTGACGGAGGTGTTCCCGACGCCGACGAGGGTGGCCGAGGGCGCCACGTGCGCGGCGGCGACGATCAGCAGGTAGGTGCCACCGGTCGGCAGCGCCAGGGAGTAGGCACCGTCGTCCCCGGTGCTGGTGCGGGCGACCTGCTGCCCGGACTGGTCGGCGAGGGTGACGACCGCACCCACCAGCGGTCGCCGGTCGTGGTGGCGGACCGTGCCGGACAGCGACAGGCCGGCGTCGGTGCGGGGGGACTGGGCGGGCACGCTGGGGATCTCCTCCCGGTCGGGGTGCGGGCGACCGTTCACCTGGCCGCTCAGCCGGCCGTCGGTGTGCTCGACCGTCCCGCCGATCCTCGCACTGCCGACGCCCTCCTGGCCCGTCGTGGCCGCGACGGCCGTGGCCGAGGTGCGGTCGGGGGTCTCGGGCGCGTCGTCGTCGGTGCGCAGCGCGCGTTCCTTGAAGAAGATCGTGATGAGGAAGGCGATGAGCGCGAAGGGGGCGGCGATGAGGAACACGTCGGCGATGGAGGAGCCGTAGGCGGACTGCACGATCGAGCGCACCGGCTCGGGGATCGCGCGCAGGTCCGGGACGCCGGTCGAGGAGCCCATCGACGCCAGGGCCTGGCCCGGGTCGATGCGGGCGGCGCGCAGGCCGTCCTCGAGGTGGTCGGTGACCCGGTGGCCCAGGACGGCGCCGAGCGCGGAGACGCCGATGGCACCACCGAGGCTGCGGGCGAAGGCGACGAAGGAGCTGGCCGAGCCGAGGTCGCGGGGTTCGACGACGTTCTGCACGGCCAGGACGAGGTTCTGCATCATCATCCCGACGCCCAGGCCGATGAGGGCCATGAACGGGGCGACGACCCAGTAGTTCGTGTCGTACTCGATGGTGCCCATGAGGCCGAGCCCGGCCGTCAGGAGGACACCGCCGGTGACCAGCCAGCCCTTCCACCGGCCGGTGCGGGTGATGAACTGCCCGGCGACGGTGGAGGCGAGGAAGAGCCCGAGGATCATCGGGATGGTCATGACGCCGGCCGTGGTGGGGGACTCCCCGCGGGCCAGCTGGAAGTACTGGCTGAGGAAGATCGTGGCGCCGAACATCGCGACGCCGACGAAGAGGCTGGCCGCGGCCGACAGGGCGATCGTCGGGTTGCGGAAGAACTTCAGCGGGACGATCGGCTCGGCGGCGCGGTGCTCGGCGAGGACGGCCAGGGCGAGCAGGACGACACCGGCGGCCACGAGGGCGACGGTCCACCACGACGCCCAGTCGAACTGGTTGCCGGCCAGGGAGACCCAGATGAGCAGGGCGGAGATGCCGGCGGCGAGCAGCACGGCGCCGACGTAGTCGATCGAGACCGCGCGCGTGGGCTGCGGGGGCAGCTTCAGGCGGGTCTGCAGCACGATGAAGGCGATGACGGCGAACGGGATGCCGACGTAGAAGCACCAGTGCCAGGACAGGTGCTCGGTGAGGACACCGCCGATGAGCGGCCCGCCGACCGTCGCGAGCGCGAAGGTGGCCCCGAGGTAGCCGGAGTACCGGCCGCGTTCACGGGGGGTGACCATCGAGGCGAGGATCACCTGGGCGAGGGCGAGCAGACCGCCGCCGCCCAGTCCCTGGAAGACCCGCAGGGTGATGAGCATGCCCATGCTGGTCGACAGCCCCGCGATGGCCGAGGCCACCACGAAGATGACCAGGGCGATCTGGACGAGCAGCTTCTTGGAGAAGAGGTCGGCCAGCTTGCCCCAGATGGGCGTGGAGATGGTGGTGGCCAGCAGGGCCGCGGTGACGACCCAGGTGTAGCCCGACTCGGTGCCGTTCAGGTCGTTGACGATGCGCGGCAGCGCGTTGGAGACGACCGTGGAGGACAGGATGGCGACGAACATGCCCAGCAGCAGGCCCGAGAGGGCCTCCAGGACCTGGGCGTGGGTCATCTTCGGGGGGCCACCGGGTCCGGTGCCCGTGGTGGACGTCGTGTCGACGTCGGTGGTGCTGCTCATGCGTTCCCCTGCAACTGCTTCTGGTGGCTGGTCGGGTGGGTGGTGGGGCGGCTGGTGGGACGGGCGGTCTGCCGGTCGGCGTCGGGGGGCGGGTCGGGACGGGCTTCGACCGCTGCGACGAGGCGGCCCAGCAGCCGGGTGAGGTCGCCGACCTCCTCGTCGTGCCAGTCGTCGAGGTGGCCCACGAGCCGGCCGACGACGGCGCGGCGGGCGGTCCGCAGTTCCTGCGTACCCGCCGGGGTGATGCTCAACCGGTGGGAGCGGCCGTCGGCGGGGTCGGGGTAGGAGGTGAGCAGTCCGCGCTGCTTGAGGTGGCCGACCTGCCGGCTCACGGTCGACAGGTCGAGGGAGAGGTGCTCGGCGACCTCGCTGACGCGCAGCGGGCCGTGCTGGACGACGACGGCGAGGGTCGCGACCGCCGGGGTGCTGTGCGTGCCCACCAGGGATCGCCGGGCCCGGAGCAGGTCCGGGAACACGTCGACGAGCGCGGCGCACGCGTGGGGTGTGGCCATGACGACCTCGACTCGATCGGTTGGTGTGTGCAAGCAACTATAGGACGAGTTGGTTGCTCCATGCAACCCCGAGGTCGTGGGCCGGCGCACGCGCCGCACCCCCGCGCCCGGGTCCGGGCGCGGGGGTGCGGGGGAGGGCTCAGATGGCCGAGTTGAGGCGGTGCAGCAGGTCGGCGAGCGCCGTCATGTCGCTCTCGGGCCAGCCGTCCAGCCGCGTGTGCAGCCGCTGCCGGCGGGCGGCGCGGGCGGCGTGCACCTTCTCCAGGCCGTCGGGGGACAGGGTCAGGCGCACGGCCCGCCCGTCGGTGGGGTCGGCCTCGCGGCTGACCAGGCCCAGGCGCTCGAGGAGCTGGACCTGCCGGGACAGCGTCGGTTTGCCGATGCCGAAGAACGAGGCCAGGTCCGAGGGGCGCGACTCCCCGACGTCGTCGAGGCGCACCAGGAGGCTGTAGGCCTCCGGTTCCAGGTCCGGGTGCACGCTGCGCGCGGTCTCCCGGTTGATGGCGCGTGAGCGCCGCAGGAGCACGGCGAGTTCGCGTTCCAGCGCTTCGGCGGGGCCACTGACCATCCCCGGAACCTACCGGCCCGCCCGCCCGGCGGGGCAGGGGCCCGGGACACGCCGGGGTCGGGAGGCTTGTCGGGTCGGCCCCGGCCGCCTACTGTCCCGGACAGATGCATCGAACCGATGCATCGTGGAGGAGTCAACGGGGGAGTTGGTCGTGGTCCGCAAACGCGGCGACGTCGTGCTGCTGGCGGTCCTGGCGCTGCTGGCCGACGGCCCGATGCACGGGTACGAGGTGCGCAAGCGGCTCGACCAGCGCCTCGGGGTGTTCCGGGCCCTGAGCTACGGGACGCTGTACCCCGCGCTGCGCGCCCTGCAGGCCGGGGGCTGCGTCACCGAGACGACCGAGCAGCGCCTGCCGGGCACCATCAGCCCCAAGCGCGCCCGCGTCGTCTACGAGATCACCGCCCACGGCCGCGACCGGCTCAGCACGATGCTCGAGGAGTCCGGGCCCGAGGCGTGGGAGGACGACGCGTTCGGCGTCCACTTCGCCCTCTTCGGCAAGGTCGCCCCGCGCACCCGGCTGCGCGTCCTGGAGGGCCGCCGGACCCGGCTGCTCGAACGCCTGGAGCAGATGAACCGCTCCATCGAGCGCACCCAGGCCCAGCTCGACTCCTACGCCCTGGAGGCCCAGCGGCACGGTCTGGAGACCGTGCGCAGCGAGGTCGACTGGCTCGAACGCCTCATCACCGCCGAACACCACCCCTCCCTGAAGGAGAACCACTGATGGCAGGTCCCATCCGCGTCGCGATCGTCGGCGTCGGCAACTGCGCCGCCTCCCTCGTCCAGGGCGTGCACTACTACCGCGACGCCGACCCGTCGCAGTCCGTCCCCGGGCTCATGCACGTGCAGTTCGGCGACTACCACGTGCGCGACGTGGAGTTCGTCGCCGCGTTCGACGTCGACGACAAGAAGGTCGGTCTCGACCTCGCCGACGCCATCGGCGCCTCGGAGAACAACACCGTCAAGATCTGCGACGTCCCGGCCACGGGCGTGACCGTCCAGCGCGGCCACACCCTCGACGGCCTGGGCAAGTACTACCGCGAGACGATCAGCGAGTCCGCGGCCGAGCCGGTCGACGTCGTCGCCGCGCTGCGCGAGACGAAGGCCGACGTCCTCGTCTGCTACCTGCCCGTGGGGTCCGAGGACGCGGCGATGTTCTACGCCCAGTGCGCGATCGACGCCAAGGTCGCCTTCGTCAACGCCCTGCCCGTGTTCATCGCCGGCACCCCGGAGTGGGCGCAGAAGTTCACCGACGCCGGGGTCCCGATCGTCGGTGACGACATCAAGTCCCAGGTCGGGGCGACCATCACCCACCGCGTCCTGGCCAAGCTGCTGGAGGACCGCGGGATCAAGCTGGAGCGGACGTACCAGCTCAACGTCGGCGGCAACATGGACTTCAAGAACATGCTCGAGCGCGACCGCCTGGAGTCCAAGAAGATCTCCAAGACCCAGGCCGTCACCTCCAACGTCGAGGCCGACTTCGGCACCCGCAACGTCCACATCGGCCCCAGCGACTACGTCCAGTGGCTCGACGACCGCAAGTGGGCCTACGTCCGCCTGGAGGGCAAGGCCTTCGGCGACGTCCCGCTGAACCTGGAGTACAAGCTGGAGGTCTGGGACTCCCCGAACTCCGCCGGCGTCATCATCGACGCCGTCCGCGCCGCCAAGATCGGCCTGGACCGCGGCATCGGCGGCCCGCTGCTGTCCCCCTCGGCCTACTTCATGAAGTCCCCGCCGGAGCAGCGCGACGACGAGACCGGCCGCGCCGGCGTCGAGGCGTTCATCGCGGGCACCGTCGAGCGCTGACCCCACGCCGACCTCACGCTGACCCCGCGCCGACCGCGGCCCCGTCCTCCCCTGGGGGAGGACGGGGCCGCGGTGCGTCAGCCCTCGGTCGGCGCGATCTGCGCGACCGCGGTCAGCCCCTCGGCCCCCTCGGTGACGGTCCACTCGATCGAGGCGGCGCGCGAGGCCGCGAGCACGTCGGCCTCGGCGCGCCGGCCCGCCTCGACGAGGTGCGCCGGGCCGGAGATCGTCGCCGCGCTCAGCGGCGTCTTCTGCGAGACCTTCGCCTCGCTCTTGACCTTGCGCAGCGCCGAGAGCGCCTGCCCCGCGGCGGGCAGCACGAGCGTCGCGCCCGCGTCCACCGCACCCAGCTCACCCGTCGTGGGCCACGGCGCGGTGTGGACCGAGCCGTCCTGCCACCACGACCAGACCTCCTCGGCCGCGTAGGGCAGGAACGGGGCGAACAGCCGCAGCAGGGTCCGCAGGGTCAGCGCCGCCGTCGCCCGCGCGCTGGTGGCCGGGCCCTCGCCGCGCGAGCCGTAGGCGCGGTCCTTGACCAGCTCCACCCAGTCGTCGCAGAAGTTCCAGAAGAACTTCTCGGTGACGTCCAGGGCGGTGGCGTGGTCGTAGCGCTCGAACGCGTCGGTGGCCTGGGTCACGACGGTGGCCAGCCCCGCCAGGACCGCGGCGTCGATCGGTTCGGTCACCGCGGCCGGGTCGGCGGTGGTCCCGCGCTCGACGCCGAGGCCGAGCACGAACTTCGAGGCGTTGAGCAGCTTCATGGCCAGCCGGCGGCCGATCTTCATCTGCCCGGTGTCGAACGTCGCGTCCGTCCCCAGCCGGGAGGAGGCGGCCCAGTAGCGCACCGCGTCGGAGCCGAACTCCTCCAGCAGGCCCAGCGGCGTGACGACGTTGCCCTTGGACTTCGACATCTTCTTGCGGTCCGGGTCCAGGATCCACCCCGACAGCGCCGTCCGCTGCCACGGCAGCCCGTCGAACTCCAGGTGCGAGCGCACGACGGTGGAGAACAGCCAGGTGCGGATGATGTCCTGGCCCTGCGGGCGCAGGTCCATCGGGTACACGCGGGAGAACAGGTCCCCGTCGCGCTCCCAGCCGCCGGCCAGCAGCGGGGTCAGCGACGACGTCGCCCACGTGTCCATGACGTCGGGGTCGGCCGCGAACCCGCCCGGCACGCCGCGCTGGTCCTCGGTGTACCCGGGCGCGGGTTCGGCCGCCGGGTCCACCGGCAGCGTGGACTCCTCAGGCACCACGGGGGAGTCGTAGACGGGTTCGCCGTCGGCGTCCAGGGGGTACCAGACGGGGAACGGCACCCCGAAGAACCGCTGCCGGGAGATGAGCCAGTCGCCGTTGAGCCCGGAGACCCAGTGGTCGTACCGGTGCTTCATGTGCTCGGGGTGCCAGGCCAGCTCCCCGCCGCGCTCCAGCAGCGCCGAGCGCAGCTGCGCGTCCCGGCCACCGTTGCGCAGGTACCACTGCCGGGTGGAGACGATCTCCAGCGGGCGGTCGCCCTTCTCGTAGAACTTCACCGGGTGGGTGATCCTCTTCGGCTCCCCGACCATGTCGCCGGAGGCCTGCAACGCCTCCACGACCGCCTTCTGCGCCGAGAACACCGTCTGGCCGGCCAGCGTCGCGTAGAACTCCGCCCCCGCCCCGGACAGCCACGCCGGCGTCTCGCGCAGCAGGCGGCCGTCGCGGCCGATGACGGCGCGGTTGGGCAGGTTCAGCTCGCGCCACCACGTGATGTCGGTCGTGTCGCCGAAGGTGCAGATCATCGCGATGCCCGACCCCTTCTCGGGGTCGGCCAGCTTGTGCGCCACGACGGGCACCTCGACGCCGAACAGCGGCGTGCGCACCGTCGTGCCGAACAGCGGCTGGTACCGCTCGTCGTCGGGGTGGGCCACCAGGGCCACGCACGCCGGCAGCAGCACCGGCCGGGTCGTCTCGATGAACACCGGCTCCCCGCCGGCGGTGGGCGTGAAGCCGAGCCGGTGGTAGGCGCCCTCGGTGTCCTTGTCCTCCAGCTCGGCCTGGGCGACCGCGGTGCGGAACGTCGTGTCCCACAGCGTCGGGGCCTCGGCCGTGTACGCCTCACCGCGGGCCAGGTTGCGCAGGAACGCCCGCTGGGCCGTGGCCCGGGAGGTCGCCGAGATCGTGGAGTAGGTGTGCGACCAGTCCACCGACAGGCCCAGGCGCCGCCACAGCGACTCGAAGACCTGCTCGTCCTCGGCCGTCAGCCGGTCGCACAGCTCGACGAAGTTGCGCCGGGAGATCTGGACGAAGTCGCGGTCGTTCTTCGGCGCCTTCTCCGGCGGCACGAACGAGGCGTCGTAGGGCAGGGTCGGGTCGCAGCGCACGCCGTAGTAGTTCTGCACGCGCCGCTCGGTGGGCAGGCCGTTGTCGTCCCAGCCCATCGGGTAGAAGACGGACTTCCCGCGCATCCGCTGGAAGCGCGCCACGACGTCGGTGTGGGTGTAGCTGAAGACGTGCCCCACGTGCAGCGACCCGGAGACCGTGGGCGGCGGGGTGTCGATGGAGTAGACGTCGGCGCGCTGGGCGGAGCGGTCGAAGGCGTAGGTGCCCCGGTCCTGCCACACCGGGGCCCAGCGCTCCTCCAGGCCGTCGACCGTCGGACGGTCGGGTACCTCGACGCCGGGTGCGGTGGTCGCGCGGAACTGCGCCGGCGCGGAGGCGGCGCCGTCGGGGGAGGGGGTGCTGGCGTCGGACATGCCCCCATCATCCCGCACCCGGCCCGCACGCCCGGCGACCCCCGGACGGCCCACTCAGGCCGGTCCCGGGACGGCCGATGCTTCCCCGGTGAGCCACCTCCCGCACCGACCGCCCCCGTGGGTGGCCTACCTCCTCCTCGGCGGCGCGGTGGCGCTGGCGTGCCTGCTGACGACCGGCACCGTGCACGACGCGCTGCTGGCGCTCGTGTCCTGCAGCAGCGCCGCCGCCATCGCCGTGGGCGTGCGCGTCCACCGGCCCGTCCAGCCCCGCGCGTGGTGGGCGATGGCCGCCGGGATGGCGTGCTGGGGGGCCGGTGACGTCCTGTACGTCCTCGTTTACGACGTCGGCGGCTCGCAGGCCTACCCGGCACCGCCGGACGTGACCTACCTGCTGGCCTACCCGCTGCTCGGGTTCTCGCTGCTGGCGCTGGCCCGCAAGGCCCGTCCGGGCCGTGACGTCGAGGGCGTCATCGACGCGACGATCCTGTCGGTCGGGGCCGGTCTGCTGAGCTGGGTCTTCCTGCTCGAACCGGCCCTGCGCTCGATGTCCGACGACCTGCTCGGCGGGACCGTCTCGGCCCTCTACCCGGTGGCCGACGTGTTCGTCCTGGCCATGCTCGTCCGGCTCACCTCCGCGGCCGGGGCCCGCTCGCCGAGCTTCGCCCTGCTGTGCGCGGCGGCGGTCGCGATGCTCGCCGCCGACGCCGCGTACCAGGTCGCCTACGCCGCCGTCGGCTACGACGGGACCGCCGTCGATCCGGTCTGGCTCGCCGGCTACCTGCTGTGGGGGGCGTGCGCGCTGCACCCGTCCATGCGCCGACTGTCCGACCCGGTCCCGGCGCACAGCGGCAGCGAGCTCGGCGGTGGGCGCCTGGTGCTCCTGGCGGGGGCGAGCCTGCTGGCCCCCGCGACGCTCGCGCTGCAACTGCTGCTGCAGCAGCACCCGTCGTCGTGGGCCGTGGCGACCTCCTCCGCGGTGCTGTTCCTGCTCGTCGTGGCCCGCATGTGGACGCTCCTGCGCCGGTTGCGGGTGCAGGCCGAGCAGTTGCGGGCCCTGGCTCGCACCGACCCCCTGACGGGCCTGCTCAACCGCCGCAGCGGGGACGCGGCCCTGCAGCGGGCCGCGGCCGGCTGCGCGCGCAGCGGGTCCGACCTCGTCGTCGTGCTCGTGGACCTGGACCACTTCAAGGCCTACAACGACACGCACGGCCACCCCGCCGGGGACCGGCTGCTCGTCGGGGCCGCCCACGCCTGGGGCGAGGTCCTCGACGGTGCCGGGGCGCACCTGGCCCGCTGGGGCGGGGAGGAGTTCCTCCTCGTCCTGCCCGGCCCGGACCGCGCCGCGGTCGAGGCGCTCCTGGGGCGGATGCGCCGGGTCGTCCCGGACGGGCGCACCTTCTCGGCCGGAGCGGCGCGGTGGGCCGGTCCGGCCCAGGACCTGCCCGCCCTCCTCGCCGCTGCCGACGCGGCCCTCTACGCGGCCAAGGCCGGTGGGCGGGACCGGACGTGCTGGGCCCCTGAGGCCCCGGCAGCACCGGGAGCCCCCACGCCGGCCCTCCCGTCCCTGCCCGCCCTGCCCGCCCGCGGCGAGCGCCGCCCGGTGCACCCCGTGCCGCGTGGCTGAGGGCACCCCGGCGCCCTGGTGGCGCGCTGGGCGCCGGGTCCGCTCGCCGTGGCGGGCCTACGCGGTGTTCGGGGTCCTGGTCGCCCTGGCCGTCCAGGTCGGCCCGCCCGGTCCCGCGACCGACAGCCTCTTCGTCCTCTCCAGTGCCGCGGCGGTGCTCGCCACCGCCGCCGGGGTGCGCCGGCACCGGCCCCGGGGCGCCGGCGCGTGGTGGCTGCTGGTGGCGGGCCTGGGGGCCTGGACCCTCGGCGACGCCACCTACTGGCTGTGCTGGTGGGTGCTGGACCTGCGCGGTTTCCCCGGCCCCCCGGACGTCTTCTACGTCGCCGCCTACCCCCTGCTGACCGCCGCGCTGCTGCGGCTGGCCCGGCAGGCCCGGCCGGCCCGCGACGTCGAGGGGACCATCGACGCCGCCATCCTCGTCGTCGGCTGCGGGCTGCTGTCGTGGACGTTCCTCATCGCCCCCACGCTCGCCCACGCCGGCGCCGACCCCCTCGGCGCGGCTGTCTCCGCCGCCTACCCGGTGGGCGACGTCCTCGTCCTCGGCGCCCTCGTGCGGGTCGTCACCGCCGCCGGGCGTCACTCCGTCTCCTCCGGGCTGTTCGCCTCGGCGGCCCTCGTCATGCTCCTGGTCGACACCCTCTACCAGGTCGCCACGACGTCCGGTTCCTTCGACGGCTCCGGGATCGACTGGCTGTGGCAGGCCTCGTACGTGCTGTGGGGGTGCGCGGCCCTGCACCCCTCGATGCGGCGCCTGTCCGATCCCGTCCCGGCCCCGGAGACGGCGCAGTTCTCCACCACCCGGCTGCTCGTGCTCACGGGGGCGAGCCTGCTGGCCCCGGCCACGCTGGTGCTGCAGCTGCTGCTCGGCCGGCCCCCGCAGGCCTGGGCCGTCGTCGTCGGGTCCACCGTCCTGTTCCTGCTCGTCGTCGCGCGCCTGCACGCCCTGGTGCGCCGGGTCCGCGAGCAGGCCGACCAGCTCGCCGAGCTGGCCCGCACCGACCCGCTGACGGGTCTGCTGAACCGCCGCAGCGCCGACGCCGAGCTGCGCCGGCTGCGCGAGCGCGCCGAGCTCGAGGGCACCGACCTCGTCGTGGGCCTGCTCGACCTCGACCGGTTCAAGGTCTTCAACGACACGTTCGGGCACCCGGCGGGGGACCGCCTGCTCGTGGGCGCCGCCACGGCGTGGCGCTCGGCGCTCGCGGGCACGGGCGTGGCGCTGGCCCGCTGGGGCGGGGAGGAGTTCGCCGTCCTGGCCGCCGGCGTCGCGCCGGCGCGGGTGGAGCGGCTGCTGGCCGACCTGCGCGCCGTCGTGCCGGACGGTCAGACCTTCTCGGCCGGTCTGGCCCGCTGGGACGGGACCGAACCCCTCGAGGCCCTCGTGGCCCGCGCCGACGCCGCGCTGTACGCGGCCAAGCACGCCGGCCGGGCGTGCACCCGGACGGCCGACCCCGGTGCCGGGCCGGTGCGCCCGGCCGCCCGACGTGTGCGAAGCTGCACGTGACAGCGACGAGACCAGCGACGACGACGTCCGCAGGAGTCCAGATGCACAGCTTCGCCAGCCTCCTCACCGACCACGCGCGCTCGCGTCCCGAGGACGTCGCGGTCCGCCTCGACGACCACGTCCTGACCTGGGCCGCCCTCGACGACGCCACCTCCCGCGTCGCCGCGCTGCTGCGCGCGCAGGGCGTCCGGCGGGGGGACCGGGTGGCGCTCATCGCCCCCAACGTCCCGCACTTCCCGGTGCTCTACCACGGCATCCTGCGCGCCGGGGCGGTCGTCGTGCCGATGAACCCGCTGCTGCGCGGACGGGAGGTGAACCACCACCTCACCGACTCCGGGGCCGTCCTCGCCCTCGTCTGGCACACCGTCGCCGAGGCCGCCCACGCCGGTGCCGTGGGCACCCCCACCCGCGTCGTGGAGATCGAGCCGTCCGCGACCGCCGCGCTGCTGGCGGGGGTCGAGCCCGACCCGTCCGCCGACCACGAGGTCCTGCAGGCCCTCGACCCGCAGGACACCGCCGTCATCCTCTACACCTCCGGGACGACGGGGGCGCCCAAGGGTGCCGAGCTGACCCACCACAACCTCCTCAGCAACGCGGTGACGTCGCAGGAGTCCCTGGTCAAGATGGGCGAGGACGACGTCATCCTCGGTGCGCTGCCGCTGTTCCACGCCTTCGGCCAGACCTGCGCCATGAACACCGCGCTCGTCGCCGGCCGGACCATGACGCTGCTGCCCCGGTTCACGGCCGAGGCGGCGCTCGCGGTCGTCGAGCGCGACCGCGTCACCCACTTCGCCGGGGTCCCCACGATGTACGTGGCGATGCTGGGCGAACCCACCGCCGCCGACCGGGACCTGTCCTCGTGGCGGTCCTGCGTCTCCGGCGGGGCCTCGCTGCCGGTCGAGGTGCTGAGGGGTTTCGAGGAGAAGTACGGGGTGGTGATCCTGGAGGGGTACGGGCTGAGCGAGACCTCGCCGGTCGCCTCGTTCAACCTTCCCGATGTCCCGCGCAGACCCGGGACCATCGGCGTCCCGGTCCGCGGCTGCGAGATGGACCTGCGCTCGGCCGACGGTTCCCCCGTCGCACCGGGTGAGGTCGGGGAGATCGTCATCAAGGGCGAGAACGTCATGAAGGGCTACTGGCGCAACGAGACCGCCACGGCCCAGGCCATCACCGACGGCTGGTTCCGCAGCGGGGACCTGGCGACGCGCGACTCCGACGGCTACTACACGATCGTCGACCGGGCCAAGGACATGATCGACCGCGGCGGGTACAACGTGTACCCCCGGGAGGTCGAGGAGGTCCTGTACGAGCACCCGGCCGTCGAGCAGGCGGCCGTCGTGGGTTTCCCCGACCCCCTGGTGGGTGAGGAGATCGGGGCGGCGGTGGTCCTCAAACCGGGCGCGAGCGCGACCCCGGAGGAACTGCAGCAGCACGTCAAGGCGCAACTGGCCGCCTACAAGTACCCGCGGCGGATCTGGATCGTGTCGGACCTGCCCAAGGGACCCACCGGAAAGATCCTCAAGCGCGAGATCACACCCCCTGCACGGACGGAGGAAACCCCGGCATGAGCACCCCCCAGCACGCGAGCACCAGCACGACCAGCGACGCGGTCCCCACCGGCGTCGACTACTACGACATCGCCGCCGACCTCACCGACGCCGAGCGCGAGACGTGGGCCACCGTCCGCGCCTTCGTCGACGAGAAGGTCATCCCGGTCGCCGGCGGGTACTGGGAACGCGCCGAGATGCCGATGGACCTGCTCAAGGAGTACGGCCAGCTGAACCTCGTGGGCGACGGCCTGGAGGGGCCCGGCGTCCCGCGGCTGAGCCACACCGCCGCGGGTCTGGTGACCATGGAACTGTCCCGCGGTGACGGCAGCTTCGCCACCATGCTCGGCGTCCAGGCGGGGCTGGCCATGCGGTCCATCGCGTTCCTCGGCTCGGACGAGCAGAAGGAGCGCTGGCTGCCGCCCATGGCCCGGCTGGAGGTCCTCGGGGCGTTCGGCCTGACCGAACCCGACCACGGGTCCGACGCCGTGGCCCTGGGGACCACGGCCCGCGAGGACGGCGACGAGTACGTCCTCGACGGGGCCAAGCGCTGGATCGGGTTCGGGACCGTCTGCGACGTGTGCGTGGTGTGGGCCCGCGGTGAGGACGGTCAGGTCCAGGGGTTCCTCGTCGAGCGGGGGACCCCGGGGTTCGAGGCGTCCGTCATCGAGGGCAAGGCGTCGCTGCGCGCCATCCACAACGCGGACATCACCCTCACCGGTGTCCGGGTGCCGGCGGAGAACAAGCTGCCGGGGGCGCGCAGCTTCCGCGACACCGGTCGCGTCCTGTCCGCCACCCGCGCGGGCATCGCCTGGGGCGCGCTCGGGCACGCGACGGCGGCCTACGAGACGGCGCTGGCCTACTCCCTGCAGCGCAAGCAGTTCGGCCAGCCGCTGGCGAGCTTCCAGCTCGTGCAGGACAAGCTCGTGCAGATGCTCGCCGAGGTGACGGCCATGCAGTTGTTCTGCCTGCGGGTGGGCAAGCTCGCCGACGCGGGCACGCTCACCGACACCCAGGCCTCCCTGGCCAAGGTCAACGCCACGCGCAAGGCGCGGACCGTGACGGCCATGGCGCGCGACCTGCTGGGCGGCAACGGGATCCTGCTGGAGCACCGGGTCGCGCGGCACATGGCCGACGTGGAGGCCCTGCACACCTACGAGGGCACCGAGTCGATCCAGACCCTCATCGTCGGCCGGCACCTCACGGGCGTGTCCAGCTTCACCTGAGCCAGACCCCGCCTCGACTCCGGTCCGACGCCGGCCCGGCCCGACGGGCGCGGTGGACCCCCCGGGAGACCGGGGGTTCCCCTTGACGGCAGATCCTATTGGATGTTGGATCGGCGGTAGTCGATCGAAGGAGATGCGTCCCGTGAGCACCCCGTTCCCCGCCGCACGCACGGCCGTGGTCACCGGCGTCGGAGCTCCCCGCGGCATCGGCCGCGTCGTGGCGCGCCGGCTGGCCCGCGACGGGTGGAGCCTGGCCCTGGTCGACGTCCGCGCCGACGGTGTGGCCGAGATCGCCGAGGAGCTGGCCGGCACCGTCCCCGACGGCGCGCAGGTCCTCGGCGTCCCGCTGGACATCACCTCCCCCGAGGACGTCGCCGCGGCGTTCGCGCGCATCGACGAGGCGCTGCCGCCCGTGGTGGGGCTCGTGAACCTCGCCGGGACCGCCTGCCCGACCCCGCTGCTGGAGCTGACGCTGGCGGAGTGGAACGCCGGCTTCGCCGTCAACGCCACCGGGACGATGCTGATGATCCAGGCCGCGGCGCCGCGGATGGCGCAGGTGGGGGTGGGGCGCATCGTCACCACGTCCTCGATCACCGCCCTCGACGGCGGGGGGACGTTCTCCAAGACCGCCTACGCCGCCTCCAAGGCCGCGGTCCTGGGCCTGACGAAGGGGGCGGCCCGCGAGCTGGGCCCGCTGGGCATCACGGCGAACGCGATCCTGCCCGGCCCCGTCGACACCGACATCATGGGCGGGCCGCTGACCGAGGACCGCAAGGCCGCGATGGCGACGGGCATCCCGGTGGGCCGGGTCGGCCGGCCCGAGGACGTCGCCGCGGTGGTCGCGTTCCTGCTGGGTGAGGACGCCGGGTACGTCAACGGCGCCAGCCTGCAGGTCGACGGCGGCAAGCTCATCCACTGAGCCCACCGCCGCGGGACCGGGGGCGCGGCGGGTGTCCCGCGCCCCCGGTCCCGGCGGGTCAGCTCCCGGCGCGCGCCGGGTGGAAGCGCCGCCCCGTGACGCGCTCGCTGGCGCCCACGCGGTCGAGGTAGGGGGTGATCCCCCCGGTGAACAACGGGTGGCCGGTGCCCAGGACCAGGCACACGTCGACGTCCTCGGGACCGGCGACGACCCCCTCGTCCAGGACGCGGCGGACCTCGTCGGCCAGGGCGTCCTGCACGGCGCGCAGCACCTCCTGGCCCGTCCGCGGGGTACCGCCCCCCTGCACGATCCCCTCGTGGGCGCCGGTCAGTTCCACCGGCCCCTTCGGGGTGACGAGTGCGGGCCCACCGGCCTGCACCCAGCGGCGCAGGGTGTCCGAGACCGTGTAGCGCTCCGGGAACGCCGCGGCCAGCGTCTCGTGGACGTGCAGCATGACGGCCGGGCCCACGAAGTGCCCCAGGCGGAACGGGGTCATCGGCAGTCCCAGCTCATCCAGGCTGTGCTCGACCTCCAGCAGCGGCGTGCCCGCGTCGACGGCCTTGACGACCTCGTCGAACATCCGGGTGGAGATGCGGTTCACGACGAACGCGGGCGCGTCCTGCACCAGCACGCACGTCTTCTTGAGCTTCTTCCCGACCGCGAAGGCCGTGGCCAGCGTCACGTCGTCGGTCGTGCCCGTCCGCACGACCTCCACGAGGGGCAGGACGGCGACGGGGTTGAAGAAGTGGAACCCGACGAACCGCTCGGGGTTCTTCAGCACCGAGGCCATCTCGGTCACCGACAGGGAACTGGTGTTCGTGGCCAGGACGGCGTCCTCGCGCAGCAGGGGTTCGAGCTCGCGCAGGACGTCCTGCTTGACCGACATCTCCTCGAAGACGGCCTCGACGACGACGTCGCAGTCGGCCAGCGCCGACTTCTCCACCGACCCGGACACCGACGCCGACAGCCGGTTGGCCGTGTCGGGGGAGATCCGGCCCTTGGCCAGCAGGTCCTGGACGCCCTGGCGCACGAACCCGACGCCCTTCTCGACGCGCTCGGCCGAGACGTCGGTGAGGACGACGGGGACCTGCAGCCGGTGCAGGAACAGCAGTGCGAGCTGGGAGGCCATGAGCCCGGCCCCGACGACGCCGACCGAGGTGACCTTGCGCGGATCCACCTGCGGCGCACCGGTGGGCTTGCGGCCGTAGCGCTGCACGAGGTCGAAGGCGTAGAGCCCGGCCTTGAGCTCGGGGGAGACCCCGAGGTCGGCCAGCGCCTGGTCCTCGGCGCTGAAGTGGGTGTCGCGGTCGTTCGTGCGGGCGGCCTCCAGGAGGTCCAGCGTCCGGTAGGGCGCGGGAGCGGCCCCGTGCACGCGGGTGTCGGCGACGGCCCGGCCGCGGGTGATCGCCGCCGCCCAGGTCGCCTCGTCGGCGGGTTCGGCGCGTTCCACGCCCCTCTCGCCCACCAGGACCGTCCCGGCCCAGCGCAGCGACTGCACGAGGAAGTCGGCCGGCTCGAACAGCGCGTCGGCGATGCCGGCCTCGAACGCCTGCGGGCCGGACAGCGTCCTGTTGTTCGCCAGGGCGTTCTCGATCGCGACCTTCACCGCGACGTCCGGGCCGGCCAGGCGGGGCAGCAGGTACGTCCCGCCCCAGCCGGGCACGAGACCCAGGTACGCCTCGGGCAGCCCGATGCCGCGCACGGCACCGGAGATCGTCCGGTAGGAGCAGTGCAGCGCCGTCTCCAGCCCGCCGCCGAGGGCGAGGCCGTTGACGAAGGCGAACGTGGGCACGCCGGCGTCGGCGAAGCGGCGCAGGACGCGGTGGCCCTGGGCCCCCACGGCCCGGCTGGACTCCAGGTCACCGATGGAGGCGACGGCCTTGAGGTCGGCCCCGGCGCAGAACACGTGGGTCGCCCCGGTGACGCCGATCGCGACGACACCCTCCTCGCGCACCAGCGCCTCGGCCCGGTCCAGGGCCGCCTCCAGGTCGGCCAGCCCCGGCTGGCCCAGGACGAACGGCCGGCGCGGGTCGCCGGAGTCGAGGGTGAGCAGCGCCATCCTGCCCGGGCGCACCCCGGCAGGGGTGGGGGGCAGGTCGAGCGTGCGGACGTGGACGGCCATCAGGCTTCACCCTCCCCGTTCGCGAACCCTTCCCAGGCCGGGTTCTCCCAGACGACCGACCCGCCCTGGCCCAGGCCCACGCACATGGCGGTGAGCCCGTAGCGGACCTCGGGGTGCTCGGAGAACTGCCGGGCGAGCTGGGTCATGAGCCGCACCCCGGAGGCGGCCAGCGGGTGGCCGATGGCGATCGCGCCGCCGTAGAGGTTCACCCGCGGGTCGTCGTCGGCGATGCCGAAGTGGTCCAGGAAGCTGAGCACCTGCACGGCGAAGGCCTCGTTCAGCTCGAACAGGCCGATATCGTCGATGCTCAACCCGGTGCGCTGCAGCACCTTCTCGGTGGAGGGGACCGGGCCCAGGCCCATGACCCCCGGTTCGACGCCGGCGAACCCGAAACCGACCATGCGCATCCTCGGGGTCAGCCCCAGCTCGGCGGCGACGTCCTCGGCGGCCAGGACGCACGCGGTCGCACCGTCGGTCAGCGGGGAGGCGTTGCCGGCGGTGACGCGCCCGTGCGGGCGGAACGGCGTCCGCAGGTCGGCCAGGCCCTCCATCGTCGTGCCGGGCCGGGCCAGCTCGTCGGCGGTGGCCAGGCCCCAGCCGAGCTCGGCGCTGGCGGAGGCGACCGGGACGAGGTCGGCCTCGACCTGCCCGTTCGCGACGGCCTCGGCGAACTTCTCCTGGCTGGCGACGGCGAACGCGTCGGCGCGTTCCTTGGTCAGCTGCGGGAACCGGTCGTGCAGCGCCTCGGCCGTCTTGCCCATGTCCAGGGCGTCGGGGGAGACGATGCGCTCGGTGAGGAACCGCGGGTTGGGGTCCATGCCGGACCCCAGCGGGTGGTGGCCCATGTGCTCGACCCCGCCGGCGAGGGCCACGTCGAGGGCACCGACGGCGATGGAGGCCGCGCTCGTCGTCACGGCCGTCATCGCCCCGGCGCACCAGCGGTCGATGGCGTACCCGGGCGTGGTGACCGGCAGCCCGGCGAGCAGGGCGGTGCTGCGGCCCAGCACCAGGCCCTGGTCCCCGGACTGGGTGGCCGCCGCGATCGCGACCTCCTCGACCCGCTCCGGCGGCAGGGACGGGTTGCGGCGCATCAGCTCGCGCAGGCAGGCCACGACGAGGTCGTCGGCGCGCGTCTGGGCGTGGATGCCGTCGGGGCGGGCCTTGCCGAACGGGGTGCGGACGCCGTCGGCGAAGACGACGCTCCGTCCGGGGGCGGGCGTGTGGACCACAGGACCTCCTCGTCACGGGTGCGTGTGGGGCCACCGTACGCGCCGCACGAGGTAAGCGGTACCGGCGGTCCCTGGTAACCACCCGGGGGAGGGCGCCGGGTCGGACCAGCCCACCCCGCCCCACCGCCCGATCGCCCCGGGCCCGGTGCCGTGCCAGGCTCGGCCTCCCGGCCGGGTCCCCCGTCGCGCGCCGCACGTCCGGCGCGACCCGGCGCCCGGACGGCACCAGCACGACACCAGCGCACGCGGAGGAGGGGCCATGCAGACGGTCGGGGTCGACGTGGGAGGCACCAACATCGAGGTCGGACTGGTCGGGGACGACCACGAGGTCCTCGGGAACGCCAAGCAGAACACCCCCGTGGAGGGGCCCGACGCCGTCCTGGACGTCATCGCCGACCTGGTGGCCGAGGTCGGGGGTGATCCCGTGGGCATCGGGCTCGGCATCCCCGGCGTCGTCCACGAGGGGCGGGCGCTGACCGTGCCCAACCTGCCGGGCTGGGGCGACCCCGTCGACCTGGTCGGGGGGTTGTCCGACCGCACCGGGCTGCCCGTCGTCCTGGGCAACGACGGCAACGTGGGTCTGCTCGGGGAGTGGCTGCACGGAGCGGCCAAGGGCCACGACGACGTGCTGGGCGTGTGGCTGGGCACCGGGGTCGGCGGCGGGCTCGTGCTGGGCGGTCGACCGTACCTGGGCTCGCACGGAGCCGCGGGGGAGATCGGGCACGTCGTCGTCCGCGACGGCGGCCAGTTGTGCGGCTGCGGGCGGCGCGGGTGCGTGGAGGCCTACGCCGGGCGCCGGTCGATGCAGACCGCCGTGCGGGCCCTGGTGGACGCCGGGCGCGAGACGACCCTGGAGCAGTTGCGCATCGACAAGGGCAAGGAGTCGATGACCTCCAGCGTCTGGGAGGCCGCCCTGGAGGACGGGGACGACCTGGCGCAGGAGGTGTTCGCCACGGGCGTGGACGCGCTCGGCGTCGGGATCGGTGCCGTGCTGAACGTGCTGGACGTCGACCTCGTCGTCATCGGCGGGGGTCTGGCCGAGAAGCTCGGCTCGGACCTGGCCGACCGGATCGCGGAGTCCACCAGACCCTGGGTGATGCGTCCGAGCCCGGACCTGCGGTTCTGCGTCGCGGCCCTGGGCGACGACTCCGGGGTGGTGGGGGCGGCGGCGCTGTCCCGGTCCTCCGTGATCGCCGGCTGACGAGCTGAGGCACGTGGTGCGGCGGGGTGGCGGACGTCGTCGCGCACCCCGTCCAGGCACCGTGGTCCGGGAACGGCGAACGGCCCGGACCTGACGAGGTCCGGGCCGGTCGGGGAGTCCTGGATCAGGCGGTGAGCCCGCGGGTCGGGCGCAGCAGCTTGATGAGCAGCAGGACGCTGGCGACGATCGTCATGAACGCCAGCGAGCGCCAGCCGACGGTGAGCACCACGCGCTGGAACTCGGCGCTGGCCTGCGTCAGCCAGTACCAGGCGCCGACGGAGGAGACGACGACCGACCCGACGATCGTGGCGAGCAGGGCCCCGGCCCCGCCGCCGCTGCGCTTGCCGGCCTCGGCGGCGGCCTGCGCGGCCCACAGGTCGCGGCGGGTGCCGAGCAGGTGCGTCACCCAGGACTTGGCGGTGTTCCAGCCCGAGAACCACAGCCACAGCTCACCGGGCAGCCACAGCGCGGCGAACAGGTAGTCGGCGCCGCGGCGGTGGGGGGACAGGTGCGCCATCTTCAGCTGGTAGAGCGCGGCCAGGACGGTCGGGGTGATCCACCACCAGGACCAGACGAACTGGTGGGTGGAGACCGAGGCGGCCAGCAGGGCGACGAAGGCCAGGCGCATGAAGACGTTGAGCCCCAGGCCGAGGTGCTGCAACCAGAACGGCAGGGTCCGCTTGGACAGCGGCATGCTCGTCATGAGGGCGATGAGCCCGGCATTCCACTTCGCGCGCTGGCCGGACAGGGCGCGGACGGTGGGCATGGCCCCGACCTGGGCGCGGGCGGTGGCCGACATGACGGTCGTCCAGCCCATCTCCTGCAGCTCCAGGCCGAGCTGGGCGTCCTCGGTCGCGGTCTCGTTGGTCCAGGGGGCCGCGCGGCGGTGCCGGCGGGTCACCTCGTCGATGGCGGCGAACCGGAACGCCGAGCACTGCCCGCCGACGATCGTGGTGCGGCGGGCGCGTTCGTTGGCGCGCACCTGGAACTGGGTGAAGTCCATCTTCTGGGCGCGCACGAGCTGGCGGTTGAACCAGCCGCCCTGGCCCTCGGCGAAGTGGTACTTGGCCGAGACGGCCGCCGCGCTGGGCGTCTTGAGGAGTTCGGCCTCCAGGTCGGCCAGGCAGTCGGGGTCGAGCACGACGTCGGCGTCCATGCTCACCATGACGTCGAAGGCGCCGCCGGCGAGGAACTCGGCGTACCCGGTGGCCAGGGCGCCGACCTTGGCGTCGGTGTTGCCGGAGGTCTCGACGACCTTGATCCCGCGGTAGCGGCGGGCGATCTTCACGGTGTCGTCGGTGCAGTTGTCCGCGACGACGACGATGAGGTCGGGGGTGCGGGTCTGGGTCACGAGGGAGTCCAGGCAGGCCTCGATGTCGGCCTCCTCGTTGTGCGCCGGCAGCAGGACGGCCATCTTCGCGACCCGGCGGGTCGCGGGGCGGTAGCGCAGGCGGTGGATCGTGACCTCGAGCGCACGCCGGGCGGTGAGGGCCGTGTCGGCGAGGCGGTCGGCGAAGCCGGAGCGGGGGGCGGGGACGGCCGTGCGGGGCAGGACGGTGCCCTCGACGACCCGCGGCTCGGGCTGGACGAGGAGCGGAGCGAGGTCGTGAACGGCCATGGGGCTGCCTCCGTGGGCGGGGCTCGGGCGGGGCTGGCGGGGTGCGGTGGGGCTCGTCAGTGACGTTAGGTAGCCGATTGCTCCACCAACAGCTCCGTTCCGCCGCTAGAGGTAACGCTGCGCTTATCAACCGACCGGGTGGCCCCGCATCCGTCACTCGCGGTCACGACTACTCACGGCGATTCCGAGCTGGTGTCACGCTGCGTCGTCATCCGTGACGGCGACGGAGGGGGGCGGGGCGAACGGGGGAGACCGGCGGGGCGGTCCCGGTTACGATGGAGCCACAGGCGTCGATCCGGCCATCACCGGTGAGCCTCCGGAAGAACGGGTGCCCCCCGGGTGCCTCACTAGAACCGGACGGGTGCGGCCCGTGACAGCCGGACGAGAGCGGTCGTCCCGTCCTCCCCCGCGGGGGAGGGCCCGGGCGGCAAGCGGGGTGGTACCGCGGCACCGCCGGCCCCGGCGGGTGTCGTCCTCGCGGCTGGAGCAGTTCAGTCGAGGAGACGAGGCACGGTGTCCGAGGACGTGACGGAAGCCCCCCAGAGCCCCGGCGAGGTCGCCGCGCAGACCCCGGGCGGTCCGAGCTTCCCCCAGATCGAGCGCGCCGTCCTGGACTCCTGGGCGGCCGACGGCACCTTCCGCGCCAGCGTCGAGGCCCGCGAGGGCTCCGCGGCCGGGGAGTTCGTCTTCTACGACGGCCCGCCCTTCGCCAACGGCCTGCCGCACTACGGCCACCTGCTGACCGGCTACGTCAAGGACCTCGTGCCGCGCTACGAGACGATGCGCGGGCACCAGGTCGAGCGCCGCTTCGGCTGGGACACCCACGGCCTGCCCGCCGAGGTCGAGGCCGAGAAGCAGCTCGGCATCACCCACAAGTCCCAGATCGACGCCCTCGGCGTCGCGGCCTTCAACGACGCCTGCCGCACCTCCGTGCTGAAGTACACGAAGGAGTGGGAGGAGTACGTCACCCGCCAGGCGCGCTGGGTCGACTTCGAGAACGACTACAAGACCCTCGACACCGACTACATGGAGTCGGTCATGTGGGCGTTCAAGACGCTGTGGGACAAGGGCCTGGTCTACGAGGGGTTCCGCGTCCTGGCCTACTGCTGGCGCTGCGAGACGCCGCTGAGCAACTCCGAGACGCGCCTGGACGACGTCTACCGCAACCGGCAGGACCCCGCGGTGACCGTCGGGTTCGCGTTCACCGACGCCGGTGACGACCTCGACGGCGTGCTGGGCCTGATCTGGACCACGACGCCGTGGACGCTGCCCAGCAACCTCGCCATGGCCGTCCACCCGGACCTGGAGTACGTCGTCGTCACGGGCACCGGCGACCACGAGGGACGGAAGTTCCTGCTCGCCGCCGACCGGCTGGCCCACTACGCCCGCGAACTGGGCGAGGACGCCGCCGACCGCGTCGTGGCGCGCAAGCGCGGGTCCGAGCTGCTCGGCCGCCGCTACGTCCCCCCGTTCGACTACTTCGCCGGCCGGGAGAACGCCCACCAGGTCCTGGCGGCGGACTACGTCACGACCGACTCCGGCACGGGGGTGGTCCACATCGCCCCCGCCTTCGGTGAGGACGACAAGCTCGTCACCGACGCGGCCGGCATCGTCCCGGTCGTCCCCGTCGCCTCCAACGGGACCTTCACGGCCGAGGTCACCGACTTCGCCGGCACGCACGTCTTCGACGCGAACAAGGAGATCAACCGGGCGCTGAAGAACGGCCTGCCCAGCGGTGCCGTCCTGCTGCGCCAGGAGACGTACGACCACTCCTACCCGCACTGCTGGCGCTGCGGGAACGCGCTCATCTACCGCGCCGTGTCGAGCTGGTTCGTCAAGGTCAGCGCGATCCGCGACCGCATGGTCGAGCTCAACGAGCAGATCACCTGGGTCCCCGACCACGTCCAGCACGGGTCCTTCGGCAAGTGGCTGGAGGGTGCGCGCGACTGGTCGATCAGCCGCAACCGCTACTGGGGCAGCCCGATCCCGGTGTGGACCTCGGACGACCCGGCGTACCCGCGCGTGGACGTCTACGGCTCCCTCGACGACCTCGAACGCGACTTCGGCGTCCGCCCGGCCGACCTGCACCGCCCCCACGTCGACGAGCTGACCCGGCCCAACCCCGACGACCCGACGGGGCGCTCGACCATGCGCCGCGTCCCGGAGGTCCTGGACTGCTGGTTCGAGTCCGGGTCGATGCCGTTCGCCCAGGTGCACTACCCGTTCGAGAACACAGACTGGTTCGAGAGCCACTACCCGGGCGACTTCATCGTCGAGTACATCGGGCAGACCCGCGGCTGGTTCTACACGCTGCACGTCCTGGCCACGGCGCTGTTCGACCGGCCGGCGTTCCGCACGTGCGTCTCGCACGGCATCCTGCTCGGCGACGACGGCCGCAAGATGAGCAAGTCGCTGCGCAACTACCCCGACGTGTCCGAGGTCCTGGACCGCGACGGCTCCGACGCGATGCGCTGGTTCCTCATGAGCTCGCCCGTGCTGCGCGGGGGGAACCTCATCGTCACCGAGCAGGGCATCCGCGACTCGGTGCGCCAGGTGCTGCTGCCGCTGTGGAACACCTTCCAGTTCTTCCAGCTCTACTCCGGCACCTCCAGCCACACCCCGCGCTGGCGCACGACGTCGGGCGACGTCCTGGACCGGTACGTGCTGGCCAAGCTGCACGACACCGTCGTGCAGGTCACGGCGCAGCTCGACGCCTACGACATCGCCGGGGCGTGCGAGACCTCCCGGCAGTTCCTGGACTCCCTGACGAACTGGTACGTCCGCCGGTCCCGGTCGGCGTTCTGGGACGGGGAGTCCGACCGGGCCCGCGACGCGTTCGACACCCTCTACACGGTGCTGGAGACGACGACGCGGATGCTGGCGCCGCTGCTGCCGCTGTTCGCCGAGGAGATCTGGCGGACGCTGACCGGGGGGCGGTCGGTGCACCTCACCGACTGGCCGGACGTGCTGGACCTGCCCAGCGACCCCGCGCTCGTGGCGGCCATGGACGAGGTGCGCGCCACCTGCTCCAGCGCGCTGGCGCTGCGCAAGGCGAACGGCCTGCGGGTCCGGTTGCCCCTGGAGCGGCTCGAGGTCCTCGTCGCCGACCCCGCCGCGCTGGAACCGTTCGCCCGGCTCGTCGCCGACGAGGTGAACGTCCGGAACGTCGCGCTGGCCCCGATCGACCGCGCCACCGAGTACGGCGTGGTCGCCAAGCTGACCGTCAACGCCCGCGCGGCCGGCCCGCGCCTGGGCAAGCAGGTGCAGCAGGCCATCAAGGGGTCCAAGAGCGGGGACTGGACCGAACGTCCCGACGGGACCGTGGTCTCCGGCGGGATCGAACTCCTCGAGGGCGAGTACGAGCTGACGACCACCGTCGAGGGGGCCGGGGACGCCCTGGCCACCTCGGCGCTGGACGGTGGCGGTTTCGTCGTGCTCGACACGACGGTGACGCCGGAACTGGCCGCCGAGGGGATCGCGCGCGACGTGGTCCGCCTCGTCCAGCAGGCCCGGCGCGACGCGGGGCTGCACGTCAGCGACCGCATCCGGCTGACCGTGGCCGCCGACGGGCCGGTGTGGGAGGCCCTCGTGACGCACCAGAACCTCGTCGTGTCCGAGACCCTGGCCCAGCAGTTCGGGTCCAGCGGTTCGGTGTCGGCGGTGAGCCAGGAGGAGGCGACGCTCGTGGGGTCGGTCGAGGGGCACGAGGTGCGCATCGCGGTGCAGCGCGCCGAGGAGCACGGGGGTCAGCGGTGAACGGGCCCGGGGACGAGGGGTACCGGGAGGAGGACCGGGAGCTCGAGGAGCTCCTGGGCCCGCTCGGGGACGGCACCGACGACACCGGGGAGGCGTTCGGCACCGACGGCCTGCGCCGCGGGCGGGTCCCGCAGGACCACCGCTCGCCCCGGGTGAACGCCGAGGGCCGGCTCGTGGCGGCCGGGCCGGTCGAGGAGGAGGACAGCCGGTTCGCCGACGTCGTCGCGCAGATCCTGGACCGCAACCCCGAGCACCGGATCCACCCGACGCTGGACCGGGTGCGCGAGGCGTGCGGGCTGCTGGGCGACCCCCAGCTCGCCTGCCGCGTCGTGCACCTGGCCGGTACCAACGGCAAGACGTCCACGGCGCGCATGGTGGAACGGCTGGTCCGCGAGCACGACCTGCGGACCGGCCGGTTCACCAGCCCGCACCTGGTCGACATCACCGAACGCATCTCCATCGACGGCGACCCCATCTCGCACGCCGCGTTCGTGCGCGCCTGGGACGACGTCGAACCCGTCGTGACCATCGTCGACGCACGGGCCGCCGAGCGCGGGGAACCGCGGCTGAGCTTCTTCGAGGTCCTGACCCTCATGGCGTTCGCCGCCTTCGCCGACGCCCCCGTCGACGTCGCCGTCATCGAGACCGGCCTCGGCGGCACGTGGGACACGACGAACGTCGTGCAGCCCGACGTCGCGGTCATCACACCCGTCTCGATGGACCACGAGACGTGGCTGGGCTCGACGCTGGAGGAGATCGCCGGGCAGAAGGCCGGGATCGTCAAGCACGGCTCGACGGTCGTGGTCGGCAAGCAGGAGGAGGAGGCCGGCGCGGTGCTGCTGGCCAAGGCCGCCGCCGAGCGCGTCACCGTCGTGCGCGAGGGCTTCGACTTCGGCGTCGAGGACCGCACCCTGGCCGTCGGCGGGCAGCAGGTCTCCCTGCGCACGCGCGGCGGCCTGTACGCCGACGTGTTCCTGCCCCTGCACGGGGCCCACCAGGCCGAGAACGCCGCCGTGGCGCTGTCGGCGGCCGAGGCGCTGCTCGCCCTGCCCGGGGGGACGCTGTCGCCCGGGCTGGTCGAGGCCGCGTTCGCCGACGTCTCCTCCCCGGGGCGGCTGGAGGTGCTGCGCACGTCGCCGCTCGTCCTGGCCGACGCCGCGCACAACCCGGCCGGGGCGCAGGCCCTGGCCGCGGCCATCGCCGAGGCGTTCACGCTCAGCCGGCTCGTCGGGGTCGTGGCCGTCATGGGGGACAAGGACGTCGAGGGCGTCCTGCACGCCCTCGAACCGGTCCTGGCCGAGGTCGTCGTCACCCGCTCCAGCTCCTCACGCGGGATGGAACCGGCCGAACTGGCCGAACTGGCCGAGGACGTCTTCGGTGAGGACCGCGTGCACCTCGTCGAACGGCTCGACGAGGCCATCGCCACCGCCGTCGACCTCGCCGAGTCCGAGGCGGGCGCCGGCGGCGGCATCGGCGGGTCCGGGGCCGGGGTCGTCATCGCCGGGTCGGTCGTGCTGGCCGGGGACGCCCGGGCGCTGCTGGGCAAGGGGAAGCAGTGAGGAACCCCAAGCGGCTCATGGCCGCCACGACCCTCGGCAGCGAGGCGCTCGTCGTGTTCTTCGCCACCCTCGTGGCCTACGGGCTCGTGCCGATGGCGCAGCGCAGCGCGACCTACCTCGTCGTGGGTGGTGCCCTGGTGCTGCTGTGCCTGCTGGCGGCGGGGATGCTGCGCCGCCGTGGGGGGTACGCCCTCGGCTGGGTCCTGCAGGTCGCCATCGTGGCCGGGGGGTTCGTCGTGCCGCTGATGTTCGCCGTCGGCGGGGTGTTCGCGATCATCTGGGTCTGCGCGATCGTCGTCGGCAACCGCATCGAGCGGGAGCAGGCCGAGGTGGCGCGGAGGATGGCGCAGGAGTGATCCTGCGCGACGTGGTCCCGGCGGACGCTCTCGCCGTCGCGCAGTTCCAGACCCGGACGTGGGACGAGTGCTACGCCGGGCTCGTCCCGGACGCCTACCTGCGGGCCCAGCGGGTCCCGGAACGGCTGGCCCGGTGGACGCGGACGCTGCGGACCGGATCGCGCGGCTGCGCGCTCGCGGAGGCGGACGGGCCCGGGGGCACCGAGGTCGTCGGGGTCGCGAGCTGGGTCCCGGGTGAGCCGAGCTGGGAGCTCCGCAGCCTGTACGTGGCGGCCGGGGTCCGCGGCACCGGGATCGCGGACGCGCTGCTGCGGCGTGCCGTGGGGGAGCGGGCGGCCCACCTGCGGGTGTTCCGCGACAACACGCGGGCCCGCCGGTTCTACGCTCGGCACGGGTTCACCGTCGTGGCCGGCAGCGAACGGGTCGACGCCGGGACGGGTGTTCCCGAGGTCTCGATGTCCCGTCCGTGACCAGCCCCGAGGAGGCGCAGTGCGCATCGCCGTCGACCCCACCGCGGCCCAGCCCGCCGAACTGCTCGACCACGACGTCTTCACGTCCCTCGACGTGACCGTCCCCGCCGGCACGTCCGTGGGCGACCTGGCAGCCGTCCTGGGGCCGGTGGGCGAGCTGGACGCCGAGGGCGACGACGTCGCGGCCGCGCACGTCCGCGTCTCGGTGTCCTGGTTGCACGGGACCGCCCACGCCGAGGGCGCCGACGCGGGGTGGGACGAGCGGTTCGAGGGGATGCTCGCGTTCGCCGAGACGCAGGGCTGGGTCGCTGGGACCGCCGGCGACCGGACCGTCCGGGCGCACGTCGTCGTGGAGTGAGCTGTCGCGGTGCCCCGATCAGCGCAGGACGGGCAACGTCTCGCGCAGCCCGGAGTGCCGCCCGGCTTCGGCGTCGCTGAGCGCGACCCGTCCGGTCCCGGCCAGGACGACGGTGGCGTCGTCCCAGTCGGCGGGCACCGATCCGCCCGCGAGGTCGTCCACCGTGCGCCGCGCCAGGTGCAGCGCGCTCGCCGCGGGCGGGTCGGCGATGAGTTCCAGGTCGAGGTGGTGCACGGCCAACTCCACGGCCCAGCTGCCGAGCAGGTCGCCCGTCGAGAACGTCATGCCCTGGAACGCGACGCGGCCCTCCGGCACCCGCTCCACCCCGCGGGCCAGCCCCCGCACGGTCGCGGCCACGTGGTTCGTGAGGGCGCCCGCGTGCGGGTGGGCGGCGACCAGGCCGGCCAGGAACGCCGATCCCGCGTCGGGGTCCGCCGCGACCGGGTACCGACTCCAGCAGCCGGCCGCGTCCACGTCCACCGCGCCGGGGCCGTCCACGGCCGGCAGGGCCAGGGCGATCTCCTGCAGACCCAGGTGCACGTGCACGACCACCTGCCCGCAGGTCCACCCCTCGCACCGGCTGGGAGCGTCCAGGTCGTCGAACGCCCCCAGCAGCCGCTCCCACTCCGCGAGCTCGTCGAGGAGGGCGTCACGGCCCTCCGCGTGAGTGAGGTGGAGGGTCACCGTGCCGTCGCGGGGGCGTCGTCGTCCATGTCCTCCAGCTCCCGGCCCTTCGTCTCGCGCACCGCCTTGCGGACGAAGACGAACGACAGCAGCGCGATGACGGCGTACAGGCCGTAGGCGAACTGCAGCCCGATCCCGGCCAGGGCCGGGAAGCTCGTGGAGACGGCGAAGTTCGCCAGCCACTGCGCGGCGGCGGCGACGGCCAGGCCGGCGGCGCGGATCCGGTTGGGGAACATCTCACCCAGCAGCACCCAGACGACCGGGCCCCACGTCGCGCCGAACGAGATGACGTAGACGTTCGCCGCGACCACCGCGATCGGGCCCCACGGGTCCGCCAGGGTCGGGTTCTCGCTGGTGCCACCGGCCTGGGAGAAGGCGATCGCCATGACGGTGAGGGAGACGAACATCCCCGCCGACCCCGCGGTCAGCAGCGGTTTGCGGCCGACCTTGTCGACGGTCGCGATGGCGATGAACGTGACGACGACGTTGGTGACCGCCGTGATGACCGACGTGGTGAACGCGTCGGACTCCTGGAACCCGACGGCCTGCCACAGGGTGTTGGAGTAGTAGAAGATCACGTTGATGCCGACGCCCTGCTGCAGGACGGACAGCAGGATCCCCACCCAGACGACGGGCAGCAGGCCGAACTTCGGTCCGCGCAGGTCGCGCAGGCTCGGGTCGTGCTCGCGCCGCATCGAGTTCTTGATCTCGGCGACCTTGCGCTGCACCGCCTCCAGGCTGCGGGTGCCGAGCACCTCGCGCAGGACCTCCCCGGCGCGCTGGGTCTCACCCTTGGCGATGAGGTACCGGGGGGACTCGGGGACCTGCAGGGCCAGGAACGCCCACACCACCGACGGGATCACCCCGACGAGGAACATCCACCGCCACGCCTCCCAGCCCAGCCAGGTGGTGTTCTCGGCCGACCCGGCGGTGTTGGCGATGAACGCGTCGGACAGCAGGGCGGCGAAGATGCCGACGGTGATGGCGAGCTGCTGCAACGAGGCCAGCCGCCCGCGGATGTGGGCGGGGGCGACCTCGGCGATGTACGTCGGGGCGATGACCGAGGCGATGCCGACACCCAGCCCACCGACGACGCGCCACAGGATGAGGTCCCACACGGCGAAGGCGAACGCCGAGCCCACCGCGCTGATCGCGAAGAGGACACCACCCACGATCATGATCGACTTCCGGCCGAAGCGGTCCGCCAGGCGCCCGGCGAACCAGGCCCCCACGGCCGCACCCAGCAGGGCGCACGAGACGGCGAACCCGGACAGGCCGGCGGACAGCTCGAACTGGTTCGTGACCGCCGTCAGGGCCCCGTTGATGACCGAGGTGTCGAACCCGAACAGGAACCCGCCGATGGCGGCGACGACCGAGATCATCACCACCTTCGTCGTGGTGTGCTTCTCGTCCTCGCTCGGCGCCTGCGCGCTCTCCGAACTCATGCGGTTCTCCCTCGGTGCGGTGAGCCCCGAGCCCGGAACCCGCCCCCGATGGTCCGCCCACCGGTGGATCACCGCACGTCGAGCGCGTGTCCGGCGCGCGAGCGGTGAACGCTCAGGCGTCCTCACCGCGGGCGGTGGCGAGGTCGTGCGCGGCCATGTCGACGGCCTCCTCGGCGCGGCGGGCGGCGTCGACGAGCCCGGCGAGCGCCGACCCGTCCGGCAGGCGCGCCGTGCGCCCGGCGTACGCCTTGGACAGCGACCGCGCCTCGGCGGCCAGCTCGGCGAGGACCTGCGCGGCCTCGGCGCGGGCGGCGCGCAGCGCCTCCTCCTGGGCGGCGGTGTCCTCGCGGTCGTGACGCACCCCCACATCCTGGACCACCCGGTCGACGTCCTGTCCGACGCGTGCAAGACGCGGCCGCGCTGTGGCGGCACGCTCGGGGCATGAGCGACTCCCACCACGACCCGGCACCCTCGCCCCGCCTCGACCTCGTCGGCCTCGTCGTCGCCGACATGGCCGCCTCGCTGGCCTTCTACCGCCGCCTCGGTCTGGACCTGCCCACCGACGCCGACCACGCCTCGCACGTCGAGACGACGCTGCCCGGCGGGCTGCGCCTGGCGTGGGACACCGAGGAGACCATCCGCTCCTTCGACCCCTCCTACGCGCGGGAGGCCGCGGGCAACCGGACGAGCCTGGCCTTCCTCTGCGCGAGCCCGACGGCCGTCGACGCGCTGTTCACCGAACTCACCGCGGCCGGCGCGCCCGTCCACCTGGCCCCGTTCGACGCGGTCTGGGGGCAGCGCTACGCGACGGTGCTCGACCCCGACGGCGGCGCCGTCGACCTGTTCGCGCCGCTGCCGAGCTGAAGCGCACCGGGCGTCGTCCCGGCGAACCGGCGCACCTCCCGCGTGAGGTGCGCCTGGTCGGTGAACCCCAGGTCGGCGGCGACCCGCACGGGCGCGGCCCCGGCCCGCAACACCGTCAGCGCCCGCCGGAAGCGCAGGACGCGGGCCAGCAGCTGCGGGGAGTACCCGAACGCCGCGAGGCTGCGCCGGTGCAGCGTCCGCTCGCTCACGTCGAGGTCGGCCGCCACCCGCGCCACGGGGCGACCCGCGGCGAGCGCCCGCACCGCGTGCCGCAACGACTCCTCCCGCGCCGGTTCGGTCCCCGCCACGGCCTCCAGGAGCGTGCCCGGCGTCGCGCTCGCGGCGACCAGGGCGGTGAGGCGGCGGACGCGGGCGGCGTCCCAGAGGTCGGCGAGGTCCACGCGCCGGTCGCGCAGGACGTCGGCGGGCACGCCGAGCACCGCGGGAGCGTGACCGGGGGCGAACCGCAGCCCCGTCCAGCAGGCCCCGGCCCCCGCCTCCCCTGGCTCGTCCGGTGACTGGGGCCGGGTGTCGGGACCGGCGACGAGCAGACGTTCGGTGTCGCTGCGCCACAGCAGGTCCAGGCAACCGTCGGGCAGCACCGGACCGGTGTCCACCCCGGCCGGTGCGCTGGTCCAGACGACGGCGCCCGGGACGGACGACGTGCGCTCGCGGTAGCCCGTCCGGTCCACGCCCCCAGTCCACACCCGGGAGACGCCGCCCGCCCCGCTAGGGTCGTCCGCGTGACCGAGACCTCCAGCGCGAACACCGCCCAGCGCACCCTCGTCCTCGTCAAGCCCGACGGCGTCCGGCGCAACCTGTCCGGGGAGGTCCTGCGGCGCATCGAGGCCAAGGGCTACACCCTCGTCGCCGTCGAGCTGCGCACCGCGACGCGCGAGCTGCTCGCCGGCCACTACGCCGAGCACGAGGGCAAGCCGTTCTACGAGCCCCTCGTCGAGTTCATGCTCTCCGGCCCCGTCCTGGCGGCCGTCGTCGAGGGCGACCGCGTCATCGAGGGCTTCCGCTCCCTCGCCGGCACCACCGACCCCACGACAGCCGCCCCCGGCACCATCCGCGGCGACTTCGGCCGCGACTGGGGCCTGAAGGTCCAGCAGAACCTCGTGCACGGCTCGGACTCCGAGGAGTCCGCGGCCCGCGAGATCGGTCTCTGGTTCCCCCACCTCTGACCGACCGGTGAGTTCTGCGGCACGCTGAGGTCGACAGGGGCAAGAGGGCCGGACCGCCCGCCCTCCGAACGCCTCGTTGCCTCCCCGGGGTCGATGATCGACCCCGGGGAGGCAACGAGGCGAACCCCGGGGGCGGTCAGCGCGACTGCACGTACCGCGCCCACGCCGTCTCGACGGCGGCCAGGGCGGTCTCGTCCTGCAGCGACGTGACGTCCCCGCCACCGCGCCCGGCGGTCATGTCCGCCATGAGCCGGCGCATGATCTTGCCCGACCGCGTCTTGGGCAGGTCCGGCACCACGACGACGTCGCGGGGTTTGGCCACGGGGCCGATCTGCTGCGCGACGTGCTCGCGCAGGTCCGCCGCCACGTCGTCGGAGCCCTCCCCGCGCAGGATGACGAACGCGACGATCCGCTGGCCCGTCGTCGCGTCGGGCGCCCCGACGACGGCGGCCTCGGCCACCCGGGGGTGCGCGACGAGGGCGGACTCCAGCTCGATGCTGGAGAGCCGGTGCCCGGAGACGTTGAGGACGTCGTCGATGCGGCCGCCGATCCAGACGTAGCCGTCGGCGTCCTTCGTGGCGGCGTCCCCGGCCAGGTAGTACCCCTGCTCCGCGTACGGCTCCCAGTAGCTCTTGACGAACCGGGCGTGGTCGCGCCACACGGTGCGGGCCATGCCCGGCCAGGGTTTCGTGATGACCAGGACGCCCTGCTCGCCCGGGGCCACCTCGTTCCCCGCCTCGTCGACGACGGTCGCGGACAACCCCGGCAGCGGGACGGTGCCCGAGCCGGGTTTCAGCGGCGTCACGCCCGGCAGGGGGGCGACGACGGCGGCGCCCGTCTCGGACTGCCACCACGTGTCGACGATCGGGCAGCGGCCGCCACCGACGTTGCGGTGCAACCACAGCCACGCCTCGGGGTTGATCGCCTCACCCACGGACCCCAGCAGCCGCAGCGAGGACAGGTCGAACCGCGCGGGCAGGTCCGGGCCGTGCTTCATGAACGTCCGCACGAGCGTGGGGGCGGTGTAGTAGATCGTCACGCCGTACTTCTCGATGACCTCGAAGTGCCGGCCGGGGTGCGGCGTCAGCGGCGACCCCTCGTAGATGACCTGGGTCACGCCGTTGGACAACGGCCCGTACATCTCGTAGGAGTGCGCGGTCACCCACGCCAGGTCGGCCTGGCACCAGTAGACGTCGTCGTCCTTGACGTCGAACACGGCCCAGTGCGACCACGACGTGTGGGTCAGGTACCCGCCGGAGGTGTGGACCAGACCCTTCGGCTTCCCCGTGGTCCCCGACGTGTAGATGATGAACAGGGGGTTCTCGGCGTCGAAGCTGGGCGCGACGTGCTCGGCCGGCTGCCGGTCCACGAGGTCGTGCCACCACACGTCGCGGCCCGGGGTCCACGGCACGTCGGGGGTCAGCTCCCCGGTGCGGCGCAGGACGAGGACGTGCTCGACGTGGTCCAGGCCCTCGACCGCCGCGTCCGCGGCCCCCTTGACGGCCACGGCGCTCCCGCGGCGGAACTGCCCGTCGGTGCAGACGAGGAGCTTGGCGCCGGTGTCCTCGACGCGGAACCGCAGGGCCTCGGCCGAGAAACCGCCGAACACCAGGGAGACGACGGCGCCGATCCGGGCGCAGGCCATCGTCGTGACGATCGTCTCGGGCAGCACCGGCAGGTACAGGACGACGCGGTCGCCGTGCCCGACGCCGAGTTCGGTCAGCGCGTTGGCGAGGCGGCACACCTCGTCCTGGAGCTGGGCGTAGGTGATGGTCCGGGCATCGCCCGGTTCGCCCTCCCAGTGCAGCGCGACCTTGTCCCCGCGGCCGGCCGCGACGTGGCGGTCGACGCAGTTCACGGCCACGTTGAGCTTCCCGCCCGTGAACCACTGCGCGGTGGGCAGCGTCGAGCCGTCGAAGACCGTCGTGAACGGTTCGTCCCACTGCAGGCGACGGGCCTGCTCGGCCCACCAGGCCTGCGGGTCGGCGGCGGCCCGCGCGTGCTCCTCGGCGCCGACGTTGGCCTGGGCGGCGAACTCCGCCGGGGGCGGGACGACGAGCTCGTCGGGCATGGGTCCTCCGGAGGGTCACGGGGTGGCTTGGCCGCCAGCGTAGCCGCGCCGTACCGTGGGCCCGTGGACAGGACCGGAGGTGCGGACACCGCGGTCGCGCGCCCGTTCGTCGCCGTCCAGCGCCGGCACGTCGACCTGTGCCGCACCCGCTCCGCCGTCTGTCGCTGACCCGCTCGCACCGCCCGGGACCCTCCCGGGCCGCCCGGCAGGTCAGGACCACCCCGAGGAGCCCCGTGTCCCCCCGTCCCCCCGTGCGCGAACCCCTGCGCTGGGCCGTCGAGCTCGACGGCGCCGGCCGCCACCCCGCCGCCTGGCGGTTGCCCGGCGCCCGTCCCGGTGAGCTGTTCACCGCCGCCCACTGGCGACGGCTGGCCGCGACGGTCGAGGCCGCCGACCTCGACCTGCTCGTCGTCCCCGACGCCTACCGCCTGCAGTCGGCCGAGGAGGGCGACCAGCGCGGCCGCCTCGACGCGGTCGCGCTCGCGGCCCACCTCGCGCCGCTGACCCGCCGCGCCGGGCTCGTGCCGGTCGTCACGACGACGCACACCGAGCCGTTCCACACCCAGAAGGCGATCGCGACGCTGGACCTCACGAGCCGGGGCCGCGCCGGCTGGCAGGTGGAGGTGTCCACCACCTCCGTCGAGGCGGACCTGTTCGGCCGCAAGCCGTCCGCGCCCGCGGAGGAGCTGTGGCGGGAGGCGGCCGAGACCGTCGACGTGGCCCGCCGGCTCTGGGACTCCTGGGAGGACGACGCGGTGATCCGCGACGTGGCCACCGGCCGGTACGTCGACCGGGACAGGCTGCACCCCGTCGAGTTCGCGGGGGAGTTCTTCTCGGTGAAGGGCCCCTCCATCACCCCGCGCTCCCCGCAGGGGCAGCCGCTGGTCGTCGTCCCCGTGCGCGAGGAGCCCTCCCTCGCGCTGGCCGCCGCGCAGGCCGACGTCGCCCGGCTGGAGACCGCCGACCCCGACCGGGCCGGGACGTGGGCCGCGGCCCTGCCGGACGCGACCGTCCTGCTGGACGTCGAGGTGCTGCTGCGCCGGGAGGCGGGCGAGGCCGCCGACGTCGCCGCGCAGCTGGAGGAGTGGAGCCCCGGGCACGCGCCGCGGACCCTGCGGCACGTCGGGACGCCCGAGACGTTCCTGGACCTGCTGGGCGACCTGCCCGCCGGCGTCGGCGGGGTCGCCGTCGTGCCGCTGGACCTGCCGGTCACCCTCGACCTCCTCGCCGCCGACGTCGTGCCCCGGGTCGCGCGCCCGGTGGTGCGCGGCAGCACGCTGCGGGAACGTTTCGGCCTGCCCCGACCCGCCAGCCGCTACGCCCGGGGGGTGCCCGCGTGACGACCAAGCGCCAGGTCCACCTCGGGGCCCACTTCCCGGGCGTCAACCAGACCACCGTGTGGCGCGACCCGCGCGCGGGCAGCCAGACCGACTTCACCTCCTTCGAGCACCTGGCCCGCACCGCCGAGCGCGGGCTCATGGACTTCTTCTTCCTCGCCGAGGGCCTGCGCCTGCGCGAGCAGGGCGGGAGGATCCACGACCTCGACGTGGTGGGGCGGCCGGACACGCTGACGGTGCTGAACTCCCTGGCCGCGGTCACGACCCACCTGGGCCTGGCCGGGACCATCAACGCCACGTTCAACGAGGCCGCCGAGGTCGCCCGCCAGTTCGCCAGCCTCGACCACCTCTCCGGCGGGCGGGCCGCGTGGAACGTCGTCACGAGCTCGGACGCGTTCACGGGGGAGAACTTCCGCCGCGGCGGGTACCTCGACCACGCCGACCGGTACGTGCGGGCCCGCGAGGTCCTCGACGTGGCCCGGGAGTTCTGGGACTCCTGGGGGCCGGGCGCCCTCGTCGCCGACGCGGGACGCGGTGTCTTCGCGCGCGACGTGCGCGACGTCGAGCACCACGGCCCGCAGTTCGCCGTGCGCGGGCCCGGACTGCTGCCGCGCAGTCCCCAGGGGCACCCGGTCCTGTTCCAGGCCGGGGATTCCGACGACGGCCGGGAGTTCGGCGCGGCGTACGCCGACGCGATCTTCACGATGCACGGCACGCTGGAGGCGGGACAGCGGTTCACCGCGGACCTGCGGGCCCGCGCCGTCCGCCACGGCCGCTCGGGCGAGGACCTGCGGATCCTGCCCGGCGCCTCGTTCGTGCTCGGGGACACCGAGGAGCAGGCGCGGGAGAACGCCCGCGAGATCCGGTTCCAGCAGGTCGGGCCCGAGCAGGCCGTCGCGTTCCTCGAACAGGTCTGGGGTCGCGACCTCACCGGCTTCGACCCCGGGGGGCCGCTGCCGGCGCAGGACCCCGACCCCACCTCGACGATCGCCCAGGGCCGCACCCGGTTCCCGCGCGACCGGATCGAGGTCGCCCGCGAGTGGCGCGAGCTGGCCGCCGCGAACGGCTGGAACGCGCGCGAACTCGTCGTCGAGGTCTCCGGCCGCCAGCAGTTCGTCGGCACGCCGGACCGGGTCGCCGCCGAGATCGACGCGTACGTGCAGGCCGACGCCTGCGACGGGTTCATCCTCGTCCCGCACCTCACCCCGACCGGTCTGGACGAGTTCGTGGACCGCGTCGTCCCGCTGCTGCAGGACCGCGGGGTGTACCGCACGGAGTACACCGGGACCACCCTGCGCGAGCACCTCGGCCTGGCCCACCCGCACGACACGCCCCGCACCAGCCCCGCCGACCGCCACACCGCCTGAGGAGCAGCCAGTGACCACCACGGGGACCCCCACGACGATCGACGAGGGAACCCTCGCCGCCGCCCGCACCGCGTGGGAGGACTGGCGGCGGGAGCGGACCACGACCCTGTCCGCCCCGCACGGCTGGCTGAGCCTCACCGGGCTGCACTGGCTGGACGCCGAACCCGCCGCCGTCGAGGGGTTGCCGGGCCGGTGGACCTCGGTCGACGGCGGGGTGGACGTCACCGCCACCGCCGCGGACGGGATCGTCCTCGACGGATCGCCCGTCGAGGGCACCGTCCGCGTCGGCACGACCGAGGGGGCGCCGGGGACCCTCGTCGAGGTCGGCGAGCGACGGGTGGAGGTCCTGCAGCGCAGCGGGAACCACGCGCTGCGCGTCCGCGACCCGCAGTCCCCGACGCTCGCCGCGTTCGCCGGAGTGCCCGTGTTCAGGTTCTCGCCGCGGTACGTGCTGCCCGCCGAGTTCGTCCCGCACGAGCAGGTGCAGGACGTCGTGGTGGGCGCGGTCGTGGAGGGTCTGGAGCACCGGTACCGGGGCGTCGGCCTCGTCCGGTTCGACCTCGACGGACCGCAGCAGCTCACCGTGTTCCAGGGCGGAACCACGCTGTTCACAGATGCCACCAGCGGGGTGACGACGACGGGGACGACGCGGTCGGTCACCGTCCCCACGACGCCTGGCCCGGTGGTCCTGGACCTCAACCGCGCGCAGAACCTGCCGTGCGCGTTCACCGACTTCGCGACGTGCCCGCTGCCGCCGGTGGAGAACCGGCTCACCGTGCCCGTCGCGGCGGGGGAGAAGGACCCGCGGTGACGACGCTCCTGGCGGGTTTCTCCCCGGCCGAGCTGGAGGCGCTGCGCGCGCAGTTCCCGATCCTGTCCCGCACCACGCGCTCCGGGAGGCCGCTGGTGTACCTGGACTCCGGGGCGACGTCGCAGAAACCCCGCGCCGTCCTGGACGCCGAGCGGCGGTTCTACGAGACGCACAACGCCGCCGTCCACCGCGGCGCGCACCAGCTCGCCGAGGAGGCGACCGACGACTTCGAGGCCGCCCGCGCCGCCATCGCCGGGTTCGTCGGCGCGCCCGCCGACGAGGTCGTGTTCACGAAGAACGCGACCGAGTCGCTGAACCTCGTCGCCCACGCGTTCAGCACCACCACCGCCTACGCCGCCCGGGGGTCCGCACCGGCCGGCCAGGCCGTCGACCCGCGGTTCGTGCTGACCGAGGGCGACGAGATCCTCGTCACCGAGGCCGAGCACCACGCCAATCTCGTGCCGTGGCAGGAGGTGTGCGCACGGACGGGGGCCGTCCTGCGGTGGGTCCCCGTGACCGACGGGGGAGTCCTGGACCTGTCCGGTCTGGACGAGCTGGTCACCGCGCGGACGAAGGTCGTCGCCTTCGCCCACGCCTCCAACGTCCTCGGCGGTCTCGCGCCGGTCACCGACCTCGTCGCGGCCGCCCGCCGCGTGGGTGCGCTCGTCGTGCTCGACGCGTGCCAGTCCGTCCCGCACCTGCCCGTCGACCTGCCCTCCCTCGGCGTCGACCTCGCCGCGTTCTCCGGGCACAAGCTGCTCGGACCCTCGGGCATCGGCGTCCTGTGGGGTCGCGCCGAACTCCTGGAGGCGGTGCCCCCGTTCCTCACCGGCGGCTCGATGATCGAGCTCGTCCGGATGGAGCGCTCGACGTTCGCCCCGCCCCCGCAGAAGTTCGAGGCGGGGGTGCCCATGACGGCCCAGGCGGTCGGGCTGCACGCGGCGGTGGAGTTCCTGCGCGGCCTGGGCCCGGACGGCAGCGGGATCGCGCGGGTCGAGGCGCACGAACGCGCTCTGACCGCCCGGCTCCTCGGCGAACTCGCGGACCTGCCGTGGGTCCGCGTCCTCGGGCCCCTCGACGCCGCCGACCGGGTGGGCCTCGTCTCCTTCGTCGTGGACGGCCCGGACCTGCAGGTCCACGCCCACGACGTCGGGCAGCTCCTGGACGACGAAGGGGTCGCGGTCCGCGTCGGGCACCACTGCGCCTGGCCGCTGCACCGGCGGTTCGGCGTCACGGCCACGACCCGGGTCAGCTTCGGGCCCTACAACCAGCCCTCCGACGTCGACGCCGTGCTGCGCGGGCTGCACCGGGCACGGGCCCTGTTCGGCTGACCCGGGGGACGAGGCGGCGTGAGAACCTGACGCGCGTGGACCTGTACCAGCAGTTGATCATCGAGCACTCCAAGCAGCCGCACGGTGAGGGGCTGCGGGAGCCGTTCACGGCGCAGGCCCACCACGTCAACCCCACGTGCGGGGACGAGATCACGCTGCGGGTCCGTCTGGACGGCCCCGCGGGTTCCCCCGTCGTCGGCGACGTGTCCTACGACGCGCTGGGCTGCTCGATCAGCCGCGCCTCGGCCTCGGTGCTGCACGGGCTCGTCGTGGGCCGGTCCGTCGCCGACGTGGGCGAGCTGCGCGAGGCGGTCCAGCAGATGCTGACCAGCCGGGGCGAGGACCCCGGCGACGAGGAGGTCATCGGCGACGCCGTCGCCTTCGCCGGGGTCGCGAAGTACCCGGCCCGCGTCAAGTGCGCGCTGCTGAGCTGGTCGGCGCTGGCCGACGCGGTGCTGCGGGCCTGACGGGACCGGACCGGGGTCGTTAGCGTGCCCCCGTGCAGATCCGCGACTACACCGACGCCGACTGGGCCGGCATCTGGCCCTTCTTCGACGAGATCGTCGCCGACGGCGAGACGTACGCGCTGCCGCAGGGCCTGACCTCCGAGCGGGCCCGGGCCGACTGGGTGGGGGCACCGCCGCGCGGGACGTTCGTCGCCGTCGACGAGGCCGGGACCGTCCTCGGGACCGCGACGTGCGGACCGAACCGCCCCGGCGCCGGCTCCCACGTCGCGACCGCCAGCTTCATGGTGTCCCCGGCCGCGCGCGGGCGGGGCGTCGGCCGGGCGCTGGGGGAGCACGTCCTGGCCTGGGCGCGCGGGCAGGGCTTCCTGGCGATGCAGTTCAACGCCGTGGTGGAGACCAACGGGCCCGCCGTCGCCCTGTGGCAGTCCCTCGGCTTCGCGGTCGTCGGCACGGTGCCGCAGGCCTTCGACCACCCCGAGCACGGCTACGTCGGCCTGCACGTCATGCACCGCTTCCTCTGAGGTGCCCGTGAGGTGCCCGCACGTCGGTCTCCGGGTCCGGGCGGGGATGCCCTAGGCTGACCGGACCATCCAGAGCGGCCGAGAGACCTGGCTCGTCGACGCCGCAGCAACCCCGGGGGGCGCACCGCGCCCTGCAGGGTGCTCAGGCCAGGACCGATGGGAGGAACGGTCGTGCCGTCGACGTCGCCCCGCAGGGGGTCCAGCACGAGATCGCGGGCGGGGGCCCGCCCCGGCCGGGGCCGTCCCCCGCGGTGAGGGCCCGCACCGCCCCGGCGCGCCCCGCCGTCCCCCGACCCCCCTCCCGAACGGAGCACCGCCCGTGACCAGGTCCGTCCCCGTCTCCCACGCCGGCAGCCTGCCGCGCACCCCCGAACTCATCGCCGCCAACGACGCGCGCACCCTCGCCGCCGACGGTTTCACCCTCGAACGCACGCCCGAGTTCGAGGCGCTGCTCACCGGCGCCGTCGTCGACCTCGTCCGCCGCCAGCGCGACCTCGGCGTCACGATCGTCGGGGACGGGGAGTACGGCAAGGCGATGACGAGCGCCGTCGACTACGGCGCCTGGTGGTCGTACTCGTTCCAGCGCGTCGCGGGTCTGGAGGTGACGGGGGAGGACCTGTTCACCCAGCCGGTCGTGCGGTCCGAGCCCGGGAACGTCCGGTTGACGAGCTTCCCCGACCGCCGGGACTGGACGCTGTTCCGCGACGCCTACACCGACCCCACCTCGGGCATCTCCACGGGCAAGAACGCGACCGCGTTCCCCGCCACCACCGGCCCGCTGGCCTACACCGGCCAGGAGGCCATCGCCTCCGACATCGCCAACCTCCGGGCCGGCCTGGCCGCCGCGGGTCTGGAGGAGGGTTTCATCACCTCCTTGTCCCCGGGCAGCGCCGCCCGCATCGCCAACCGGTACTACGCGACCGAGGAGGAACACATCTGGGCGTGGGCCGACGTCATGCGCGAGGAGTACCGCGCCATCGTCGACGCCGGTCTGACGGTCCAGGTCGACGACCCCTCCATCGCGGAGAACTGGGACCAGATCAACCCCGAACCCTCCGTGGAGGACTACCGCGCGTTCACCCGGATCCGCGTCGAGGCGCTCAACCACGCGCTGCGCGGCCTGCCGCCGGAGCAGGTGCGGTTCCACCTGTGCTGGGGCAGCTGGCACGGCCCGCACACCACCGACGTCGAGTTCCGGCACATCGTGGACCTCATGCTCGAGATCGAGGCGGGGTCGTACTCCTTCGAGGCGGCGAACGTGCGGCACGAGCACGAGTGGAAGGTCTGGCGCGACGTCGAACTGCCCGCCGGGAAGCAGATCGTGCCCGGGATCGTCAGCCACGCGACGAACGTCGTCGAGCACCCCGACCTCGTGGCCGACCGCATCGAACGCTTCGCCTCCGTCGTGGGCGCGGAGAACGTCGTCGCCTCGACCGACTGCGGGCTCGGCGGCCGCATCCACCCCCAGATCGCCGTGGCCAAGCTCGCGGCCCTGGGCGAGGGGGCCCGCCTCGCCGGGTCGCGCCTGTTCCGGTGAACCGGGTGGGTGCACGGTGACCCCGACCAGCGGGCCGGCCGGGGCGGCGGCCTGGGCGTTGTGGCAGGACTCCCCGTGGGGGCGGTTGCGGTACCACGTCGTGGCCCGGCTGCTGCGGTCGTGGACCGCGGACCTCGGCGACCGGTTGCGGGTCCTGGACGCCGGCGGGGGCGACGGCCGCGACGCCCTGCCCTTCGCGCTGGCCGGGCACGACGTCACCGTCCTGGACCGCTCGCCGGAGATGCTGGCGCTGGCCCGGGCCGCGGCCGGGGCCGCGGGGGTGGGCGAGCGCGTGCACACCGTGGCGGCCGACCTGGAGGACCTCACGGCGCTGGCCGCCCTCACCCGGCACCGGGAGGGCGGGTCGGGGTCCTTCGACGTCGTGTTCTGCCACGACGTGCTGCAGCACCGGGCCTCCCACGCGCAGGTCCGGGCCGACGTGGCGACGCTCGTGTCCTCGGTCCGCCCGGGCGGGCTCGTCTCGCTGCTGGCGCCGAACCCGCCGGCCGACGTCGTGGCGACCGTCCTGGGCCGCGGACCCGCCGCGGCCTGGGTGGCCCTGGACGCCGACCGGGCCGCCGACCCCGCGACCGGGCACACGGCGCTGCGCCTGTCCCCGGAGTTCGCCGAGGACGCCCTCGCCGACGCGGGCTGCGACGTCGTCGGCAGCGCCGGGGTCCTCGCCGTCACCGCCCTGCTCGAGGACGCCCACCGCGCCGACGACCGCGTCGCCGCCGACCTGGAGGAGCTGGAGGTCGAGCTCAGCGTCCGGCCGGCGTTCGCCGGGACGGCGCGCTACTGGCTGCGCGCGGGCCGTCGACGCTGAACCCACCGTCCAACGGCGGGTCCAGCGCCAGGAGGGCCCGGGCGAGGCGGTCGTTGAGGCGGAAGAACCCCGCGTCCAGCCCGGGACGGGCGAACGCCGCCGCCCAGCCCCCGCCGGCCACCCACGGCCCGACCGCGAACCGGCGCGGGTGCACGGAACCGTCGGCGTGCACGAGGCGCTGCCCGGGGTCCACGACCAGTTTCCCGCCGGCGAGCTCGCGCAGTTCCCCGCGGCCGGTGAGGTGGCGCAGCACCGGGTCCGCGCTCGCGGTGGCGCGCGCCTCGGGCAACCGCGCGTCGACGAGCACGGCCGCGCCGACCGTGTCGGGGGAGTTCGCCGAGCGGGCGGTCCAGCACCGGCCGACCTCGTCGGGCGCGAACCGCACGTCCCCGCCGAGGAACCGCACGACGCCGGCGTCGGCCAGCGCCAGCAGTTCCCGCAACCGCCGCGGCGGGGGGCCGGAGGCCACGTAGCTGAACGTCCCGTGCCACCAGCCGTCGACCTCGGCGACGGACGTCTCGTCGAGCCGCCCGTCGTGCGCGAGCCCGGCGACGGTGACGTAGCACGACAGCAGCGCGTGGAACACGGCGGCGTCCATGCTGAACCGCGGATCACCGCGGCGTTCGACGTCGGCGGCCACGTGCGCGCGGACGCGCTCGTGCACGGCCGCGCCGGTGGGCGCCCACCATCCCTCCAGCGGGCGGTCCAGGCGGTGCAGGTCGAACCGGTCCGACGGGTCCGGCACGGCCTGCGCCACGAGGGCGTCGCGTTCCGCGCTGCCCCGGCCCGTGGCGGCGGACCGGCGCTCGAACTCGGCGGCGTCCATCGTCGTCCGCCCGGGGTGGGCGCGGAACAGCTCGGCGTAGTGGGCCCCGGCCAGTTCCTCGGCCACCAGCGGCCACACGTCCCGGCGCAGGTTCAGCCCCGGGCCCGGCGGCAGCGCCTGCGGGGTGAGGAACCGGGGGAGGCGGGGACGCTCGGCCAGCTCGTAGGTGATCTTCGAGCGGTAGGGGACCCCGCGGCGCGATCCCACGTGCAGCACGGGTTCGCGGCCGCTGGGGTGGTAGACGAGGCCGGCGGGCGTCTCCTCGAACCGCCCGCCCCGGCCCTGCGTCAGCAGGACCAGCAGGTCGACGAACGCCAGCCCCATCCCCGCCACGAGCACGTCGCGGCCCGGGGGCAGGGTCTCCTCGTCCCCGCTCAGCCCGAGGTCGCTCGTGTACCCCGGCGCGACGTACCCCAGGCCGTGCCGCGCGGCGAACTCCCGCGCCGCCCGTTCGCGGGGGCCGGGGACCACGTCGGGGTGGCCCTGGGCCAGGACCACCGCGTCCACGGCCAGCGCCGTCCCGTCCGCCAGGTCCACGTGCTGGCGGCCGGTGCCGCGCAGGTCGGTGACCCGGGTGCGGTGCACCGTCAGCCGCACGGTCCCGGGCAGGTCCGCGACGACGTGGTCCCAGGCCCAGGTCAGGTAGCGGCTGCCCAGGGCGCGGGAGACGAACGTGCCCTCGCGCACCGCCAGGACCTCCCGGCGCAGGACGTCCTCGCCCGCGGCGGCGAACTGCGCGGCGAGCTCGGCGCGGTGGGCGTCGAGCCAGGCGTACAGGGTCGGGCCGGTGCGGACCGGGCCCTGGAGCCGGCAGGACGCGTCGGGCAGCACGGTGACGTCCGCGGCGCGCGAGTTCATCCACAGCAGCGGGTGCTGGTCGGCGCGCCAGACCCGGCCCGCCCCCGCGGGGTGGGGGTCCACGACGTGCACGTCGACCCGCGCACCGGTGGCGCGGGCGTGCGCGGACAGCCGGTCGAGCACGCCGAGGGTGCGCGGGCCGGCGCCGACGAAGAGCAGGGTGAGGCTCACGAGGGCTCCTGGGGAGGGACGGAGGGGACTCCGGGGACGCTCCTCAGCGACACGTGGCGGTGTGGGTGCGGCACAGGTCGACGTGACGGCGGCGCACGAGCCGGCCGTTCGTCGTCCCCGCGATCCGCACGTGCCCAGGGTAGGCGAGCGCGCGCCCCCTGCCCGCCGGCGGCGGGGTCAGGCGGTGCGGCGGTGGCCGAGCACGAAGGTCTGGATCGCGGTGACGGCGGCGCCGCGGGCCCACTCGGTGAAGCCCGTCGGCTGGACCTGCAGGTCCAGGGGGCTCGCGTACGGGCTGCGGTGCTCGCGCAGTCCCCGGTGCAGCGCGTCCCGGCCGACGACGGCCAGGTGGACGCCCTCGCCCGAGAGGATGACCTTCTCGGGCATGGTGAGGTTGCCGATGGCCGCGACGAGCACGCCCAGGCCGTAGGCGGAGTCCTCGACGACGCGGGTGGCCAGCCGGTCCCCGGCCGCGGCGAGGTCGAGGACCTCCTCGTAGCGCACGGGGCGGCGCAGGGCGGCGCAGGCGCGCGACTCCACGGCCGCCACCGTCAGCAGCGCGTCGGCGCAGCCCTGGTGGCCCTCGGGGCACAACGGACCCCCGGGCAGCAGGGGGAAGTGCCCGAGCAGGCCGACCCCGGCGTCGGGGCGGTCGAGCACCTGCTCGTGCACGACGAGGCCGTAGCCCAGGCCCTCACCGATGGTCAGCACGGCGAAGTGGCCGCACCGGCGCGCGGAGCCGAATCACTGCTCGGCGCGGGTGAAGGACAGCAGGTCGTTGTCGAGGACGACGGGCAGGCCCAGGTCGGCCTCGAGGTCGGGGCCGAACGGCACGTCCCGCCAGCCCAGGAAGCTCGCGCTGAGCACGGTCCCGTCCTCGCCCACCAGGCCGCCGAGGGCCACGCCGACGGCCCGGACCTCCCCGGGGCCGGCGGGGTCGTGGTCGGCCACGACGGCGCGGACGAGGTCGGCCACGGTCCGCCGGACGACGTCGGGGGCCGCGTCGGGCAGGACGGCCTCGGCGGCGGCGAGGACGGTGGCGCGCAACGAGGTCAGCACCACGTGGGCGGTCGTGGCGGTGAGCTTGACCCCGACGAACAGGTGGGCGTTCTCGTCGACGTCCATCGGCCGGGTCGGCCGGCCCGTCACCGGGTCGGGGGCCTCACCGATCTCGCGCAGCAGGCCGGAGTCCAGCAGCGGCCGCGCCAGCCGCGTCAGCGTGCCGGCGGACAGGTCCAGCCGCCGGGCCAGCTCGCTGCGCGGCAGCGGCCCGTCCAGCAGCACCTCCAGGGCGATGCTGTGCGCCGTGCCCGTCAGCGGTGTCCAGGCCACGGCCGCCGGTGCGGTGCGGGCGCCGGGTGCGGGGACGTCGATGGTCCGCCTCCTTCGTCGGGGCCCGATCGTACGTGGGGGAGTTCTGGTGTGAAACCCCCCGCCGGGGAAATCCTCCACCGGGGAGGGGTCCGCACCGGTCGTTGACGCCGTGGGGGTTTCAGCGTAGAACTTCCCTCGTCCCGTACGCCGACGTACCGACGGAGCGCCCGAAGGATGAACCACTGGTTCGAGGAGTTCACTCCCGCACGAGGGGCCCTGCCCGCCCGGGCCTGGGTGCGGTCGGACGCGCCCGCCCTGTCGCTGAACGGCGGGTGGCGCTTCCGCCACGCCGAGCACGCCGACACCCCCGCCGACCTCGCCGACCCGGCGCTGGACGACTCGGCCTGGGACCGCATCGAGGTGCCCGGGCACTGGCAGCTCCAGGGCTGGGGCACCCCGGCCTACACGAACATCACCTACCCCTTCCCGGTCGAGCCGCCGTTCGTGCCCGAGGAGAACCCCACCGGTGACCACCGGCGGTCCTTCGCGCTGCCGGCGGGGTTCCTCGACGGCGGCGCCCGGGCCGTGCTGCGCTTCGAGGGGGTCGACTCGGCCTTCACCGCCTGGGTCGACGGCACCGAGGTGGGCCGGTCGGTCGGGTCGCGGCTGCCCGTGGAGTTCGACGTGACCGGGGCGCTGCTCGCGGACCGGGACGAGCACGTGCTGGCCGTCCGCGTCCACCAGTGGTCGGCCGCCAGCTACCTCGAGGACCAGGACATGTGGTGGCTGTCGGGGATCTTCCGCGACGTCACGCTGCTGTCCCGGCCCGCGGGGGCCGTCGAGGACGTGTTCGTCCACGCCGGGTACGACCACGCGACGGGGACCGGTTCGCTGCGCGTCGACACGCCGTCGCCCGCCCGGTTGCTGGTGCCCGAGCTGGGCCTGGACGTGCCGTGCGGGCAGGACGTCGAGGTTCCCGGGGTCCAGCCCTGGTCGGCGGAGGTCCCGCGCCTGTACGACGCCGAGGTCGTCGCGGACGGTGGGGCCGAGCGCGTCCGGGTGCGGGTGGGTTTCCGGACCGTCGCGATCGTCGAGGGCGTGTTCACCGTCAACGGTGCCCCCGTGAAGCTGCGCGGCGTCAACCGGCACGAGGTCTCCGCCGACCGCGGCCGCGCGGTCACCGAGGCCGAGATGCTCGCCGACGTGCTGCTCATGAAGCGGCACAACGTCAACGCCGTCCGGACCAGCCACTACCCGCCGCACCCGCGCTTCCTGGACCTGTGCGACGAGCACGGTCTGTGGGTCGTCGACGAGTGCGACCTGGAGACGCACGGTTTCTGGCTGCTGGACTGGCGCGGCAACCCCTCCGACGACCCGCGCTGGCGCGAGGCCTACCTGGACCGGATGGCCCGGACCGTCGAGCGGGACAAGAACCACCCGAGCGTCGTGCTGTGGTCCCTCGGCAACGAGAGCGGCACGGGGCAGAACCTCGCCGCGATGTCCGCCTGGGTGAAGGACCGGGACCCCTCCCGCCCCGTCCACTACGAGCACGACTGGTCCGTCCCGTACGCGGACGTCTACTCGCGGATGTACGCCGGCCACGCCGAGGTCGAAGCCATCGCCGGCCGTCGCGAGGAACCCCTCGACGACGCGGCCGCCGACGCGCGTCGCCGGGCCATGCCGTTCGTGCAGTGCGAGTACGCGCACGCGATGGGCAACGGCCCCGGCGGGCTCGTGGAGTACCAGGACCTGTTCGAGTCCTCCGAGCGGTGCATGGGCGGGTTCGTCTGGGAGTGGATCGACCACGGCCTGCGGCAGACCGGTCCCGACGGGGTCGAGCGGTTCGCCTACGGCGGGGACTTCGGTGAACCCGTGCACGACGGGGCCTTCGTCGCCGACGGCCTGGTGTTCCCCGACCGCACGCCCTCCCCGGGTCTGCTCGACTACAAGGCCGTCATCGCCCAGGTGCGGCTGCGCCCGCAGACCACGCCGTCCGGTGACCTGCTGCGGTTGACCAACCACCACGACGTCGTCGACCTCGCGCACGTCGCCCTGCGGTGGTCGGTGGAGGACGACGGGGTGCAGGTGGCTGCGGGCACCCTGCCGACACCGGAACTGGCGCCGCGGGCCACGACGCTGCTGGACCTGCCCGAGGAGGTCGCGGGTCTGGGCCCGGCGGCGGGGGAGCGGTGGTTCACCGTGACCGCCCACCTGGCGGCCGCGACGTCGTGGGCGCCGGCCGGGCACGAACTCGGCCGGGGGCAGGTGCAGCTCGACCCGGGACCCGTGCCGGACCCGCCCGCCGAGGGGGCCCCGGTGCTGCGCGGCCCGGACCTCCTGGTGGGCCCGGCCGTCCTGGACGCCCGCACCGGCCGCCTGCGGCAGGTGGGGTCCGTGCCCGTCGAGGTCGCCGAACTCGCCCTGTGGCGCGCCCCCACCGACAACGACCGCGGGGACTTCGGGGAACCCCTCGCCCCGACGTGGCGTTCCCTCGGGCTGCACCGGCTCCGGCACCGCACCGGCCACCTCGAGCGCACCGACACCGCGGTGCTCGTGGCCGGGCGCAGCGCCCCGGCCGGCACGGACACCGGTTTCGTCACGACGTGGCGCTGGACCCCGTCGGCCGGCGGCGCCGTGCACCTGCACGTCGACGTCGTCCCCGAGACCCCCGGGGGCCTGGCCGTCCCGCTGCCCCGGGTCGGCCTCCGGCTCGCGCTGCCGCGCGAGCTGCGGCACCTGACGTGGTTCGGGCAGGGGCCGGGGGAGGCCTACCCCGACACGGGGTGGGCGACGTGGACGAGCCGGTTCCGCGCGAGCGTGGAGGAACTGCAGACGCCCTACGTCCGGCCCCAGGAGAACGGGCAACGGGCCGGGGTGCGCTGGGCCGAGCTCACCGACGGCGCCGGGCGCGGGCTGCGCGTGCGCAGCACCACCCCGTTCGGTCTGACGGCCCGCCCGTGGAGCACCGAGGCGCTCGACGCGGCGGCGCACACGTCCGCCCTGCACGACGAGGGGCGGATCTGGCTGCACCTGGACCACGCCCAGCAGGGCATCGGGTCCGGCTCGTGCGGCCCCGGGGCCCTGCCGCGGTACCGGCTCCAGGCCGGTCCGGTGAGCTTCGGGTTCGTGCTGGAACCCCTGGGCTGAACCGGACCGTGCGCCACCCCGTGCCGCCGTCCTGCGGGGCGGCGGCACGGGTGGGCCTCACGGGCGGGTGTCAGGTGGTGGGGGTGGACGCCCCGTCGCGCAGTTCCGGCGGGAGCAGCGCCGCGGGCGCGTCCTGGTAGGCCACCGGCCGCTGGAACCGTTCGATCGCGAGCGTCCCGACCGAGGTGGACCGCCCGTCGCTGGTCGCGGGGAAGGGCCCGCCGTGGACGATGGCCGCACCGACGTCGACGCCCGTGGGCCAGCCGTTGACGACGAGGCGGCCCACCTTCTCCTCCAGCACCGGCACCAGGTCGGCCGCCGTGGCGGTGTCGGCCTCGCTCAGGTGCACGGTGGCGGTGAGCTGGCCCTCCAGACGTTCCAGCAGGGCGGGCAGGTCCGCCACGTCGGGGACCCGGACGACGAGGGAGGTCGCCCCGAAGACCTCCGCGGCGAGGGCCTCGTCGGCGGCGAAGGCGGTGGCGGTGGTGGTGAACAGGTGCGCCGTGCCCGGGGCGGCGAGGGACTCGTCCTCCTCCCCGGCGGCCAGTTCGGTGACCGCCGGGTGCTCGCGCAGGGCCTGCACCCCGTCGCGGTAGGCCGAGGAGATCGCCGGGGACAGCATGGGGGTGGCCGGGGTGCGGCGGACCGCGTCCGCGGCGCTGTCCAGGAACTCCGCGCTGCCGGGGCCCTCCACGAGCAGCACCAGGCCGGGGTTGGTGCACAGCTGGCCGGCGCTGGTGGTGAGCGAGGCGGCGAACCCGGCGCCGATGTCCGCACCCCGCTCGCCCAGCGCCCCGGGCAGCAGCACGACGGGGTTGGTGCTGGACATCTCCGCGTAGACCGGGATCGGGTGCGGGCGGGCCTGCGCGACCGCCATCAGCGCGGTGCCGCCGGCGCGGGAGCCGGTGAACCCGACCGCCCGGACCGCCGGGTGCGCGGCCAGCGCGGTGCCGACCTCGCGGCCCTCGCCGTAGACGAGGGAGAACACCCCGGCGGGCAGGCCGTGCCGGGCCGCGGCCTCGGTGACGGCGAGGCCGACCAGCTCGGAGGTGCCCGGGTGGGAACCGTGCGCCTTGACGACGACGGGGCACCCCGCGGCCAGGGCGGCGGCCGTGTCGCCACCGGCGACGGAGAAGGCCAGCGGGAAGTTCGAGGCCCCGAACACCGCGACCGGTCCCAGGGGCACCCGTCGCTGACGCAGGTCCGGGCGGGGCAGGGGGGTCCGGTCCGGCAGGGCCGGTTCGATGCGCACCCCCGCCGCGGAACCCTCGCGCAGGACCCCGGCGAACAGGCGCAACTGGTTCACGGTGCGCGTGAGCTCCCCGCGCACCCGCGCCTCGGGGATGCCCGTCTCCTGCTGCACCCGCGCCACGATCGTCTCGGTGCGGTCGGTGAGGATCTCGGCGGTGGTGTCCAGGAACGCCGCGCGCACCCCGGGGTCGGTGCGGCGGTAGGTGCGGAACGCCTCCGCGGCGGCGGTCGCGGCGCGGTCGACGTCCTCGGCCCCGCCGAGGGCGTACCCGGGGTCGAGGGTCCGACCCGTGCGCGGGTCGACGGCGTGCACCGTCCGCCCGCGTCCACGCACCCGGGCGCCGGCCAGGACCATCTCCCCGGTCAGGGGCGCGGCCGGGCCGCCGGTGGTCCCCGCGGCCTCTGCGGTTCGTGCGGTCTCTGCGGTCTCTGCGGTCGTGGTCATGTCGCGGTCAGGCCACCTTCTGGACGAGGTCGGTCAGTTCGGCGAGTTCGTCGGCGGTGAGGTCGGTCAACGGGGGACGGACCGGTCCGGCGCTGCGCCCGACGGCCGTCATGCCGGCCTTGACGATGGAGACGGGGTACCCGGGGGAGCGGTCGCGGATGCCGAGGTAGGGCAGGACGAACGTGCGCAGCCCGTCGAGCACGGTGTCCCGGTCGCGGGCGCGGACCGCGCGGTAGAACTCGGTCGCCCAGCGCGGGGCGAAGTTGAAGATGGCCGAGGAGTACGTGGTCACCCCGAGTTCGAGGTAGGGCAGGGCGTAGGTCTCCGCGGTCGGCAGCCCGCCGACGGTCAGGACCCGCTCACCGTGGGTGGCGTTCAGCCGCGCCAGGAGCTCGACGTCGCCGATGCCGTCCTTGAACCCGACGAAGTTGTCGAACTCGGCGACGAGCCGGCCCACGGTGGCCGCGGTGAACCGGGCGTTGGCCCGGTGGTAGACGACCACGCCGAGGGGTGTCGCCCGGCACACCGCCGCGACGTGCTGGTACAGCCCCTCCTGGGTCAGCTCGTTGAGGTAGGGCGGCAGGACGAAGACGCCGTCCGCGCCCGCGGCCCCGGCGTCGCGGGCCATCGCGACCGCCGTCGAGGTGCCGTAGCCCACCGGCGCGACGACGGGTGCGGCGCCCCCGCCGGCCTCGACGGTGGCGCGGACGATCCGCTGGACCTCCTCCTGCGTGAGCGCGGGGAACTCCCCGGTGCCGCCGGCGGCGAACAGCCCGGAGGCCCCGAACTGCGCCAGGTGGGCGACGTGCTCGCGGTACCCGTCCTCGTCGAAGGAGAGGTCGTCGCGGGTGTGGGTCACCGGGAAGGACAGCAGTCCCGCGCCGAGGGTGCGGCGCAGGTCGTCGGGGGAGCAGGTGCTCTCGTTCACGAGCTTCTCCAGGGTCACGGGGCGTCAGGGGAGGGGTTTCCCGTGAACGTACCAGTCGTTCTCCTCCCTGAACAGTGTCTGCATCCGTGGACAGCACGGTGGGTGCGTCACCGGGCGGCGCGGGCCCAGTCGAGGTCGAGCTCGCTGAAGGTCCGGCGCCGGGTGACCGCCCGCTGGACGGCCTCCTCGATCCCCGGCAGTTCCCAGCGCACGTCACCACCGGGCAGGTCGTGCCGGCGCAGGAACTCCGCGGGCACCGCGCGGGGGGCGGGGGAGTTCACGACGGCGTCCTGGACCCGGGCGAAACCCCCGGCCTCCCGCAGCGCCGACCGCGGCCGGGCGCCCGTGCGCACGGCGTCGAGCAGGTCGTCGAACAGGTCGACGCGCTCGTGCCGGGTGACCCGCGGCGGGCGCCCCGGCGTCTCCTCCACGACGGTGTCCAGGGTGTAGAACAACCGGATCGACCCCGCGGTGCCCGTCACCGTGACGAAGGGTTCCCCCTGCTCGGCCGCGGCCAGGGTGACGGCGACGAGGACGTCCAGGCCGTCGCCCAGCACGATCCGCGCGGTGGAGGTGTCGTCGGCCTCGATGTCGTTGACGTGGAACAGGTCCGTCTCGACCTCGACGACGTCCTGCAGCCGGCGGGCACCGGCGACGGCCAGCACGGTCGCCACGGCGTGCGCCAGCGGGTTCGTGAGCACCCCGTCGGCGACGACCCGGCCCTGCAACCGGCGCCGGCCCGCCCAGGGGGCGCGGTCGTAGTACGCCCGCGTCCGCACCCAGCACCCCACCGCGGAGTACCCCGTGACGGTGCCGATCCTGCCCCCGGCGACGCGCTCGCGGACGTGCTCGACGGCCGCGGACCCCAGGCTCTGGAAACCGACCTGGCACCAGCGGGACGTCCGCTCGCTCAGGGCCAGCAGCTCCTCGAACGAGGGCAGGTCGGCGGTGGCGGGTTTCTCGACCAGGACGTGCGCGCCCGCCCGCAGGGCCTGACCGGCCAGGTCGGCGTGGGTGTGCAGCGGCGTGCTCACGACGACGACCTCGGGTCCGTGCACCGCCAGCAGGTCGTCCAGCGCGGGGAACTGCCGGGCCCCCTCGAGCGCGGCGTCCGCCGGGACGGGGTCGGCGACCGCGACCAGGTCGATCTCGCCGCGGTGCTGCCGGGCGAGCAACCGCTCCAGGTGCAGGCGCCCGTAGCCGTGCACCCCCACCAGGGCCACGGTGGGACGTCCCCGGCCGGCCCCGCTCACGCCGGACCCCCCGCCGTGCCCGGACGACCACCGGGACCCGGTGGCGCCAGCAGGTCCGCCGCCAGGTCGGCGGCCTGGGCGGCGGTGGGCCGGGAATCCAGGACCAGCACGTCGACCTCCTCCACGAGCGGTGCACCGGAACTCAGCGGCAACCGGTCGGACACGGCCAGGGCCGGCCCGAACCCGACGTAGCCGCGGGTGCGCACGAACCAGGGCCGGGGCCGCCGTCGCTGGACGGCCAGCAGCGAGACCGCCGGCTGCTGCGGACCGGGGGCGGCGGTGACCAGCAACCACGGCGAGCGGGCGCCGTGGGCGTTCTCGACGCCGGGACCGGCCGCGGTCGCGACGTCGGCGCCGGGGAAGGGGGTGCGCCAGAACCACCCGCCGTAGAACGCGCCCGGCCGGCCGTTGGTCGCCGGTGACCCCACCGACACCGGGGAGCCGGGCACCAGGGTGGAGGACCACGACAGCACCCACCCCCGGGGGTGCGGGCGGACGCGCACGCGCCGTTCCTCCACCCCCTGCCGCTGCCCCCGCGCGTCGAGCCACTCGATCCGCAGGTCGGCCCCGTCCGGCAGGTCCCGCCGGGAACCGATCCGCTGCCGGCCGTGGTCGTCCAGCAGGGTCGAACCCCGGCCCGGGACGAACGTGCGCCCGCCCCAGTGGTTCGTCCCGCCGAGGTCGGCCACGGCCATCCCCACGCCGTGGTGGTGGGGGTGGTCGGCCGGTGCGCTGTCCGTGAGGACCGTGCCGGCCAGGGAGCGCACGGGGTGCAGGTGCGGCCGGGGGGACTGCGCCGGTGGCAGGTCGTCACCGGAGCGGAACCCCACCACGTCCCCCGGGGCGGGAGCGTCCGGTCCCGGGGTGGTCTCCTGCAGGACGGTCGGTCTCACGGCTGCTCCTCCTCGACGGTGCGTTCGACGGGCCCGAACCACCCGGTGCCGGGTGGACCGCCCAGGGGGGCGGTGGCGAACAGGGCGGTCTCGGCCCCGATCCAGTGGCCGGCCACGGCGGGTTCGTCCCGGGTCAGGGACGTCCACCCGGTCCCGGGCACCCGCACCGCCGTGCTCGTCGCCGCGTCGCGCACGAGGAGTTCGACCTCCAGGACCGTGCCGGCGGGAACCCTGGCGTGCACCTCGACGCGTTCGTCGACCTCCTCGGGGGAGCGCCGGCCCACGACCACCTCCTCGTCCCCGTCGGGCCGGCGGCGCAGACCCGTCCAGGTGTAGGCCCGTCCGAGCACGACCACGCCGGCCCGTGCGCCGGCCGGGCCCTCCACCGAGACCGTCGTGGTGAACCGGGTCGCCGGGACCGGCAGCGGCTGGCCGAGCACCTGCGGCAGCGTCCGCAGGTTCCCCGTGTCGCACGGGTCCGCGCGCAGGACGAGCCGGCCGTCCCGGGTGCTCGCCCGGTCGGCGGGGACGTCGGCCTGCCAGCGCCACTGCGGCCCCGGCCCGTCCGCGAAGTCGTCCCCGCCACCGGGGACCCGCGAGCCCTGGACGGTGCCGTGCGGGGTGGGGTGCGTGGCCACCGGTTCCCCGCACTCCCGCCCGGCCCCGGCGGCGCCCACGACGGGCCAGCCGTCGTCGGTCCCGCGCAGCGGCTGCAGGTGCACGACCCGGCCCGTGGCGCCGGTGTCCTGGAAGTGCAGGAACCAGTGCCCGCCGGTGGGGGTGTCCACCCACGCCCCCTGGTGGGGCCCGTTGACGTCGGTGCCGCCCTGGTGCAGGACGATCCGGTGCTCCCAGGGGCCCTCCAGCGAGGCGGCGCGGAACACCGACTGCCACCCCGTCGCCACGCCCCCGGCGGGGGCGAACACGTAGTAGGACGAGCCCCGCCGGTACAGCTTCGGCCCCTCCAGCGTGGTGCACCCGGGAACGTCCCGGCCGTCCACCAGGACGCGACCGGGACCTGTCGCCCGGGTCAGGTCGGCGTCGACGGGCACGAGGGAGAGCCGGTTCCCGGTACCGCTGCGGCTGCGGGCCCAGCCGTGCACCAGCCAGGCCGACCCGTCGACGTCCCAGAACGGGCAGGGGTCGATGAGCCCGAGGCCGGTGAGCAGCGGTCGGGGGGCCGACCAGGGGCCGGCCGGGTCGGTGGCGCTCACCACGGAGATCCCGCGGTCGGGGTCGGGGAACACGACGTGGAAACGCCCGGCGTGGAACCGGATGGCCGGGGCCCAGACCCCGCCGCCGTGGCGGGGCAGGGAGGAACCCCCGCCCTCCTCGAGCCGGGGCAGGGCGTGGGTGAGCAGCCGCCAGTTCACGAGGTCGCGGGAGTGCAGCACGGGCAGACCGGGGGAGCGGTTGAAGCTCGAGGCGACCAGGTAGTAGTCCGGGCCCACCCGCACGGCGTCGGGGTCGGGCCAGTCGGCGGCGAGCACCGGGTTGCGGTAGGTGGGGGTGGGGGCGGCCGGTGACGTGGTCGCGCAGGAGGTCGGCCCGGGAGTTCCGGCGGCGCCGGCGACATCGGTGGCGGACATGGTGGAACTCTACCGGAAAGCGTTTACTCAGTCCCGGCGGGAAACTAGGGTTCCGGCATGACCCGAACCGCCGTGGTCGGCGACGACGCCGAACTCCTGCCCTCGATCGGACGTGCCCTCGCCGATCCCGCCGTCACCGAGATCGTCGTGCACCCCGGGCGCTACGTCGAGCACCTGCGCATCGAACCCCGCCCCGCGCCCCTGACGATCCGTTCCCTGACCGGTCGCGCGCAGGACGTCGTCCTCACCTTCGACCTGTGCCAGGGGGACCGGGACCGGACGGGCCTGCCCTACGGGCAGGACTGCGCGACCCTCACCGTCGCCGCCGACGACGTGACCCTGGCCGACCTCACCGTCGAGAACACCTTCGACCGGGACGCGGAACCCGACCAGGTCGAGGCGCAGGCGATCGCGCTGCGGACGCTGGGGGACCGGATCACGGTGCAGCGCTGCCGGGTGCTCGCCCGGCAGGACACGCTGCTGCTCGACGCCCCCGGGTGGTCCGACGTCCGGCACGTCCACCTCCTCGACTGCCTCGTGGAGGGGGACGTCGACTTCGTCTACGGCCGGGCCACCGCCGTCCTGGAGGGCGGGGAGGTCCGCAGCAACGGCCCGGGCTGGGTGTCGGCCCCCTCCACCGCGCGGGAGAACCCGCGGGGGCTGCTGTTCTCGGGGGTCCGGTTCACCGGCCCCGGCCTGCCCGAGGGCAGCGTCCACCTGGGACGGCCGTGGCACCCCGGCGGGAAACCCGACGCGATCGGGCAGGCGCTGTTCGTCGACTGCGAGTTCGGGCCGCACCTGAGCCCGGAGGGTTTCACCGAGATGGCCGGTTTCGACTGGCGCGAGGCCCGGTTCGGGGTGCGGGGCGGGACCGGGGCGAACCCCGGGTGGCCGGCCGTCCTCGCGGGGTCGCCCTGCCGCCCCGCGGAGTTCCTGGCCGGCTGGGGCGGCCCGCCGGCCCCCACGGGCCGCATCGTCGTCGTCTCGGACTCCACGGCCTCGGACTACCCGCCCGAGCGCGCCCCGCGGACCGGCTGGGCCCAGGTCCTGGCCGGGTGCACGGGCACCGAGGTCGTGAACCGGGCGATCTCGGGGGCCAGCACCACGAGCTTCCTCGCCTCCGGCGCCTTCGACGAGACGCTGGAGCAGGTCCGCCCGGGGGACCTGCTGCTCATCGCCTTCGGTCACAACGACACCAAACCCGACGAACGCCACGCCGACGTGCACCGCACCTACCCCTCGAACCTGCGCCGCATGGTGGTCGGGGCCCGCGCCCGCGGGGCCCACCCGGTCCTGCTGACTTCGGTCGAACGCCGCTCCTTCGACGCCGGTGGGCGGGCCCGGTCCACCCACGGGGGCCACCCCGAGGCCGTGCGCCGGCTGGCGCAGGCCGACGGGGTGGCGTGGTTCGACCTCACCGTGGCCAGCCGCCGGCTGTGGCAGGACCAGGGGGAGGAGGGCAGCCGGGACTCGTTCCTGTGGTTCGGCCCCGGCGTCCACGCCGGCTACCCCGACGGCGAGCGCGACGACACCCACCTGTCGCGGGCGGGGGCCGTCGCGGTGGCCGGGCTGGTCACCCGCGGGCTGCGGGACCTGGGCCTGCTGCGGTGAGCCCGTCCAGGGCGGTGAAGGCGGCGAACAGGTCCGCCGCCAGCAGCCGCTGCCCGGCCGCCGTGAGGTGGGTCGTCCCGTCGTTGACGTGACCGGCCGGGGACGGCGCGAACGCCGTCCCCGGCACCCGCTCGGGGGTGGCGGCGTGCGCGGCGGCCACCCCGGCGTGGTCCGGGTACGCGGCGATCCGCTCCGGGGCCATGCCGCCGAGCAGGAACGGGACGTCCCGCGCCGTGGGGACCTGCGCCCGGAAGGTGGCGATGAGCTCGTCGAGGTCGGCGGCGTACTCCGCCTCGGTGCGGCCGTGGTTGCCGTCGGTCTCGCCCTGGTGCCACAGCACGGCCCGCACGCGGGAGTCCGGGCCGGCGGCGTCCAGGGCCGCCCGCACGTGCGCGACGGCGCGCGCGAACAGGTTCGGGGTGCCCGGCAGGTCCAGACCCACCGTCCACACGCCGGGGTAGGACGTGTGGTGGCGGAAGCCCGTGCCGCCCACGGCGGCCGGCACGAGCAGGACGCCCCGGTCGGCGGGCAGGGTCGGCAGCAGCAGGGCGGCGAAGGGGCCCCCGGGACCGACACCGCCCGGGGGGTGGCCCAGCAACGGCCAGAACGGTTCGCGGGCCGGGACGATCCTGCCCGCGTCGGGGCCGGAGGCGGCGAAGACCTCCACGCGGGGGTCCAGGGCGTCGGCCCCGTCGGGTTCGACGTCGGTGTTGGTGCCGCTCGCGTTCGACTGGCCCATGACGACGACGAGGTCGCGTCCGCCCGGCCGCCCGCTCACGCGGTCACCGCCTCGGCGTCCAGGGGCAGGCCGAAGTCGGCCGTCCGGACCGCCTGCCCGGACTCCAGGGAGGCGTTCCCCGCCACCCCGACCAGGACGCTGCGGACCCCGTCCAGGTACCCGGCCTGGCGCTGCAGCGGGTCCGGCGCCGCACCCCGCAGGACGTCGTCGAGCAGCATGGCGTCCCCGCCGCCGTGGGCCCCGGCCCCCTCGGGGATCGGCAGGAGCCGGGGCGGTTGCCAGTGCTCCTGCAGCAGCAGGCGCGACCCCCACGGCCGCAGGGACTGCGCGGCCACCTCGGGGTCGTCCGGTTCGGCGCTGGGGTCCAGGACCGGGGCCGACTTGCCGGGCGTGGCCCCCGAGGCCGCGGCGGCGGCCGCGACGTGCGAGCGTTCCACGACCTCCAGCTCGACCCGGCCCCGGGTGCCGTTGACGGCCACGCGGTACCCCTCCCACGGGGAGTGGGCGTTGAGGGTGTACGCCATCGAGGCGCCCCCGGCGTACCCGACGGCCAGCGTCAGGTTGTCCTCGATGGTGATGCCGTCGGTGAACACGTCGCGGTCGCGGTGGTACCCGTCGAGCGCCTCGCCCTCCAGGAACAGCCGGCGCATCCTCTCGTCGGCGGCGAGGTCCAGGACGAACGGGTCGCCCTGGCCCACGGCCTCGCGGCCGAGCTGCGGGCGCGGGCCCAGCCCCCGGCGCAGGGCGTTGGCCCGGCCGTAGAACCGCAGCCCGCCCAGGGCGAACACCGTCTCCGGGACGTCGTCGAGCCACCAGTTCACCAGGTCGAAGTGGTGGGTGGACTTGTGCACCAGCAGCCCGCCGGAGTTGGCCTTGTCGCGGTGCCAGCGGCGGAAGTAGTCGGCGCCGTGCACGGTGTCCAGGCACCACTCGAAGTGGACCGAGGTCACGTCCCCGACCCGCCCGTCCGCGATCACCTGGCGCAGGAGCGTGTTCCGGGGGGAGTAGCGGTAGTTGAACGTCACCACGAGCCGGCCCGTGGACGTGCGCGCGGCCTCGACGACGTCCCGCAACGACGTCGCGTCGATCGTCAGCGGTTTCTCGCACACGACGTCCACCCCGGCGCGCAGCGCACCCACCACGTACCGGGCGTGGGTGTGGTCGGGACTGGTGACCAGGACGACGTCGGGGCGTTCGGTGCGCAGCAGCTCCTCGAACTCCTCGGGCCGGTACCGGTGGGGCGCGCGCTGCCCGCGCCCGGTGAGGAACTGCTCGTAGTAGTCCATCCGGACGTCGTTGCCGTCCAGGAGGGCGACGACCTCCCCGACGTCGGCGTGGGTGGAGGACAGCGCCTCCAGGTACATCTGCGACCGCCCACCGGTGCCGACGACGGCGTACCGGCGCCGCCCCACCGCTCGCTGCGTCTGCCGTGCCTCGTCCATGGTGCCTCGCCTCGTGCTCTCGGTGGTCGGGTCGTGGGGGATCGGGCCGGGGCTCACGTCACTTCATCCCGGTGGTGGCGATGCCGTTGAGCAGGTAGCGCTGCCCGATGAAGAAGAACGCCACGACGGGCAGCAGGGACACGACCGACATCGCGAACATCGGGCCCCAGTCGCTGGCCCCCTCGGCGGACATGAACTGCCGCAGGGCCAGGGGGACGGTGAACAGCTGGGAGTCGGTGAGGTAGAGCAGCGGTCCGAAGAAGTCGTTCCAGCTCGCGATGAACGTGAAGATGGCCACGGTCGCCATCGCGGGGACGGTGAGCGGCATGATCACCTGCAGGTACGTGCGGTACGGCCCGCACCCGTCGATCCTGGCCGCGTCCTGCAGCTCCATGGGCAGGGCGCGCATGAACTGCACGAGCAGGAAGACGAAGAACGCGTTGGTCGCCAGGAACGCCGGGACCGTCAGCGGCAGGTAGGTGTTCACCCAGCCCAGCTTGGCGAAGATGACGTACTGCGGGATGAGGACGACGTGCGCCGGCAGCAGCATCGTCCCCAGCATGGCGGCGAAGAACGGGCGGCGGCCGCGGAAGCGCAGCCGGGAGAAGGCGTACGCCGCCATCGAGCAGGAGGCGAGGTTGCCGACGATGTTGAGCACGGCCAGGATCAGGGAGTTCACGAGGTAGAGCTGGAACGGGTGCTCCAGGGCCGACCAGCCGGCGGCGTAGTTGCCCAGGTCGGTCTGCTCGGGCACGAGACCGGCGTCGGAGAAGACCCGGGCGCTCGGCTTGAACGACGCCGACAGCATCCACAGCAGCGGGTACATCATGACCAGGCCCACGCCGACCAGGACGACGTGGCGCAGGAACCGGGTCCGGGCGGTCCCGGTCAGCTCCTCCTGGTAGGCCTCGACCCCGCGCAGGCGGGAGGTGGCCGAGCGCAGGGTGCGGCGCAGGGTCGTGTCAGTCATCGTAGAACACCCACCACTTGGAGACGAGGAAGTTGAGAGCGGTGAAGAAGGCGATGACGATGAACATCACCCACGCGAGCGCGGAGGCGTAGCCCATGTCGAACCGCTGGAAACCCTGCTGGTACAGGTAGAGGTTGAAGAACAGCGTGGACTCGGCCGGTCCGCCGGTCCCGCCGGAGAACACGAACCCCTGGGTGAACGTCTGCAGGGAGCCGATGAGGCCGAGCACGAGGTTGAAGAAGATCACCGGGCTCAGCAGGGGGACGGTGATCGAGCGGAACTGCCGCCACCAGCCGGCCCCGTCGACCGCGGCCGCCTCGTAGTACACGACGGGGATCTGCCGCAGCCCGGCCAGGAAGATCACCATCGACGCGCCGAAGGTCCAGATGCTGAGCGTGATGAGGGTGACCAGGGCCCAGTCGGGGTCGGTCACCCACCCCGGGCCCTCGATGCCGAAGAACCCGAGGAAGGAGTTGACGACGCCGCCGTAGCCGAAGATCGAGCGCCACAGCATGACGATGGCGACGCTGGTGCCGATGAGGGAGGGCAGGTAGAAGACCGACCGGTAGAACTTCAGCCCGCGCACGCCCTTGTTCAGCAGCATCGCCACCGCCAGGGCCGTCACCAGGGAGATCGGGACGGCCACGAAGGTGTACGTGAGCGTGACCCGGGCCGAGGTCTCCGCCTTGGGGTCCTCGAAGACGCGGGTGAAGTTCTCCAGCCCCACGAGCTGGGGGGACTGCAGGAGGTTGTAGTCGGTGAAGGCCAGGTACAGCGAGACGCCGAACGGGATGACGGTGAACAGCAGCCCGACGAACCAGGGCAGCAGGAACACGTAGGCGGCGCGCTCCTCGGCGGCGGCGGCCGAGCTGCGCCGCCGCCGCAGGGTCGGTGGCCGGTCCGGCGCGAGGGCGCCGGCCGCCGCCGGGGTGGTGCTGGTGCTCATGGTTCCTCCTGCTGGGTCCGCGGGCGGGGGTCCTGGCGCACCGTGGTCAGGACGCGGCGCGGTCGAGGCTGGCCTGGGCGTCGGTGACGAACTTCTCCCCGGCCTGCTGCGGGGTCATGCGGCCGAACTCCACCTCGGTGGCGATGCTCACGAGGTTGTTCGCGATCTCCCCGGCCCCGGCGGGTTCGAGGTAGTAGGGCGGCAGGTCCTCGTCCTGCAGGCCGATGAGGAAGTCGGCGAACGTCTGCCCGTCCGGCGGCAGGGTGGCGGCCACCTCGGTCGCGACCTGCGGGTTGACCGGCAGGCCGAGCCCGGCCGAGCGGACCTCGAAGGACGCCGGGTCGTTGGTCAGGTGGTCGATGAGCGCGGCGGCCTCCTCGGGGTGCGGGGAGGCGCTGGCCTGCGACCACAGCAGCGTGGGGGTGACCTGGTACCCGGGGGTGGGGACCTCACCGGGGAGGCGGACGAGGGTCAGCTTCCCGTCGAGGGCGGAGTTGTAGTCGGCGAAGACGTTGGCGGGGATGGTCTGGGAGGCGACGAACCCCTTGCCCAGGGCGGAGTCCTCCACCGTGGTGCCCTGGTCGTCCAGGCTGCCGGCCGGGGCGTACCCGCCGGCGTCGCGCAGCGCGACCGTCATCTCGAAGTACTCGGCCAGCGTCTGGGCGGACATGCCCAGGGCGCCGTCCTCGGTGTACAGGCTCTGCCCGTGCTGGCCGGCCCACTGCGAGATCGTGGGGGGCCAGGGGATGTAGTAGCCCGTGCCGTAGGTCTGGCGCCCGGTGGCCTCGGTGATGGCGACGTTGAAGTCGTGGAACTGCTGCCAGGTCCACGTGTCCGTGTCCGGCAGGGTCAGGCCCGCGTCGCCGAGGATCTGCGTGTTGTAGACCAGGCCGGGGCTGGTGGTGCCGGTCGGGACGCCGTACAGCTTGCCGTCCAGCCGGCTGGAGGCCAGCACGGAGTCGTCCAGCGGGCTCAGGTCCAGCTGGTCGGGGTAGGTCGACAGGTCGGCCAGGGCGCCGCGGGAGGCGTACTCCCCGAGCCAGCGGCCGACGATGAACATGACGTCCGGCGGGTTGCCGGCGGCGAACCGGGTGTTCAGCTTGTCGGGGTAGCTGCCGACGTCCATCCACTCCAGCTTCACCGTCACCCCCGGGTTGGCCTCGTGGTAGGCCGCGAAGACCGTCTCGAGGTCGGCGGCCCGCTGGGCGTCGGCCCACGTCATGACGGTCAGCTGGACGCTGTCGGCGTCCGTCCCCCCACCGGAGGCGCCGAAGCGGCTGCACCCGGTGAGCGCGGCGGCGGAGGCGGTCGCCATGCCGGCGGCCAGGGTGGTGCGGCGACTGATGGAGCGAGCGGACACGGGTGTCTCCTCGGGGTGGGGTGCCGGCGGCGCGGGCCTGTCCGGGCGGGTCGGCGTGCGGGTCAGCGGGTGGTGCGTGGCCGGGGGAGTCCTCCTCGACCCCTCGTGCGCGACGGTCGGCGACCTCCGTCGGGCGCCGTGGTCCGGTACGGTAATCGCTTTCTCGTTTGTGGTCCAGAGGGTGCGGACGATTCGTCCGTCCGTCCCCCGACCTCGTGCCCGTCTCCTGTTGAAAACGTTGCAGGGCAACGAGGAAAGGATGGCCCGCAGCGCCTCCTTCCGTCCCGGCCGCCCTCCGGGTAGGGTGCGAGGAACCGGTTTCCCAGAGGAGCGCGCGACACGGCGGTCGGCGCCGGGCGGGAACGCCGGACGACCCAGGAGGTGCTGCGGACGATGACGACGGGGGCTGCCCGGCTGGCCCGGTGCGAGGGGGTGATCCGCTGGGTCCGGACCACCGGGACCGGGCACCCGGTCGCCTACCTGCACGGGCTCGGCTGCAGCAGCCTGGCCAGCTGGGCCGAGACCGCCGCCCGGCTCGGGCGCCCGGGTCTGTTCGTCGACCTCGTCGGCCACGGCCTGTCCGACCGGCCGGCCACCTTCGGGCACTCCCTGCCCGAGCAGGCCGACGCGGTGGCCGCGGCCCTCACCGCGAGCGGACGCGCCCCGGTGGACCTGCTGGCCCACAGCCTCGGCGGTTCGGTCGCCGTCGTGCTGGCCGACCGGTATCCGCACCTGCTGCGCTCCCTGGTGCTCGTCGAACCCGGCCTGGACCCCGCGCCCGTCGGGCCCGGCCACCCCGCCGCGCAGGACGAGGAGGACCTGGCGCGGGGCGGGTGGGAACGGCTGCTGGAGCAGGAGGACCCCGAGCGCCGGGCCGAGGTGCGCACGGCCGACCCCCTGGCGCTGGTGCGCGGGGCGCGGGCCGTCACCGACGCCCTGGGCGGGACCCTCAACGACGTCCTGCTCCGCACGAGGGTGCCGACCCTGCTCGTCGCCGGTCAGCGCGACTACGAGCGGTGGCAGGACCTGCGGGCCGCCGGGATCCGGTGCGAGCGCGTCACCGACGGCGGGCACGCCGTCATGCGCGAGCAGCCCGGGTGGTTCCACCGGCTGGTCGAGGACTTCACCGCCGGTGCCGGGGCCCCCGCGACCGCCGCCCCGCCGCACCCGCCCAGCGCCTCGGGGCACCTGGGGGCCTTCGACGGGCTGCGGGACGTGCTGGCCCGGTCCTGGCCGCTGTTCGGCGAGGACGCCCCGGACCCGGCGACCGTCCGGCACCGGCTGCGGGCGGCGCTGGGCGTGCCCGTGCGCCCCACCGTCGCCGAGGCCGACCTCACCGTCCACCAGCGCTGGACCCGGGACGGGCTGGAGGGGGCCGAGGTCAGCTGGGACGCCGGTTTCGGCCCGCGGGTGCGGGGGCGGGTGCTGCGGCCCGCGGGCAGGACCGGACCGCTGCCGGGGGCGCTGTTCCTGCACTGCCACGGCGGGATCAAGTCCTTCGGGCTGGACAAGCTGGCCGACGGGGCCGACGGTCGGCCCGTGCACGACCTCCTCGTCCCGGTCCGCGACACCCTCTACGGCGGGCGCGCCCCGGCCGAGGACCTGGCCCGCCGCGGTTTCCACGTGCTCGTCCACGACGGGTTCGGCTGGGGCAGCCGGCGCACCCCGCTGTCCGCCCTGCCCGCCCGCAGCACCGGGCAGGCCGCCGCCGAGCTGGCCGTCCGCCACGCCCGCGGGGAACGCCCCGACGAGGCCGCCACCTACGACCTGCACGCCGGCCCCGCCGAGGACGCGGTGGCCAAGGCGCTCGGGGTGCTCGGCACGTCGTGGGCCGGGATGCTCGCCCGCGAGGACCTGCTGGCCCTGGAGCTGCTGGCCGCCGACCCGGGCGTGGCCGCCGGCGGGGTGGGCGTGCTGGGACTGTCCGGCGGCGGGGCCCGGGCCGCGATCACCGCCGCCCTGGCCCGCGAGGAGGAACGGCTGGCCGGGACCGTGGGGGCCGTCGTGGTCGCCGCGATGGTCGCCACCCTGGAGGAGGTGCTGCCCGAGCACCTGCACTGCCACACCTGGGCCCTCATGACCCCGGGCCTGGGGCGCGTCGCGGACTGGCCGCAGATCGTCGCCGCCGGCGTCCCGACCCCGTTGCTGGTGCAGTTCGCCGCCCGCGACGCGCTGTTCCCCGCCGCCGGCGCGGACCGCGCCCGCCAGGTCCTGGCCGCCGCCTACGCCACCGCCCCCGGTTCCTTCCGCGGCACCGTCCACGACGTGCCGCACAGCTTCGGCCGCGCCCAGCAGGACGAGGCCCACGACTGGCTCGCCCGGCACCTGCCGGCGGGCCCGTCCACCGCTCAGCCCGACGTCTCACCCCCAGGAGGACACCCGTGAAGGTTCTCGTCACCGGCGGCGCCGGCCGGCTCGGCCGCAGCGTCGCCACGGTGCTGCACCAGGCCGGACACCACGCCGTCAGCGTCGACCGGGTCGACCACCCCGACCCCGCCGTGGACGACGTGCGCCTGGACCTGCTCGACGAGGACGCCGTCGTGTCCGCCTTCGCGGACCTGAGGCCCGACGCGGTCGTCCACCTGGCCGCCATCGCCGTGCCCTTCAGCGCCCCGGAACTGCAGATCCTCACGACCAACACCCGCCTCGCGCAGGTCGTCGTGGACGCCTCCCTGCGCGCCGGGGCCCGCAAGGTCCTGGCCGCCGGCAGCCCGACCGTCCTGGGGTACGGCGCCCCGGGGGGCTGGACGCCCCGGTACCTCCCGCTGGACGAGGAGCACCCCACCGCCCCCTGGAACGCCTACGCCCTGTCCAAGCAGGTGGTCGAGGGGGTCGTCGCGATGCACGCCCGCACCGCGCCCGAGGCCGTCCTGGGCAGCTTCCGCCCCTGCTTCGTCGTCAGCCCCGAGGAGTGGGCGGGAGCCCCCACCCAGCAGGGCCACACCATCGCCGACCGGCTGCGGGACCCGGCGCTGGCCGCGGTGTCGCTGTTCAACTACGTCGACGCCCGCGACGCCGGGGAGTTCGTGCTGCGCTGGCTGGAGGTCGCCGACGCCTCGATCTCCGGCGAGGCGTTCTTCGTGGGCGCCGCCGACGCCCTCGCCGTGCTGCCCACGGCGCAGGCGGTGGCCGGCGCGCTGCCCTCCGCGGCCGGTGCCGCCGCCCACCTGCCCGGCACGAGCGCCGCGTTCTCCTGCGCCAAGGCCGAACGACTGCTCGGCTGGACACCCCGGCGCAGCTGGCGCGGCGAGCTGCAGGGGGCCCCCGACCTCGTCGGTGCCCGGCCCGGCCCGGTCCTGACCGCCGGGGGGCCGGCGTGACCGCCCTCGACGAACGACCGGGCGCTGGGAACACGGGGAACACGGGGGACGCGGGGGACGTCCCCGTCGTCACCGACCTGCGCGTGGAGCACCTCACCGTCCCGCTGCGCCGCCCCTGGGGACCGGACGTGACCGTCGTGCACGTCCTGGTCACCCGCGTGGAGGTCTCCGACGGGAGCACCGGGACGGGGTTCAGCTGGACCCCCACCATCGGCGCGAGCGCCGTGGAGGCGATGCTCACCCACGACGTGCGCGACGTCGCCCTGGGCCGGCCCGCCACCACCGGCTGGTGGGACCTGGCCTGGGAGCACCTGCACGAGGCCGGCGGCGGCGGGATCACGACGATCGCCCTGGCCGGCCTGGACCTGGCGCTGTGGGACCTGGCCGCCGGCCGGGCGGGCCGCTCCCTGACCGACCTGCTGGGCCGCCGGCACGACAGCCAGCCCACCTACGGCAGCGGGGTGAACCTGCACTACTCCGACGCCGAGCTCGCCGACCAGGTCCGCCGCTGGGTCGACGCCGGCCACTCCGGGGTGAAGGTCAAGGTCGGGCGCCCCGACCTGGCCGAGGACCTGCGGCGCGTGGCGCTCGTGCGCGACCTGCTCGGCCCCGACCGCGCGCTCATGGTCGACGCCAACCAGCGCTGGGACCTGCCGCGGGCGAGCGCCGCCGTGCAGGCCCTGGCCGAGTTCGACCCGGCCTGGGTGGAGGAACCCCTGCGCGCCGACGACACCTCGGGCCTGGTGGAACTGCGCCGGCGCACCGACGTCCGGCTGGCCGTGGGGGAGAACGTCCACACCTGGTACCGGTTCCGCGACCTGATCGAGGCGGGGGCCGCCGACGTGCTGCAGCCCAACGTGGTCCGCGTCGGGGGCATCACCCCGTTCCTGCGCATCGCCGACCTCGTGCGCGGCGCCGGGCTGGAACTGGCCCCGCACCTGCTGCCGGAACTGTCCGGCCAGCTGGCCCTGGCCCTGCCCGGGCGCACCTGGGTCGAGGACGTCGAGGACGCCGGGTTCGCCGAGCTCGGTGTCCTGCGCACCCCCACGGGGGGCAGCTGCGCGGACGGGTCCTTCCGCGGTGGTGCGCGCACGGGGCTGGGGTTCGACTTCAGGACGGCGACGTGACCCCCGCCCCGATCCCGCCGCCCGGGGCCGACCGCCCCGAGAAGCGGCGCCGGCTGCGCGACCTGCTGGACCGGGCCGGGCTGGAGCGCGTCCTGCTGAGCACCGGGCCCACCCTGGCCTGGTACCTCGACGGGGCCCGCGTCGACGTCGGGGCCGGTGCCGCGCCGGTCCTGGCGGTGGTCGCGGACGGCCGCGACGACGTCGTGCACTGCGCCGTCGACGAGATCGACCGGTTGCGGGCCGAGGAACTGCCCGACGACGTGGAGGTCCGCCCGGTGCCCTGGCCGGTGCCGCCGGCGCTCGCGGTGCCCGGGGACCTGCCCGGGGAGGGTGGGCTGGAGGCCGGGCTGCGCGCCGCGCGCGCCCGGTTGCTGCCCGCCGAGCGCGCGCGGTACGCCGACCTGGGCCGGGTCTGCGCCGAGGTCCTGACCGCCGCGCTGGGCGCGGCCGAGCCCACCGAGAGCGAACGCGGCCTGGCCGGGCGGGTGGGTGGTCTGCTGCTCGCCCACGGGATCGACCCGCTCGTCGTGCTCGTCGCCGGGCACGACCGGCTGGGGCTGCGCCACCCCGTGCCGGGGGGTGGCCCGCTGGGGCGGCGGGCGATGGTCGTGGTCTGCGGGCGGCGGCACGGCCTGGTCGCCAACCTCACCCGGTGGGTGGCCTTCGAGGCGCCGGACCCGGCCACCGCCGAGGGCACGGGCGCCCTGCTGGAGGTCGAGGCCGACGTCCTGGCCGCCTGCCGTCCCGGGCGCACCCTGGCCGAGGTGCTCCAGGACGTCGCCCGGGCCTACCCCCGGCACGGTTTCTCCCCCCGGGAGTGGACGAACCACCACCAGGGCGGCCCGACCGGGTACGCCGGGCGCGACCCGCGGGCCACGCCCGAGGCGGCCGACGTCGTGGTCCCCGGGCAGGCCTTCGCGTGGAACCCCACCGCCCCGGGCGTGAAGGTGGAGGACACCCTCGTGCTCGACCCGGGCGCCGCCGGCCCGCAGGTGCTGACCGTGGACCCGGCCTGGCCGACGGTGACCGTGCGCGGGGTGCCGCGCCCGGCGGAGCTGCGACGGTGAGCCTGCGCCGCCCCGGTCCGGGGGGACCCGGGGCGGCGGCGCTTACGATCGTCCGGTGCCACGGGTGACCCGGCGCTCCGCGGCGGCCGGGGCGACCATCAGCGAGGTCGCGGCCGCCGCGGGGGTCTCGCAGGCGACCGTCTCGCGCGTGATGAACGGGCGCGCCACCGTCTCCCCGCAGATCGCCGAGCGGGTGCGCGAGGCCGCGCTGGCCCTGCGGTACCGGCCCAGCACCTCGGCGCGCAGCCTGTCGCTGGGCCGCACCGGGACCGTCGCCCTGATCGTCCCGGACCTGGCCAACCCCGTCTTCCAGCGGGTGATGCGCGGTGCGGTCGAGGCCGCGGAGGCGGCCGAGCACCGCGTCCTGGTGGCCGAGACCGCGGGCCGCACCGGGCGCGAGCTCGACATCGTCCGCGAGGCCCGTTCCCGCTGCGACGCCCTCGTGCTCGTCTCGCCCACGGTCCCCGACGCCCCGCTGCGCCAGCTGCTGGGGGAGGTCTCGCCGGTGGTGCTGGTCAACCGGGTGCTGCCGGGGTCACCGGCGCCCTCGGTCTCGGTCGACCACGGCCACGGGCTGCACGCGCTGGTGGAGCACCTGGTCGGTCTGGGGCACCGGCACCTGGTCCACCTGGAGGGGCCGGCCACGGCGGCCGCGACCCCCGAACGCGCCCGGACGCTGCAGGAGGCCGCCCGCCGCTGGGACGGCCTGCGGGTGACGACGCTGCCCTCGGGCACGCGGCTGGACGACGGGTACGCCGTCGCCGACCAGGTCCTGCAGACCCGGGCGAGCGCCGTCGTGGCCTTCAACGACCTCGTGGCCTTCGGCGTCCTGGCCCGGCTCAACGAGACCGGGGTCGCGGTGCCCGCCGACCTGTCGGTCGCCGGGTTCGACGGCATCGAGCTGGCCCGCTTCGCGACCCCGCCCCTGACCACCGCCAGCGTCGACCAGGCCGAGCTGGGGCGGCGGGCGGTGCGCCGGCTGCTCGACCTCGTCGCGGGCCGCGAGGACGCCGGGTGGAGCGTGGACGTCCTGGTCCCCGAGCTGCTGGTGCGCGCCAGCACCGGCCCGGTCCCGCCGGCCCGGCGCGGGTCCCGGGGGCAGGACGGCGGGGCCGACGGGCAGCTCCCGCCGGAGCCGGCGCGGTGGGTGCTGGAGGGCGCGGGCGCGCACCTGCGGGCCGCCGGGACGGTGCTGGCCCGCCTGGACGACGGGTCGGCCACGCCCCGGGTGCACAGCCCCCGGCCGTTCCTGCACCCCGTGCACTCCCTGGCCGGGGTGCCCGTCTCGGCGGCCGGCCCGGTCCTGCACCGGCACCAGAACGGCCTGTCGCTGGCGCTGCCGGACGTGGAGGGGACGAACCACTGGGGAGGGCGCACGTACGTCAGCGGCCAGGGACCGACCCTGCTCATGGACCACGGGCGCCAGGAACTGACCGGTCTGCGGGCGGCGGGGGAGGGCGACCGCCTGGAGGCCGACGTCCGCTGGGTCGACCGCGACGGCGAGCCGCAGCTGGACGAGCAGCGGTCGCTGACCGCGCACGTCCTGCCCCACCAGGAGGCCTGGCTCCTGGACTGGCGCAGCCGGCTGCTGCCGCGCCGGGACCTGACCCTCACCAGCCCCGTGTCCCGGGGCCGGGTCGGCGCCGGGTACGGCGGGGTGTACTGGCGACTGGCCCACGCCGAGGAGACCGTGCTGTTCACGGCCGCGGCCGAGGGGGAGGCCGCGGTCATGGGGTCGCGCACCCCGTGGCTGGCCTTCGCCCGCCGCCACGGCCGGTCGTGGTCCAGCGTGCTGCTCGTGCAGGACCGGCACGGCCCGGTCCTGCCCTGGTTCGCGCGCGGCACCGACTACGTCGGCGCCGGTCCGGCCCTGGCCTGGGACGAGCCGCGCGTCCTGGCGGCCGGGGTGCCCGTCGAGGTGGGCCTGCTGACCGTGGTCGTCGACCGGCGCCTCGACGTCCCCTCCGCGCAGGGGTTCGCCGAGCTCGCCCACCGCACCGCCGCTCAGGTGTAGAGCGTGAACTCCGGGTGGGCACCGGTGAGGAAGTGGTTTCCCACCTCCCGCGCCTTGTACTGCACGGGGTCGTGCAGGGTGTGGGTGCGGACGTTGCGCCAGAACCGGTCGAACCCGTACCGGTTCGAGGTCGCCCGGGCCCCGGTCACCTCGTAGACCGCCGACGTCGCCTCGACGGCCAGGTCGGAGGAGACGACCTTGAGCGCCGCGATCTCCTCGGCGACCTCGCCGCGCTCGGCCCACGTGAGGTCCGCCCCGCGCTCGTGGGCCTGGGACAGCGACTCACCCACGCTGCGGCCCAGCGCCTCCGCCGCCCGCAACCGGGCCACGAGGCGGCCGTAGGTGGCCAGGACGTACGGGTCCTCGACGGCGTCCTGCACGTCGGACAGCAACCACGGGCGCGACGTCGTGCGGGTGTACTCCGCGGCCGTCTCCAGCGCCCCGCGGGTCACCCCGAGGTAGAAGTGCCCGAACGCGGCCTGGATCGCGGGGGTGACGAGCGAACCGGACGCCCCGCTCGTCGAGGCCGACCCCAGGACGGCGTCCGGGGCGATCGGCACGTCCTCGAACCGCACCGACCCCGACGCCGACAGCCGCTGGCCCAGGTTGTCCCAGTCGCCGCCCTTGACGAACCCCGGGGTCTCGCGCGGGACGACGACGAGCAGGTCGCGCCCGTCGTCGCTCAGCCCGCCGACGACGGTGACGTCCCCGACGCTGGCCCCGGTGGCGAAGTTCTTCGTGCCCGACAGGATCCAGCCGCCGTCCACGGCGGGGTCCGGGCGCAGCCGCAGGTCCGGGTCGACGGGGTTCACCGCGTCACCCCACAGCCACTGCTGCTCGGCCGTCGGCACGCCCCACCGCCGCCGGCCCGCGTCGTCGGCCACCCACACGAGGTTGTGGGCGTTGACGTAGTGGTAGGCCAGCAGCTGGGCGATGGACCCGTCGGTGCGGGCGATCTCGCGCACGACCTCCAGCGCGACCGACCACGGCAGCCCGGCCCCGCCGATCGACGTCGGCAGCAGGACGGCGGGCAACCCGGCCTTGCGCAGCAGCTCGGCCTCGGTGGCGGGTTCGGCGTTGGCCCGGTCGCGTTCGAGGGCGTCGAGGCCGAGGTGGTTCGCGACGTCGCGGGCGGCGTCGAGGACCTGGTCGCGGGTGGTCATGCGGGATCTCCTGGGGTTTCTCGGGGTGGTCAGCGGGCGCCGGCGCGGAAGGCGGCCGCGGGGTGGTCGTCGCGGACGTGGACCTGGCCCTTGCCGTAGATCGTCTCGCGCAGCGTCTCGCCCTCGTACTCGCTCGGGTAGACGCCGCGGTGCTGCAGTTCCGGCACGACGAACTCGACGATGTCCTCGAAGGTGCCGGGGGTGATGGCGTAGGCGCAGTTGAACCCGTCGACGTCGCCGACCTCCATCCACCGCTGCAGCTCGTCGGCCACGGTGGACGGCGAACCGACGATGACGGCGCCCATCCCGCCGATGCCGACCCAGTTCGCGATGTCGCGCGGGGTCCACCTCCGGTCCGGGTCGGCGGTGGAGAACGCCTCGACGGCGCTGCGGACGGCCTGGGTCTCGGCGTACTCCAGCGGCTCGTCCGGCGGGTAGCTCGACAGGTCCAGCCCGCTCCAGCCGCCGTAGAGGTTCAGGGCGCCGTCGTAGCTGACGTGCTGCGCGTACTCCTCGTACTTGGCCCGGGCCTCCTCGTCGGTGGCCGCGGTGATGATGGTGACGAGCGTGAACACCTTGACGCTGCGGGGGTCGCGACCGGCCTGCGCGGCCTGGTCGCGCAGGCGGTCCACCCAGGGACGCATGACCTCCGGGCGGGTGGCGGTGTTGAAGACCGCCTCGCCGTGGCGGGCGGCGAACGCGATCCCCCGCGGGGAGGCGCCGGCCTGGAAGATGACCGGGGTGCGCTGGGGCGAGGGGGCGGTCAGCCCGATGCCGGGGACGTCGAAGAACTTGCCGTGGTGCTCGATCGGGTGGACCTTCGCCGGGTCGGTGAACACCCCGGCCTCGGCGTCGCGGACGACGGCGTCGTCCTCCCAGGAGCCCTCCCACAGCTTGTAGACGACCTCCATGAACTCCTCGCCGAGCTCGTAGCGGTCGTCGTGGGAGATCTGCGTCGACAGGCCGAGGTTCTTCGCCGCCGACTCCAGGTAGCTCGTCACGACGTTCCAGCCGACGCGGCCGTTCGTGTAGTGGTCCAGCGTCGCCATCGTGCGGGCGAAGGAGTAGGGCTGCTCGTAGGTCAGGGAGACCGTCACCCCGAACCCGAGGTGCTCGGTCACCGCGCCCATCGCCGAGACGGCGAGCAGCGGATCGCCCACGGGCACCTGGGTCGACTCGCGCAGCGCCGTCTCCGGCCCGCCCTTGTAGACGTCGTAGATCCCCAGGACGTCGGCGATGAACAGGGAGTCGAACTTGCCGCGCTCGAGGAGCCTGGCCAGGTCCGTCCAGTAGCGGATGTCGTCGAAGCGGTGCGACTGGTCGTCGGGGTGGCGCCACAGGCCGGGGGACTGGTGCCCGACGCACGTCATGTCGAAGGCGTTCAGGTGCACCCGCTGGGCGGGGGTGTGAGTCATCGAGGGGGCTCCTGGTCGAGGGTGGTCGGGTTCTTCCCGGTCGGGTCGTGCGACATCCCGGTCACTTGACCGCGCCCGCGGACAATCCGCCCACGAGCCACTTCTGGGCGACCACGGCCAGCACGTACATCGGGACGATCCCGACGAGCGAGGCCGCGGCCTGCTGGCCGAACTGCACGGTGCGGTCGCCCTGGAACAGGGACAGGCCGACCGGGAGGGTCTGGCTGCCGGTGCTCTGGGAGAACGACACGGCGAACAGGAACTCGTTGTACGACAGGAACAGGCAGATCAGCAGCGCGGCCACCAGGCCCGGGGCCAGCAGCGGCAGCACGAGGCGGACCAGCCCGCCGGTGGTGGACAGCCCGTCGACCCAGCCGGCCTCCTCGACCTCGACCGGGACGCGCCGGACGAAACCGTCCAGGAGCCAGACGGCGACCGGCACGTTGGCCAGGCCGTTGACGAGGATCAACCCCGCGGCGGTGTTCGTCAGGTCGGCCTGCTTGAGCAGGTAGTACAGGGGCAGCACCGCGACGATCGGCGGCGCGCAGTAGCTCGCCAGCAGGACCGCCTGCAGGCGCTCCCCGCGCGCCCCGGCCCGGGCCGTGACGTACGCGGCGGGCACCGCCACGAGCGAGGTGAGCACGGTCGCGCCGACCGCGACGACCCAGGAGTTCGCGAGCATCGTCGACAGGGGGACGGTCGAGAACGCCGCGGAGAAGTTCGACCACACGAACCGGCTGGGCAGCCACCCGCCGTTGGCGATGTCGTCGACGCTGCGCAGCGACAGCGAGACGAGGAACAGCAGCGGCAGCAGGGCGACGACCGCGACGGCGGCCAGGGCGACGCGCACCCCGCCGCGGCGCAGCGTGACCGCGGGGGTCGCCGCCGGGCTCGCGGCGCTCACCGGTCGGCCTTCACGGCACGGGCCCGCAGCAGGGTGACGGCCGTGGTGAGGACGCCCACGACGAGGCCGAAGACGAGGGTCTGCGCCGCGGCCGTGCCGATCTCGTAACTGCCGCGCATCCCGGTCCGGAAGATCTCGAAACCGGCGACGATCGTGGAGACACCGGGACCGCCCTGCGTCACGACGGCCACGAGGTCGAACACCTTCAGGCCGATGACGAGTTCGAGCAGCAGCACCGAGAACACGTTCGGCGCGACGACCGGCCACACCACGTTCGTGAACGACCGGAACGCCCCGGCCCCGTCGAGGGCGGCCGCCTCGCGCAGTTCCCCGGGGACCCCGAGCAGCGCCGCGAACACCAGCAGCGTGACCAGGGGCGTCCACTGCCAGACGTGCATGACGACGAGGGCGCTGAACGCCCCGACGCCGTCGCCCAGGGGGTTCGCGCCGGGGAACCCCAGCGCGGAGAACACCCCGCCGAAGGCGCCGCCGACGGGGGCCAGCATGAGTTTCCACGCCACCCCGACCATGACCGGCGGGGTGACGAGGGGCAGGAGCAGGATCGTCCCGACGACGCCGAAGCGCGTCCCGCGGGCGTGCAGCAGCAGGGCCAGCAGCACGCCGATGAGCGTGGCCGCCAGCGCGGCGACGACGGCGAACACGACCGACCGCACGAGGGAACCGGCGAAGGCGAGGGACTCCCAGGCCTCGACGAGGTTGTCCGTGCCGGTGAACCGCTGCAGCGGCCGGGCCAGCGACGACTTCGTCACCGCCAGCGCGACGACGAACAGCGTGGGGTAGACGAGCATGAGGGCCAGCCCGGCCAGGCTCGGCGCGGCCAGCCAGGCCGGGACGTGTCCCGGTCGGTGCCGGCCCGGGACCGCCCGGCGGGTGCCGTCGGGGGCGGACCCGCGCCGCGGGCGCGGCACCCCCGCACGGGTCCGTTCCCGGCGTCGTTCCGTCAGCTGCGTCATCCGAGCGTCTTCTCCCAGCTCTGCGCGGCCTCGTCGAGCGCGGCCTGCGGCGGGGTCTTGCCCTGGATCGCCAGCGCGAGCTGGTCGACGAGGTCCTGCAGCGCCTTGGGGGCGCCCTGCTGGTTCGGCCACGCCAGCGGCGTGCCGTCCAGGCCCTCGCGGATGACGTCGGTCGCCTTGCCGGCGGCCTCCGCGTACGAGTCGGCGTCCAGGACGGACGTGCGGGCCGGGTCGATGCCCGACCCGGCGGTCGAGGCCAGCAGGAGGTTGTTCTCCTGGTTCGTCGCCCACTGCACGAACGCCGCGGCCTTGTCCTGCTGCCCCGACGCGCTGGACACGCCGAGGCCGAAGCCCGCGTCCAGAGCGGTGCGCGGCGTCGTGTTCCTCCCCCCGACCGGCAGGGTCACCACGCCCCACTTGTCGACGATCTTCGAGCTGGAGGGGTCCTGCGCCTTGAGGCCGAGGTCGGTCCAGGTGTCGAGCATGGCGCCCTGACCGGACAGGAAGGCGGAGTTGGCCTGGTCGAAGCCCGTCTGCAGCGGCGTGGGCAGGGCGTGGGGGGAGACGTCGATGAGGTGCTGCAGGGCCGCGAGGCCCTCCTCACCCGCGAAGGCCGGCCTGCCGTCGGCGTCCACGAGGGTGCCGCCGTAGCCCGCGAGCCGGTTGATGAAGGAGCAGCCCAGGATCATCGGCACCTGCTGGCCCTCGACGATCGCGCCGTGGACCGCGCCGCCGGAGTCCTTGGTGATCTTCTCGGCGGCCGCGTCGTACTCGTCCCACGTCCTCGGCGGTTCGACGCCGTACCGCTGGAAGACCTCGGCGTTGTAGTAGAGGACGTGGGTGTCGCCGTCGAAGGGCAGGCCGTAGCGCTTGCCGTCGATGAGCGTGTAGGGGTCGTAGATCGACGGCAGGAAGTCGTCGGTGGCGATCTCGTCGTTGGCGCCGATCCACTCGGTGAGGTCGACGAGGGCGCCGGCCTCCACCAGCTCACCGAGGCCGAAGTAGAAGTAGTCGAAGACGTCGAACTCGCCGTCGCCGCCCTGCACGTCGAGGATCTGCTTGCTCGTGAGCTGGTCGTAGGGGATCGCCGTGACCTCCAGCTTCCCGCCGAACTCCTCGGTGAACTTCGTGCCCAGCAGCTCGGTGAAGGCCAGCACGTGCGGCTGGTTGACCATGAGCTTGAGCGTCGCCCCCTGCAGGTCGACGGCCTTCTGCGCGGCCAGGCCCGAGGCGGCCGCACCCTCACCGCAGGCGGTGAGGGTGCCGGTGGCGGCCAGCGCGCCGACGCCGAGGGCGCCGGACAGCACGCGGCGGCGGCTGGCGAGCAGGCGCGAGGTGCTGGAGCGGGGGACGGACACAGGGGTGCGAGGGGTCGCGGGCATGCGGGTGCTCCGGAGGGTGGGCGGACGGGACGCGTCCGGGAGGGTGCGCGCGGAACGGCGCGCTCGTGCGGTGCGGGGTGAGGACCCCGGGGGAGGAGGGGCGGCCGGTCAGGCCGCGGGTGCCGTCCCCCGGCACGTCGGTGCCCCGGGGCGACAGGCCATCGAGGCCGTGCGCGCGAGGTCGACGTGGTAGCGCCGGGTGAGCTGGGTACAGCTGTCCACTGCAGTCCTCCATCGTCCCTGGCGGGAGCACCTGCCGCGCGTGCGGTGGTTGCTGTGGCGTCGTCGAGCCAGGTCTCTCGGCCACTCTGGATGGTGTTCCGGCGAGCGTAGCGGATCACCGGGGCCCGCGGGAACGCTTTCGCGGGCCGCGAGTGCGCAGGGCCCGGCCGGGAGGGCTGTGCGACACTGAGGACGGCCGTGCGTTCCCACCACACCGGGCGCGCGGTCCGCCGTCGAGACCGTCGCCTGGTGCGTGGGTCCCGGGCAGCGCCGCGGTCTGGTGGAAGGACCTCGCAGGCGCCCCGGCCCGTGCCCCGGACGACGACCGCCGGTGGCTCCGGGGGGAGCACGCGTCGCGCGACCCCACCGGTGCACCAGAACTTCCGTCGGGCGCGGGTCGACCCGCCCGGCGATTCCGACGAGGACGCCCGGGCGTCCGCGGGGACGACCGGTGGAGCGGGCGCTGCGGGCGAAGCGGAGCACCCGTGACGAGCACACCCGACGAGAACGCGACGACGCCGGCGACGGCAGGGGCTGGGACGGGGGCGGGGGCGACGAAACCCCGCCGCCGTCGCGCGGCCAGCCGACCGGCCGGTCCCCCGGCCGCCGTGGAGGCGGCCGGCGCCGAACCCACGGCCGCACCGGTCCCCGAGGCCTCGGCCCCGGGGGATACGGCCCAGGAGACCCCGGCCACCGAGCCGTCCGCGGCCCCCGTGGAGGGCTCCGTCCAGACCCCGGCCGAGACCCCCACCGAGGCGCCCGCGCCGCGCAAGCGAGCCCGCCGGGCCACCCGCAAGGTCGCCGCCCCGGAGACCCCGGAGACCCCGGTGGCCGAGGAGCCCGCGACCGAGGCGCCCCCGACGGCCGATCCCGTGGCAGCCGAACCCGCTCCCGCACGCCGTCGGCGTGCCCGCAAGACCGCCGCCGCCCCGGCGGCCGAGGCGCCCGCCGACCCCGCGGCGGCCACTCCCGCCGTCGCCCCCGCCGTCGCCGCCGCCGAGGACGCGCCGGTCGAGGAGGCCCCGGTCGAGGCGCCCGCCGCCACGACGGACCCGACCCCGGCCGCGCACGCCGTCGAGGACCCCGAGCCCGCCGAGCCGGCCGACGACGCCGACCTCATGGACGACCCCGTCCTGCTGCGCGCGGCCGGGTTCGCCCGGGGGTCCCGCCGGGACGAGGCCGAGCCGGCCGACCGCGCCGCGGACGCCGCGGCCCGTGCGACCGCCCTCTTCTTCCAGGCCCCCGACGCCGAGACCCCGCCGCGCCGTCGGCGGGCCTCGGCCCCGGCCGGCCCGCCGCCCGGTGCCCGGTCCTCCGACGGGGACCAGGACGTGCGCGCCGACGCGACCGCGGAGGACGCCGGGGAGAACGCCCCCGGTGCCGGCGTCCGCGACGAGGAGGTCCTGGACAGCCTGCGCGACCTGCGCCGCTCCCGCGGTGCCACCCGCCGGGCCGGTGCCCAGGAGGACTCCGACGACGCGGACGAGACCGAGGACCTCCAGGACACCGAGGACACCGACGAGTCCGCCGAGGACGCGGGGGACGACGACGCGACCGACGACGCGGGTGCGCCCCGTCGCCGTCGTCGCCGGGGTGGGCGGGGCCGGCGCAGCCGTGGCCGCGACGCCGAGGACCGGGACGACCGGGACGAGGACCCCGGTGAGGACGAGGACCGCGACGACGAGGCCACCCCGGACACCGGCCGCGGCCGGGCCGAGGCGCAGGACGACGACGCCGACGGCTCGGACGACGGCGCCGACGACGGCTCGGAGGAGGACGAGCAGTCCGGCTCCTCGCGCCGCCGTCGCCGTCGCCGCCGCCGCAGCGGGTCCGGCGAGGGGGACGACATCTCCGGTGACGACCCGCCGAACACCGTCACCCGGGTCCGCGAACCCCGCCGCTCCCGCGGCGCCGGCGGCATCGGCGGCACCGGCGAGGACGAGATCACCGCGCTGCGCGGCTCGACCCGGCTGGAGGCCAAGAAGCAGCGCCGCCGCGAGGGCCGGGAGGCCGGGCGCAAGCGCGCCATCCTCACCGAGGCCGAGTTCCTGGCCCGCCGCGAGGCGGTCGAGCGGGTCATGGTCGTGCGCCAGCAGGACGAGCGCACCCAGATCGGGGTGCTGGAGGACAAGGTCCTCGTCGAGCACTACGGCGCGCTGCAGGCGCAGACCACGATGGTCGGCAACGTCTACCTCGGTCGCGTCCAGAACGTGCTGCCGAGCATGGAGGCGGCCTTCGTCGACGTCGGCAAGGGGCGCAACGCCGTCCTGTACGCCGGTGAGGTCAACTGGGACGCCGCGGGGCTGGAGGGCCAGCCGCGCCGCATCGAGGCCGCGCTGAAGTCCGGTGACCCCGTCCTGGTGCAGGTCACCAAGGACCCGGTCGGGCACAAGGGCGCCCGCCTGACGAGCCAGGTCTCGCTGCCCGGCCGCTACCTCGTGTACGTGCCGCGCGGGTCGATGACCGGGATCTCCCGCAAGCTGCCCGACACCGAGCGGGCCCGGCTGAAGAAGGTGCTCAAGGAGGTCGTCCCGCCGGGGGCCGGCGTCATCGTCCGCACCGCGGCCGAGGGCGTGGCCGAGGACGAGCTGCGCGCCGACGTCCAGCGGCTGCAGGCGACCTGGGAGGCCATCCAGGCCAAGGCCCAGAGCAAGAACGCCCCGCTGCTGCTGCACGGCGAGCCGGACCTCACCGTCCGCGTCGTGCGCGACGTGTTCAACGAGGACTTCACCAAGGTCGTCGTCTCCGGCGAGCAGGCCTGGGAGGCCGTCCACGGGTACGTCGCCGACGTCGCCCCGGACCTGGCCGACCGGCTGGAGCGCTGGGACGGCCAGCAGGACGTCTTCGAGCACTTCCGGATCGACGAGCAGCTGCAGAAGGCGCTGGGCCGCAAGGTCTGGCTCCCCTCGGGCGGTTCCCTCGTCATCGACCCGACCGAGGCCATGCACGTCATCGACGTGAACACCGGGAAGTTCACCGGGGCCGGCGGGACGCTGGAGGAGACCGTCACGCGCAACAACCTCGAGGCCGCGGAGGAGATCGTCCGGCAGCTGCGGCTGCGGGACATCGGCGGGATCATCGTCATCGACTTCATCGACATGGTCCTGGAGTCCAACCGCGACCTCGTCCTGCGCCGGCTCGTGGAGTGCCTGGGCCGGGACCGCACCAAGCACCAGGTCGCCGAGGTGACCTCGCTGGGGCTGGTCCAGATGACCCGCAAGCGCACCGGGCAGGGCCTGGCCGCGGTCCTGGAGGAGCTCGACGCGGCCGCCGACGCCAACCCCGCACCGCAGCCGTCCCCGAACGGCAACGGTGGCGGCCACGGCAACGGCGGCTCGAACGGCGGGTCGAACGGCGGCTCGAGCGGCTCGGGCAAGTCCCGCCGTCGCCGCGGCCGCGACCGGTCGGCCGAGGAGGCCCGCCCCGAGGCGGACGCCTCCGGCGGCGCCGCGAGGGAGTCCGCGAAGGAGACGCCCCAGGAGCCCGCGCAGGAGTCGGTGAAGGACCCGGCCGTGCTCGCCGCCATCGCCGCCGTCGCCGCGGCGGGCCGGCGGGAGCGGGACACCCCCGAGCCGGCCGTCGCGCCGGCGGGGGAGTGAACGCGTCGTTTTGACCCCGGGGGCAGGCGTTCCGTACGCTTGGCCCTTGGTGCGCCGTCGTGCGCGAGCCTCGGACTGCACGTGCGGTTCGGTGGCGATCCAGTTCGTGACGAGAGAAACGGGTTCGTTGTGGTGTACGCCATCGTCCGCGCCGGCGGCCGGCAGGAGAAGGTCTCGGTCGGCGACGTGCTGACCATCGACCGGGTCCCCGTGGCCAGCGGGGAGACGCTGCAGCTGCAGCCCCTGCTCCTCGTCGACGGTGAGACCGTCACTCACGACGCTTCGGCGCTCGCGGGTGTCAAGGTCGTCGCCGAGGTGGTCGAGGAGGCCAAGGGCCCCAAGATCACCATCCTCAAGTACAAGAACAAGACCGGGTACCGCAAGCGCCAGGGTCACCGCGCGAAGCTCACCCGCGTCAAGATCACCAGCATCGGGGCGTGACGTCAGATGGCACACAAGAAGGGCGCGAGCTCCTCGCGCAACGGTCGTGACTCCGCCGCGCAGCGCCTCGGTGTGAAGCGCTTCGGCGGCCAGGTCGTCAGCGCGGGCGAGATCCTCGTCCGTCAGCGCGGCACCCACTTCCACCCCGGTGCGGGTGTGGGCCGCGGCGGCGACGACACGCTGTTCGCGCTGGTCCCGGGGGCCGTCGAGTTCGGCACCCGTCGTGGTCGCAAGGTCGTCAACATCGTCGCGGGCGAGTGACGACGCACCCGTCGTGAACACGAGGGGCGGACCGGAGCGATCCGGTCCGCCCCTCGTGCGTTCCACCAGCGGTTCCACCCCCAGTTCGAGGAGATGACATGTCGACGCACTTCGTCGATCGCGTCGTGCTGCACGCGTCCGGCGGTGACGGCGGCAACGGGTGCGCCTCGGTGCACCGCGAGAAGTTCAAGCCCCTCGGCGGGCCCGACGGGGGCAACGGCGGCCGCGGCGGGGACGTCGTCCTCGAGGTCGACCCCCAGGTGACGACCCTGCTGGACCTGCACCGCCGCCCGCACCGCAGCGCGCCCGACGGCCGCTTCGGCATGGGCAGCCACCGCAACGGCGCCGAGGGCGACGACCTCGTCATCGGTGTCCCGGACGGGACGATCGTGCGGTCGGCCTCCGGGGACCTGCTCGCCGACATGGTCGGCCCCGGCACCCGGTACGTCGTCGCCCCCGGTGGCCGTGGCGGCCTGGGCAACGCGGCGCTGGCGACGACCAAGCGCAAGGCGCCCGGGTTCGCCCTGCTCGGTGAGCCGGGCGAGCAGCTCGACGTCGTGCTCGAGCTCAAGACGCTCGCCGACGTCGCGCTCGTGGGGTTCCCCAGCGCCGGCAAGTCCAGCCTCGTCGCGGCGCTGTCCGCGGCCCGGCCCAAGATCGCCGACTACCCGTTCACGACGCTGGTGCCCAACCTCGGCGTCGTCGAGGCCGGCTCCACGCGCTTCACCGTCGCCGACGTGCCCGGGCTCATCCCCGGGGCCAGCGAGGGACGCGGTCTCGGTCTGGACTTCCTGCGCCACGTCGAGCGCTGCGTGGCCCTCGTCCACGTCCTGGACGGGGCGACGCTGGAGACCGACCGCGACCCGGTGAGCGACCTGGAGGCCATCGAGAAGGAGCTGGCGGCCTACACCGTCGACGACGGCACCGTGCCGCTGCAGGACCGCCCGCGCCTCGTCGTCATCAACAAGGCCGACGTGCCCGACGCCGTGGACATGGCCGACATCGTCCGCGAGGACCTCCAGGAGCGCGGTGCGCCGGTCTTCGTCGTCTCCGCCGTGGCCCGCACCGGGTTGCGCGAGCTGTCCTTCGCGATGGCCGAGCTCGTCGCCGCCTCCCGGGCCGCCGCGCCCGAGGCCGTCCCCATGCGGGTCGTCCTCAACCCGCCGGCCGTGGACGCCTCGGGCTTCACGGTGACGCGCGAGGAGTACGGCGACGCCGAGCACGCCCAGGTCCGGTTCCGGGTCCGGGGCGAGAAGCCGCGCCGCTGGGTCCGCCAGACCGACTTCACCAACGACGAGGCCGTCGGCTACCTCGCCGACCGCCTCGCACGGCTGGGGGTCGAGGACGAGCTGTTCAAGAAGGGCGCGACGCCGGGGGCCGAGGTGGTCATCGGCGACGACGCCAACGCCGTCGTCTTCGACTGGGAGCCCACGATGGTCGCGGGCGCGGAGGTGCTCGGCCAGCGCGGCTCGGACCTGCGCCTGGAGGAGCAGTCCCGCCCGACCCGCGCGGCCAAGCGCGAGGAGGAGCGCGAGCGCCGGGCCGCCAAGGCCGCCGCGCGCGGGGAGCTGGAGAGCGAGCGCCTGGCCGGGCACTGGACCGGCGGGGACGACGAGGACTGAGGGCGGCGACGTGGACGGCTCCACCGCGACCCCGGCCACCGCGCCCGCGGTCGTGCGTCGCGCGGACCTGGCCACGGCCCGGCGCGTGGTGGTCAAGGTGGGGTCCTCCTCGCTGACCACGGCGGCCGGGGGGCTCGACGTGTCCCGGCTCGACGCGCTCGTGGAGGTCCTGGCCCGGCGGCGCCTGGACGGCGGGGACGTCGTGCTCGTCTCCTCCGGGGCCATCGCGGCGGGGCTCGCGCCGCTGGGGCTGCCCAAGCGCCCGCGGGACCTGCCCGGCCAGCAGGCCGCGGCGAGCGTGGGGCAGGGGCTGCTGCTGGCGCAGTACGCGCGCGCCTTCGCCCGGGCGGGGCTGACGGTCGGGCAGGTGCTGCTGACCGCCGACGACGTCGTGCGCCGGACCCACTACGGCAACGCGCAGCGGACGCTGGAGCGGTTGCTGACCCTGGGGGTCGTGCCCGTGGTCAACGAGAACGACACCGTGGCCACCCACGAGATCCGCTTCGGCGACAACGACCGGCTGGCCGCGCTCGTGGCGCACCTCGTCCGCGCCGACGCGCTCGTGCTGCTGTCGGACGTGGACGCGCTCTACGACGCGCCCCCGTCGCGTCCCGGGGCGCGGCGGATCGCGCACGTGCGCGGGCCGGAGGACCTGTCCGCGGTGACGATCGGGTCGGCCGGGCCGGCCGGGGTCGGCACGGGGGGCATGACGACGAAGGTCGACGCGGCCCGGATCGCGACGTCGGCGGGGGTGCCCACCCTGGTGACGTCCGCGGCGCGGGCCGCGTCCGCCCTGGGGGGGCAGGACGTCGGGACGTGGTTCTCCGTGCCGCCCACCCGTGCGGCCCGGCGCAGCACCCGGCAGTTGTGGCTGGCCCACGCGGCGGCCCCGGCCGGGCGCCTGGTGCTGGACGAGGGGGCCGTGCGGGCGGTGCGCTCGAACCGGTCCTCGCTGCTGCCGGCCGGGGTGGTGGGCCTGTCGGGCCGGTTCAGCGCCGGTGACCCGGTCGACCTGGTCGACGGAAACGGTGACGCCGTGGCCCGCGGGCTGGTGAACTACTCCTCGGAGGAGTTGCCGGACCTGCTCGGGCGCACGACGCGCGAGCTGGCCCGGCGGTGGGGCCCGGCCTACGAGCGCGAGGTCGTGCACCGGGACCACCTGGTCCTCCTGGGGCGCTGAGGCAGGTGACGACCGGTGGCGAACGAAGGGACCGTGCGTGGGCGAGACGTTGCCCTTGTGGTCGGTGACGCTGACGGTGGCGGGCAAGGCCACCGAGGTCACGGAGGTGCGCTCGGCGCTGGACCGGCTGCTGGGTGAGCACCCGTTCCTGTCCAGCGTGCGCTACAGCGCGACCCGCGCCGAGCTGCGCTACTGGGACGAGGCCCGCGACGTCGACGACGCCGCGGCGATGGCCCTGCGGTTGTGGCCCGAGCACCGGGTCAGCGCCGGGTTGCCGGACTGGTCGGTGGCGGGGGTCGAGGTCGTCGACCGCGCCACGGTGGAGCACCGCGCCGAGACGCAGGCCGCGGCCCGGCGGCGGCGGGGCCTGCCCGGGCGGCGGGTGCGCACCCTGGACCTCATCGGGGACATCGCGCCCTGGTGAGCCACCGCGGATCGTTCAACGATCGCCGGGTGCGGGCTAGGGTGTCGCCATGACCACCGTCGCGACCCCCGACACCACGCTCGCGGACGCCGTCCTGGACGTCTGCCGACGCGCCAAGGCCGCCTCCCGACCGCTGCGCGTCGCGACGCGGGCGACCAAGGACGCTGCGCTGCAAGCGATCGCCGACGCCCTGGAGGCCGCGACGGACCGCATCGTGGCCGCCAACGGGCGGGACCTGGACCGGGGCCGGGCCGAGGGCACCTCCGAGCACCTCCTGGACCGCCTGGCCCTGGACCCCGCCCGCATCGCGGCCATCGCCGCGGCCGTGCGCGAGGTCGCGGCCCTGCCCGACCCGGTGGGGGAGGTCGTGCGCGGCTCGACCCTGCCCAACGGGCTGCGGCTGCGGCAGGTGCGGGTGCCGATGGGGGTGCTCGGCGTCGTCTACGAGGCCCGGCCCAACGTGACGGTCGACGTGGCGGTCCTGGCCCTCAAGAGCGGCAACGCCGTCGTGCTGCGGGGCGGGTCCGCGGCGCTGGAGTCCAACACCGTCCTGGTCGAGGTCGTGCGCGGGGCGCTGGAGTCCGCGGGGCTGCCCGCCGACGCCGTCACCAGCATCGACGAGCACGGCCGCGACGGGGTCGGCGTCCTGCTGACCGCGCGCGGCCTGGTGGACCTGCTCGTCCCGCGCGGTGGGGCCGACCTCATCCAGCGCGTCGTGCGCGAGGCGACCGTCCCCGTCATCGAGACCGGCGTCGGCAACTGCCACGTGTACGTCGACGCCTCGGCCGACCTGCGCCAGGCCGTCGAGGTCGTCCTGAACGCCAAGACCTCCCGGCCCAGCGTCTGCAACGCCGCCGAGACGGTCCTGGTCCACTCCGCGCTGGCCGCGGACTTCCTGCCGACGCTGCTGAGCGCCCTGCACGGGGCCGGGGTCGTCCTGCACGCCGACGAGCGCGCAGCGCAGGCCGCGCGGGCCGCGGGCGTCCCGGCGCAGGCCGTGACCGAGGCCGACTGGGCCGCGGAGTTCCACGGCCTGGAGATCGCCGTGGGCGTCGTGGACTCGGTGCAGGACGCGGTGGAGCACATCGGCCGGTGGAGCTCGGCGCACACCGAGGCCGTCCTGGCCACCGACGTCCGCGTCAGCGACTACTTCTGCGCCGCCGTCGACTCCGCCGTCGTGGCCGTCAACGCCTCGACCCGCTTCACCGACGGCGGGGAGTTCGGCCTGGGGGCCGAGGTCGGCATCTCCACGCAGAAGCTGCACGCCCGCGGCCCGATGGGGCTGGGTGAGCTGACGACGACGACGTGGCAGGTCCTGGGCGACGGGCACGTCCGGGTCTGAGGGTCACGGGTTCTCGTCGAGGGAGTCGCTCGCGACGAGGTAGGTGGGGCGTTGCTGCAGCTGGACGTACAGCCGTCCCACGTACTCGCCGAGCACGCCCAGGCACAGCAGCTGCAGCGTGCCCACGCCCGCCACGACGGCCAGCGTCGAGGTCCACCCCGGCACCGTCCGGCCGAGCGCGAACGACACGAGCGCGTAGAGCAGCAAGAGCGACGTCAGCAGGGCGCCGCCGAGGCCGAAGAACGAGGCCAGCCGCAGCGGCGCCGTGGACGAGCCGGTGATGGCGTCCAGGGACAGGCGCAGCATCCGCGTCAGCGGGTACTTCGTGCGGCCGGCGCTGCGGGCCTGGCGCGCGTACCCGACGGTGGTGGAGGAGAAGCCCAGCTCGGGGATGACCAGGCGCAGCACCCGGTGCGCCTCGGGCAGGCGCAGGACGGTGTCGACGACCGTGCGGTGGGTGAAGCGGAAGTCCCCGGCCTGCTGCGGGGCGCGCCCGCCCAGGGCCCGCACGAGGCGGTAGAACGCCGCCGCCGTCAGCCGCTTCAGGCGCGAGTCCACCGACCGGTCCTGCCGCACGGCGTAGACGACGTCGTGCCCGCGCCCGGCCGCGGCCAGCAGCCGGGGCAGCACCTCCGGCGGGTCCTGCAGGTCGGCGTCCATCGTCACCACGCCCGCGCGGGCCCGGGCCCGGGCGAGCCCGGCCGACAGGGCGGCCTGGTGCCCGGCGTTGGCCCGCAGCCGCACCACCCGCAGCTGGGGCCAGTCCCGGCGCAGCCGTGCCAGGACGACGGGGGTGGCGTCGGAGCTGCCGTCGTCGACGACGAGGACCTCGTAGCCGCCCAGGCCCTCGGCCAGCAGCCCGTCGAGCACCGGCCGCAGCCGCGCCGCGAACGCCGGCAGCACCTCGGCCTCGTCGAAGGCGGGCACGACGACGGACAGGGCGGGGGCTTCGCGGGCAGGTGGGGGGGACACGGGGCGATCCTGCCGCAGCACCCGCCCGGGGAGCGTGCGAGACTGGCGCTCCGGCCGCACCCCCAGCCGCACCCGACGCCGTACCCGCAGGAGGACCCGACCATGCTGCACGCGCTCGTCGCCGAAGCCGCTCAGCAGACCGAGGAGACGCACGGCGCCGGTCTGCCCTCGCCCTACGTCTTCGGCATCGTCGCGCTCTGCGTCCTGGCCTCGCTGCTCATCGTGACCGTGGCCTTCCGCAGCGTCGGGACCCGTCACTGATCTCGGTCCTGCCGGACGTGCCCGGCCCGCCGCCGTCGCGGCGACCCCGCCTGGGGGTCATGGGGGGCACGTTCGACCCGATCCACCACGGTCACCTGGTCGCGGCCAGCGAGGTCGCGGCCCGCTTCGACCTGGACGAGGTCGTCTTCGTCCCCACGGGCCGGCCGTGGCAGAAGTCGCGCGGGGACATCGCCCCCGCCGAGCACCGCTACCTCATGACGGTCATCGCGACGGCGTCCAACCCCCGGTTCACGGTCTCGCGCATCGACATCGACCGCGGTGGCTTCACGTACACCATCGACACCCTGCGCGAGCTACGCGACCTGCGCCCCGAGGCCGACCTGTTCTTCATCACCGGGGCCGACGCGCTGGCGCAGATCCTGCAGTGGAAGGACGTCGTCGAGCTCTGGTCGCTGGCGCACTTCGTCGGGGTCAGCCGCCCCGGGCACGCCCTGACCGACGACGGGCTGCCGATGGACCGGGTGAGCCTGCTGGAGGTCCCCGCCCTGTCGATCTCCTCCACCGACTGCCGCCGGCGCGTCGCCGACGGCCTGCCCGTCTGGTACCTGGTGCCCGACGGGGTCGTGCAGCACATCTCCAAGCACCGCCTCTACGCCCCCGCGGCGGTGGACGGGCCCGCGGTGCCGGCCGTGGGAGAATCGACGGGCTGAACCCGCCCGACCGACCGCACCGCCCGAGGAGTCCCGTGCCCGCATCCGACCGTTCTCTCGAGCTCGTGACCGCTGCCGCGGCGGCGGCCGCGGACAAGCTCGCGACCGACGTGGTGGCGCTGGACGTCTCGGACCAGCTGTTCATCACCGACGCCTTCCTGCTGGCCTCGGCCCCCAACGAGCGCCAGGTGCGCGCCATCGCCGAGGCGGTGGAGGAGAAGCTCCTGCCGCTGGGGTCCAAGCCGGTGCGCCGCGAGGGCGAGCGCGAGGGCCGCTGGATCCTGCTCGACTTCATCGACGTCGTCGTGCACGTCCAGCACGTCGAGGAGCGCGAGTACTACGCCCTGGAGCGGCTGTGGAAGGACTGCCCGCTGCTGGACCTGCCGCAGCCGGCGACGAGCGACCAGCAGGCGTGAGCGCCCGCCGGGTCGTCCTGTGGCGGCACGGCCGCACCGCCTCCAACGCGCAGAACCGCTTCCAGGGCCAGCTCGACGTCCCCCTGGACGACGTGGGCCGGGCCCAGGCGGCCGAGGCCGCCGCGCACCTGGCCGCGACGACCGACGTCGCCGCCGTCGTGTCCTCGGACCTGTCCCGGGCCGTGGACACCGCGCGCGCCCTGACCGCCCTCACCGGCCACGACCTGCTCCAGGACCCGGCGCTGCGCGAGGTCGACGCGGGCCAGTGGCAGGGGCTGCTGGGGGAGGAGATCGCCCGGCGCTGGCCGGTCGAGCACGCCGCCTGGCGCCGCGGGGATGACGTGCGGATGGGTGGCGGGGAGAGCCGCGGCGAACTGGGCCTGCGCGTGGCCTCGGCCGTCGAACGCCACGCCGCGGCCGTGGAGGGCACCCTGCTCGTCGCCTCCCACGGCGCGGCGCTCAAGACCGCGGTGCTGCGCCTGCTCGGGCTGCCGGTGACGGCGGGCGGGGCGTTCGCCGGGTTCCGCAACTGCCACTGGGCGGTCCTGGCCCGGCGCGGTGAGGGCTGGGTGCTGGAGGAGTACAACGCGGGCCCGGCCGGGGCCGGGGTGGGCGCCGAGGGCTGACCGGGGCCGACCCGGCTGGGCGACGCGGGTGGTCACGACCACCGTCGTTCGTGCGGTAGTGTTGTCCTCGTTGCCGGGGGGAAACCCACGGGGTGAAAGCCTGGTGACGAGAGCAAGGGGCTGTGGCGCAGCTGGTAGCGCACCTCCATGGCATGGAGGGGGTCAGGGGTTCGAGTCCCCTCAGCTCCACCGCAGAAGGGCCCGGACAGTCGTCCGGGCCCTTCGTCGTTCCCCGGCGGGGATCCCGCCGGTCAGCGCGCCGGATGCCAGCCCAGGGCGGGGGCCACGTGCTCGGCGATCGAGCGCATGAGGTGGGTGTTGTAGTCCACGCCCAGGGCGTTCGGGATCGTCACCAGGAGCGTGTCGGCCTCGCGCACGGCGACGTCCTTGGCGAGGTCCTCGGCCACCTGGTCGGGGTCGCCGGCGTACGTCTTGCCGAAGCGCGCCAGCCCCGGTTCCCCGAGCGAGCCGACCTGGTCGGTCGAGCCGCGGTCGCGGCCGAAGTAGGCCTCGTCGAGGTCGTCGACGATGGGCATGACGCTGCGGCTGACGGAGACGCGCGGTTCGCGCTCCCAGCCGGACTCGCGCCAGACCTGCCGGTACAGGGCGATCTGCTCGGCCTGCAGCTCGTCGAAGGGGATCCCGGTGTCCTCGGTGAGCAGGGTCGAGCTCATGAGGTTCATGCCCTGCTCGGCGGCCCAGCGCGCGGTGGCCCGGGTGCCCGACCCCCACCAGATCCGCTCGGACAGCCCGGGGGACTGCGGCAGGACCGGCAGGTGCACGCTGCGCCCGGTCATCCGCGGGTTCGACTCGGCCACCCCGGCCCCGGTGATCGCGCGCCGGAAGACGTCGGTGTGCCGGCGGGCCATGTCGGCCTCGGTCTCACCCTCGGCGGGGACGTACCCGAACGTGGCGGGGCCGTGCAGGGCGGGCTCGGGTGATCCCCGGCTGACGCCGAGCTGCAGGCGGCCACCGGAGATGAGGTCGGTCTGCGCGGCCTCCTCGGCCATGTAGAGGGGGTTCTCGTACCGCATGTCGATGACGCCGGTGCCGAGTTCGATGCGGCTGGTGCGGGCGGCCATCGCGGCCAGGACCGGGAACGGCGCGGCCTGCTGGCGGGCGAAGTGGTGCACCCGCACGTAGGCGCCGTCGAAGCCGAGCTCCTCGGCGGCCACGGCCAGCTCGACGGTCTGGACGAGGGCCTCGCGCGCGGTCCGCGCGGCCGAGCCGGGGACCGGCTGGTAGTGCCCGAAGGACAGGAAACCGATGCGCTTCACGCTCTCATTGAACCAACAACAACCCCCGCCTGTTCCATGATGGGCCGGTGACTTCCCGCGACCTGCCCGACCGGATCAGCAAGGACACCCGACTGTGCCTGTCGCTGTCGGGGCGGCCGAGCAACCTCGGCACCCGCTTCCACAACTTCCTCTACGCCGAGCTGGACCTGGACTTCGTCTACAAGGCGTTCACCACCGACGACCTGCCCGCCGCGGTCGCCGGCATCCGCGCCCTCGGGATCCGCGGCGCCGGGATCTCGATGCCCTTCAAGGAGGCCGTCATCCCGCTGGTCGACGAGCTGGAGGCCTCCGCCGCCGCCATCGACTCGGTCAACACGATCGTCAACACCCCCCGCGACGGGCGCTCGCACCTCGTCGCCCACAACACCGACTACCTCGCCGTCGCCGGGCTGCTGGCCCAGCGCGGCATCACCCCGCAGGGCACGCCCGGCACCGCCGCGGTCCTCGGCAGCGGCGGGATGGCCAAGGCCTGCCTGGCGGCGCTGCGCGACGCCGGGTTCGCCGACCTGCTCGTCGTGGCCCGCACCGAGGCTACCGGCGCCCCGCTGGCCGCGCAGTACGGGGCCCGCTGGCTGCCCGCGCTCGACGGCACCCGCCCGGACCTGCTGGTCAACGCCACGCCGGTCGGGATGGCCGGCGGACCCGCGGCCGGGGACCTGCCCGTCCCCCGCGAGGCCGTCGTCGCGGCGGGGGCCGTCGTGGAGGTCGTGGCCGTCCCCGAGGACACCCCGCTGGTGCGGCTGGTCCGCGAGCTCGGCACGCCGCTGGTCACCGGGACCGAGGTCGCCGCCTGGCAGGCCGCCGAGCAGTTCGCCCTCTACACCGGCGTCCGCCCGAGCGCCGACCAGGTCCGCCGAGCGGGTGAGTTCTCCCGGCGCGCCGTGTGAACCGTGCCCCGTCGGGCCGCACGGACGCCGCGCCGACCGCATGATCGGAGCATGTCGTCACCCGCTCGCCGCCTTGAGCCCGGTCCCGGTGGTGCCGAGGGGGAGAGCGTGACCTCCGCGCCCGGACCCCGCGACGCCGCAGACCCCGCCGTCGCGCCGCCGGCCGCGCCCGCACCCGCGACCGCCCGCCGCCCCGGCTCCCCGGTCCGCGGCCGCGCGGCGGCCCTGGTCCTGGTGCCCGTCACCGGGGCCGTCGCGGTGGTGCTGGCCGCGGTCCTGGCCCCCACCCCCGTGGTGCTCCTCGTGGCCCTGGTCGCGGTGGGGGCGCTGGCCCTGACCCTGGCCGTGGCCCTGGCCGTGACGGTCCGGGCCCACCGGGAGGCCGAACGCTCGGCCGGGTCGCTGCTCGCGGCGCTGGAGGCCGCGCGCGACGAGACGGTGCAGGACCCGGTGACGGGGCTGCTGAACCGCCGCGGGCTGGTCCTCGTCGGGCACCAGGTGCTGGAGTCGGCGCGCCGTTCGGGGGGTGCCGTGCACGCGTGCGTCGTCGAGGTCACCCCCGGGGTCCAGCTCGGCGCCGGCAGCCGGTCGGTCGAGGAGGTCCGCGCCGCGCGCGAGGCCGAGTGGGCCGCGGCCGCCACCGCCCTGCGGGCGGCGACCCGCACGTCCGACGTCGTGGCCCGCGAGGGCGAGGGCCGCTTCGTCGTCCTCGGCCCGGGCGCGGGGCTGCACGCCCAGGAGCTCGAACGGCGCCTGCGGGTGGGCCTGGCCCAGGGCCGGCTGGCCGGGGGCGGGGACCGCACCGCGCGCCTGGCCGTCGAGGCGGGGGCCGCGGTGCTGGCGCCGTGGGACGAGGGCGGGGTCAGCGACCTGCTCGTGCGGGCCGAGCAGGCCCTGGCCCAGCGCCGGGCCCTGCGCCGCAGCGTCCCGGCGCACGGGTGGGGACGCCGCCGCAGCGACCGGGGCGCCCGTCCCGAGCGGCCCGGGGCCTGACCTGCCCACCGTCGCCGCGACCGTGTCGGAGTAGGCTGTCCCGGTGTCCTCCCGCCGACTTCCCAGCCGGTGCTGAGCTGCTGCGACCTCGCAGGTGCTCGCACCGAGACCCCTCCTGCGCGAGGGGTCTTCCGCTGTCAGGGGCAGGTCGCAGGTGCGGGACGCACGCGAGCACCGGGAGGACGAGATGACTGACGTGTCGGTCGAGCAGACCGAGAGCCGTGACGAGGAGCGCTACGACGCCTTCGCCCTGCAGGAGAAGTGGTTGCCCGTCTGGGACGACCTCAAGCCCTTCCGCAGCGGCGAACCGGGCGACGAGCGCCCCAAGAAGTACGTGCTCGACATGTTCCCCTACCCCTCCGGGGACCTGCACATGGGTCACGCCGAGGCGTACGCGCTCGGCGACGTCATCGCGCGGTACTGGCTGCAGCGCGGGTTCGACGTCATGCACCCCATCGGCTGGGACGCGTTCGGCCTGCCCGCGGAGAACGCGGCCATCAAGCGCGGGCTGGACCCGCGGCGGTGGACGTACGACAACATCGCCCAGCAGCGCGCCTCGATGCGCCGCTACGCCTGCTCCTTCGACTGGGACCGCGTGCTGCACACGTCGGACCCGGAGTACTACAAGTGGAACCAGTGGCTGTTCCTCAAGCTGTACGAGAAGGGCCTGGCCTACCGCAAGGACTCCCTGGTCAACTGGGACCCGGTCGACCAGACCGTCCTGGCCAACGAGCAGGTCCTGCCCGACGGCACGTCGGAGCGCTCCGGGGCCAAGGTCGTCAAGAAGAAGCTGACCCAGTGGTACTTCCGGATCACCGAGTACGCCGACCGGCTGCTGGACGACCTGGACCGCCTGGAGGGCCAGTGGCCGTCCAAGGTCATCTCGATGCAGCGCAACTGGATCGGCCGCTCCACGGGCGCCGAGGTCGAGTTCGTCATCGAGGGTCGCGACGAACCCGTCACGGTCTACACGACGCGCCCGGACACCCTGCACGGGGCGACGTTCATGGTCGTCGCGGCCGACTCGGACCTGGCCGGGGAACTGGCCGCGGGGTCCGCCCCGGAGGTGCGGGAGGCGTTCGAGGCGTACCGCACCACGGTGCAGGAGACCTCGGACATGGACCGGCTGGCCTCCGAGCGCGAGAAGACCGGCGTCGACCTGGGCCGGTTCGCCGTGAACCCCGTCAACGGTGAACGGCTGCCGATCTGGGCCGCCGACTACGTCCTGGCCGACTACGGCACCGGCGCCATCATGGCCGTGCCCGCCCACGACCAGCGCGACCTCGACTTCGCCCGCGCGTTCGGCCTGCCCGTCCGCGTCGTCGTCGACGTGCGCGACGCCGACGGGAACCCGCTGCCCGACCCCGCCGAGTCGGGCGAGGCCACGGCCGGCGACGGCGTGCTGGTGAACTCCGGTCCGCTGGACGGCCTGGACAAGCAGGCCGGCATCGCCAAGGCGATCGAGGTGCTGCAGGCCGAGGGCAAGGGACGGCCGGCGAAGAACTACCGGCTGCGCGACTGGCTGATCTCCCGCCAGCGGTACTGGGGAACGCCCATCCCCATCGTGCACACGCAGACCGGTGAGGTCCCCGTCCCGCAGGACCAGCTGCCCGTGCTGCTGCCGCCGTCGGAGGGCCTGAACCTCACGCCCAAGGGCACGAGCCCGCTGGGGGCGGCGGAGGACTGGGTGAACGTGCCCAGCCCGGTCGACGGGAGCCCCGCGCGCCGGGACCCGGACACGATGGACACGTTCGTCGACTCGTCCTGGTACTACCTGCGGTTCGTCTCCCCGGACGACGACACGAAACCCTTCGACACCGACCTCATCGGCCAGTGGGGTCCGATCGACCAGTACGTCGGCGGGGTGACCCACGCGATCCTGCACCTGCTGTACGCGCGGTTCATCACCAAGGTCCTGCACGACCTGGGGTACCTGCCCTTCGACGAGCCGTTCACCCGCCTGCTGAACCAGGGCATGGTGCAGATGGACGGGTCGGCCATGAGCAAGTCCAAGGGCAACCTCGTCCGGCTGTCCGACCAGCTCGAGGAGCACGGCGTCGACGCCATCCGGCTGACGATGGCGTTCGCGGGCCCGCCCGAGGACGACATCGACTGGGCCGACGTGTCCCCGTCGGGGTCGGCGAAGTTCCTGGGCCGCGCGTGGCGGCTGGCGCGCGACGTCACCTCCCCCGCCGGGGCCGACGTCACGACCGGGGACGTCGCCCTGCGGCGGGTGACCCACCGCACGCTGCACGACGTCGCCGGCCACGTCGAGGCGTACCGGTTCAACGTGGCCGTGGCGCGCGTCATGGAACTGGTCAACGCCACGCGCAAGGCCATCGACTCCGGCCCGGGCGCGGGGGACCCCGCCGTGCGCGAGGCCACCGAGGCCGTCGCGGTCGTGCTGTCCCTGTTCGCCCCGTACGTCGCGGAGGACATGTGGTCCCTGCTCGGCCACGAACCCGCCGTGGCCCGCGCGGGGTGGCCGGCCGTCGACGACGCGCTGCTCGTCCAGGACACCGTCACGTGCGTCGTGCAGGTCAAGGGCAAGGTCCGCGACCGCCTCGAGGTGGCCCCGGACATCACGGGTGAGGCGTTGCAGGAGCTGGCGATGGCCTCGGAGAAGGTGCAGGCGGCCCTCGCCGGGGCGGGGATCCGGACGGTCGTCGTCCGCGCCCCCAAGCTGGTGAACATCGTCCCGGCCTGATGGCCGGTCTTCTCCCGCCGTCCACCCCGCGGCTGCTGCTGCGGCGGTGGACGGCGGGCGACCGCGAACCCTTCGCGGCGATGAACGCCGACCCCGAGGTCGTGCGGCACGTCTCCGGCGACCCGCTCGACCGGGCGGCCTCGGACCGGCTCGCGGACTACGCCGACGGGTGCTTCGACCGGCTGGGGTTCGGCCTGTCCGCCCTCGAACGCCGGGACACCGGCGAGTTCATCGGGTTCACCGGCCTGCACCGGATGCGCTGGTACCCCGAGGACGTCGAGATCGGCTGGCGCCTGACGCGGTCGGCCTGGGGCCACGGGTTCGCGACCGAGGCCGCCCGCGCGTGGGTCGAGCACGCCCGGGGTCTGGACCTGCCCCGGCTCATCTCCGTCGTCGCCCCGGACAACGCCGCCAGCCTGGCCGTCACCGGCAAGCTGGGGATGACCCAGGGGTGGCGCGCCGAGCGGGAGGGGCGGCCGCACGTCGTCACGGTCCTGGACCTCTGACGCGCGGCCGCCCCGGGCTCAGGCGGGGATCAGGCGGGGATCAGGCGGGGATCAGGCGGGGATCAGACCGGGGAGCTCGGACTCCGCGATCGGGAACCCGGGGAAGCGGGTGAGCCGCACCAGCGGGATGGCCCGCATCATCGCCCCGTGCTGGGGGTCGAACACCATGCCCGCCCACTGGGTGTCCTCGAGGCGCTCGCGGACGACAGGACCGGCGCCCGGGTGCGCCAGCCACACGTCGAGCTCGGAGTCGACCTGCAGCGGGACGCTCGCGTCGTCCCCGGGCAGCGTCACGGTGGTCGCGAGCCGCACGTCGCGGGAGGAGGCGCCCACGCGGATCCCGAACTCCCCGCCCTCCACGACCCAGCGGCCGGTCGCGCTGTGCCAGAACGAGAACGCGCGCTCGTCCAGGGCGATGGAGACCTCGCGGGCCTGACCCGGTTCCAGGGTGAGGCGGGCGAAGCCCTTGAGCTCGGCGTCGGGCCGGAACACCGTCGCGTCGAGGTCGGCGACGTAGACCTGGACGACCTCGCTGCCCGCGACGTCCCCGGTGTTGGTGACGGTCACGTGGACGTCGACGCCGCCGGCCGTGCGGGGTTCCACGCGCAGGTCGGAGTACCCGAACGTCGTGTAGGACAACCCGTGCCCGAACGCGGCGGCCACCGGCAGGGAGTGCGCGTCGTACCAGCGGTACCCGATGAGCAGGCCCTCGCCGTAGCGGACGTGGCCGTGCTCGCCGGGGAAGTTCCCGACCGCGGGGTTGTCGCGGAAGTGCACGGGGATCGTCTCGGCCAGCCTGCCCGAGGGGTTGGCCACCCCGGACAGCAGGTCGGCGACGGCGCCGCCGCCGGCCTGCCCGCCGAGCCAGCCCTCCAGGACGGCCGGGACGCGGTGCTGCCAGGGTTCGAGGTTGACGACCGAGCCGTTGGCCAGCACGACGACGGTGCGGGGGTTGGCCGCCACGACGGCCTCGAGCAGGTCGAGCTGCTCCGGCGGCAGGTTCGTGTGCTCGCGGTCGTAGCCCTCGGACTCGTAGGAGGCGGGCAGGCCGAGGAACAGCACGACGACGTCGGCGGCCGCGGCGTGCTCGGTGGCCTCGGCCGCCAGCGCCCGCGCGGCCTCGCCCGTGGTGTCGGAGGCGTCGGTCTCGGGGACGTAGCCGGGGGCGAACGTCACCTCGCGGGAGCCGTCGAACTGCGCGCGCAGCGCGGTGAGCGCGTCGTCCAGGCGGGTCGGGTTCACCTGCGAACTGCCCGCGCCCTGGTAGCGGGGGGTGCGGGCGAACTCCCCGACGACGGCGATCGTCCCGCCGGTGGGGGCCAGCGGCAGGATGCGGTCCTCGTTGCGCAGCAGGACGGCGCTGCGGACCGCGGCCTCGCGGGCCAGGGCGTGGTGGGCCTCGACGTCGACGGTCCCGGGGTCGGCCAGCGCCGGGCGGGACTTCTCGACGAGTTCCAGGACGCGCAGGACGGCGCGGTCGAGGTCCCCGGTGCTCAGGGTCCCCATCGCCACGGCCTCCACGATCCGCTGCGTGCCGGCGCCGGAGGAGGAGGGCATCTCCAGGTCCATCCCGGCGCGCACGCCGTCCTCGCGGACGTTGACCGCGCCCCAGTCGGAGACGACGAGCCCCTCGAAACCCCACTCCTCGCGCAGGACCCGGGTCAGCAGCCAGGGGTCCTCGGAGGCGTAGACGCCGTTGATGCGGTTGTAGGAGCACATGACCGTCCACGGCTGGGCGGTGCGGACGACCCGTTCGAAGGCGGTGAGGTAGATCTCGCGCAGGGTGCGCTCGTCGACGTCGGCGGAGACCGTCATGCGCTGGGTCTCCTGGTTGTTGGCCGCGAAGTGCTTCAGGGAGGTCCCGACGCCCTGGCTCTGCACGCCCTGGACCAGGGCCGCGGCGAGGTCGCCGGCCAGCACCGGGTCCTCGGAGAAGTACTCGAAGTTCCGTCCGCACAGCGGGGAGCGCTTCATGTTGACGCCGGGGCCGAGCAGGACGGACACGCCCTCGGCGCGCGTCTCGCGCCCCAGGGCCTCACCGACGCGGCGCAGCAGGTCGACGTCCCAGGAGGAGGCGAGGCCGGCGGCGGGCGGGAAGCAGGTGGCCGGGACGGAGTTCGCCAGGCCGAGGTGGTCGGCGTCCTGGGCCTGCTTGCGCAGCCCGTGGGGGCCGTCGGTGACCATGAGCGCCGGGATGCCGAGGCGTTCGACGGGCTCGGTGTGCCAGAAGTCCGAACCGTCCAGGAGGGCGGCCTTCTCCTCCAGGGTCAGCTCGGCCAGCAGGTCGGTCGGTGAGCGGGTGACGCCGGTGTCGGTCATGGCCGCAGGCTACGCCCGAACACCTACCGAGTGGAAGGTATTGGTGGTAGGAAGGTCCCGTGGCCGCACGCGGGGAGTACGCCAGGGGCAGGGCCCGGCGCGAGCAGATCCTCACCGAGGCCGTCGGGCTGTTCGGCGAGTCGGGCTACCGCGCCGCGTCGCTGCGCGACCTCGCCGCCCGCTGCGGGCTCACGCACGCGGGACTGCTGCACCACGTCGCCAGCAAGGAGGCGCTGCTGCTGGCCGTGCTGGAACGCCGGGACGTCGAGGACGCCGCGCTGGTGCCCGCCGACCCCGCCCCGCCGGGGGAGCAGCAGTTGTCCTACCTGCTGGACGTGGTGCGCCGCAACACCTCCCGCCGCGGGATCGTGGAGCTGTTCTGCGTCCTGTCGGCCGAGGCGACCTCCCCGGACCACCCGGCCCACGCGTTCTTCGACCAGCGCTACCGGCGGGTCGTGGCGACCCTGACGGCGGCCTTCACCGACTGCGGGCACCCCGACCCCGCCTCCGCCGCCCGCCGGCTCGTGGCCGTCATGGACGGGTTGCAGGTGCAGTGGCTCCTGCACCCCGACGACGTCGACATGGTCGAGCAGGTCCGGGCGCAGGTGGAACGGGAACTGGGGACCGCGAGGTGCCCGGACGCCGGCGACGGTTCTGCGTCAGGGCGCCGGTGACGGTCGCCGCGTCGAGCCCGCGGCGGCCCGCGGACCGGCCGGTAGGTCCACCCGAGGGGACGGCCGCCTGTAGCAGCCCGCTGCTCCGCTGGTGGCGTGAGGACGATCAGCCAGCGCGAGCTGCGCAACGACAGCGGCAGGATCCTCCGCGAGCTGCGTGACGGCGAAGAGTTCGAAGTCACCATCAACGGCGAGAGCTTCGGCATCCTGACGATGACCCCACCTCCGGCCAAGCCCCAGCGGTTCGTCCGTGCCGACACCCTCCGAGCTCTCTACGCCGACGCGCCCCTCAGCGCCGAGCAGGCCGACGACTGGAAGCGGGACGTCCGCGAGGTCTTCGACGACGAGGTGGACGACCCGTACGCCCGCGCGTCCCGTCGTCGGGAACGGTGACCTCGCCCGTGGCCGTGCTGATCGACAGCGACGTGCTCATCGACGGGATCGTCGTCGACGGCGCCTCCATCTCCATCCTGACCATGTTCGAGCTGGCCGGCGGGATCGACAGCGTCGCCGACCCCGAGGTTCGGGCGGCGCGACAGCGCCGGTACGACGTCGCCGCAGCCGTCTTCGACCCCTTCCCCGTGTCCCGGCGGGTTCTGGACGCCCACCACGACATCGACTCGGCCGTGGTGGCGACCGGTCGCAAGCCCAGGCCCCGGCGCTTGGACCTGATGATCGCGGCGACCGCTCGAGCGCACGACCTCGCGCTCATCACCGCCAACCTCGACGACTACCGGGGGTTGGGCGCGCTGCTCGACGTGAGGAGCCCCTGACGCGCTGCTGAGACGGGCCGGTGGTGGTCGAGGTGCGTCCCTGTCGCGCCCTGGCCGAGCGCAGCGCGGAACGCGGGATGACCGGTAGATCACTCTGCAGCTACCCCCCCCGGGTGGGCACGGGCTGTCCCCTCGCGCAGTCCATGCCCACTGGTTGGCCGGCTACGACAGCGGGTCTTGGTGATCTGCAGGACGGGACGCGTCGCGCCGGGCCCACTTCGCGCCGGCAGCCACCAGCGCAGTCCCGACGAGGAGGACCGTCGTCAGTTCGGCTGCGGTGGAGAGCATCTGGTGGCGATCGACCCCGCTGAAGGACAGCAGCGTCAAGTACAGGTAGGGCAAGGCAGTCACCAGGACCGCCACGAACCACCGGCGGCCGGTCAGGGAGGCGATGGCGCCCGCAACGACGCAGACCGCGCTCAGGGCCAGGACGGCGACGCTGAGCGAGTGCATGCCTTGGTCGGCGTACCCGGGCCGGTAGAAGCCCTGGAAAGGGTTCCAGATCGTCGAGGTGTCGGCCTGGCTCAGTTGGGTGGCGGCCAGCGCTCCGGTGAGCGCGATGTACCCGGCGGCCATCCAGCCTCGGGTGGTGCGGGCAGTGGGTAGGCGCCCCGTCGTACTCAGCCCCGCGGCCAGGGCCAAGGGAGCCAGCACGTAGACCGGCGGGTGCGGGATGACCCGGACGATGCTCAGCAGCAACGCGCCGGCGGCGGCACCGGCCAGCAGCCAGCGCCCCAGCTGAGCCCGCCCGGCCAGGGTGAGGAGCAAGGCGAGCACCCACAGCCCGTAGATGACGGGCCCGGCGGTCTGGATCACGGGGGCGACGTAGCTGGAGGATGAGCCGTCGGTCAGGGTGGTGACCGGTGCTGTTCGCCAGGGCCAGGTGATCTCACCGAAGGCCACGATGACCGTGGACACCGCGGCCCCCAGCACCAGGCCCAGCATCGCGATGCGGTCACGGACGGCTGTGGGCAGGAAGGAGAACAGCCGCTCCCAGCGGGTCTGCAGTCCGCCGGTGAGCAGGTCCAGGTGCACTCCCCAGGAGGGGCGGTGGGCCGGGGCACGGCTCGCGCTGGGGTCTTCGTCGTGCTGATCGTGCATGTCCATCAGCACGCCGAGGATCTCCTGTTCGCGGTGGGCGCGCCAGGAGCGGGGGTAGGTGCGCAGCAGCAGTCGGCACCGGGCTTCGTAGCGTCCGGTCGTGCTCATGGGGTCACCTGCGAGGTCGCTGCAGAGGTTGCTCCGTGGGTGCGCAGGCGCACGGTGGCGGCCTCGACGTTGGCGCGTAGGCGCTGCGTCTCGCGTTCCAGCGTGCCTGCGCCGGTTGAGGTCAGGGAGTAGTAGCGGCGCAGGCGCCCGTCGACGACTTCCTCACCGCTGAGGGCGATGAGTCCTTCGTCGGCCAGGCGGTCCAAGGCTGCGTAGAGGGTGCCGGGCTTGAGGCGGACGCGGCCGCCGGAGAGGTGGGCGACTTCCTGGGTGAGCGCGTAGCCGTGCTGCGGCTGGCCGGCCAGGGCGGTCAGCAGCAGGAAGGTCGGTTCGCGCATCTCGCTCGATGCCATGACCCGAACATAGTCAGTCAGACGATGCATACCGATCGTTTGACTATGGCGTGTCGCTGCACTGCTTGGTCTGGTGCCACCGCTCCGACGATGCAGGTCATCCTCAATTCGCCAAGACCGTGACGTCCGTGACCGAGCAGTCGGCGCACTGCAGGTGAGTCGTCGATGCCTCTCGCACGCTGCTCGCCTCGCGGCACCCGTCCGCCGGCTCCGTGCCCACCGCGCGCGTCGCCTGGTGCAGGGGCGAACTCCGCACTGCGCGGTGACCGGTGCGGCGCACCAGGGCGGGGTCTCAAGGTCGGGAAGTGCCTCCACCTCGACGGCTGGGAGTTTCACCGATGTCCTGCGACGTGATACCAGGAACCGGGGACGACGACCGGCCGGTGACGTCCCGGGCTCCACAGGGGGCGGTGGGCACCGCGCCGTCCACAGCGGCCCCCGCGTCCGGCCCGCAGGACCCCGGGGCTGCCTAGGTTTCCCGGGTGTCCACGTCCCCCTCCCGCCGCGACGCGGCGGTCCGTGCCCGCGCCCTGGCCGTGCGGCAGTTCCGGACGGCCGGGGACGGGCTCGACGACGAGCTCGACGACGAGATCGACGACGAGCTCGACGACGAGATCGACGACGAGCTCGACGCTGAGTTCAGCGATGAGTTCGACGACGGGCTCGACGCGCACCCCACGGGTCCCCGCGCGGCCCCGGGGGTGGTGGGCGAGTGGTCGCGGCGCCTGGCCGACCGCACCCCGCCGGGGTGGCGGGCGGTGCGGCTGCGGGTGGGTCCGCGCGCGGTCGCCGGTGCCGTCCTGGTCTGCGTCCTCGTCGCGGCCGGGCTGGGGTTCGCCGCGTGGCGGTCCTGGCCCGACCCCGCTGCGCCGCAGGGCCAGGCGCTGCCCGCGCGCACGGCGCCGGTGGCGGTTGCGACCGGGAGCGCGCCGGACCCCACCACCGCGACACCCTCGAAGACGTCGAGCCCGGCCACCGTCGTCGTGCACGTCGCCGGCCGCGTGCTGCGGCCGGGGATCGTCACCCTGTCCGCGGGCAGCCGGGTGGCCGACGCGCTCACGGCCGCGGGCGGACCCGCGCCGGAGGCGGACCTGGACGCGCTCAACCTCGCGCGCGTCCTGCAGGACGGTGAGCAGGTGCTCGTCCCGGCCCCCGGCCAACCGGGAGCGGCGGTGCCGGCCCCGGCGGCGGGCGCGGCGGGACCGGCCGCACGGGTGGACCTGAACTCCGCCACGGCCGCCGACCTCGACGCGCTGCCCGGGGTGGGGGAGGTCCTGGCCGGGCGCATCGTGGCCTGGCGCGAGGAGAACGGGCGGTTCAGCTCCGTGGAGGACCTGGGGGAGGTGCGGGGCATCGGCCCGAAGGTGCTCGACGGCCTGCGGGACCTGGTGAGCGTGTGAGCGCGGACCACCCGGCCGGGCCCGGCGCGCCCCGCGCGGTGGGACCGCCACCGGTGCCGGTGGACCTGCGGCTGGCCGCGGCGGCGCTCGCGGCCTGGGGCGCCGCGTTCGCCGCGACCGGCCACCCGGCCGTCGCGGGGTGGGTCCTCGCGGGGTCCGCGGCCCTGCTCGTCGTCGTCCTCGGCGTGCTCCTGCGGCGCGGGCGGGGTGCCCGCCTCGCGCTGGTCCTCACCGCGACCACGCTCGTGGTGTTCTCGGTCTGCCTGCAGCACAGCCGGTTCACCGCCGCAGGCGTGCAGGACCTGGCGCAGCGCCGCGTGTCGGGGGAGTTCTCGGCCGTCGTCACCGCCGACCCGCACGCGCTGCCGGCCCGGCGCGAGGGCGAACCTCCACGGGTCGTCCTCGACGTGCGGCTGACCGCCGTCGATGCGCGGGGTTCGACGCGGGAGCTCGCCGCCCCGGCGACGGTGTTCGCGGCCGCCGAGGAGTGGGCCGACGTGCGCTGGGGGGACCGGCTCGTCTTCCGCGGCCGGCTCGGACCGGCCGACCCGGGGGAGCGGTCCGTGGTCACGGTCGCCGCCGGTGACCTGCTCGGCACCGACCGCCCCTCGGGGGTGCTGGAGGTGTCCGAGACCCTGCGCCGGGGGTTGCGGCAGGCCGTGTCCGGCCGCCCGCCCGACGTCCGCGGGCTGCTGCCCGGGCTCGTCGTGGGGGACACCTCGGCGTTGCCGCCGGACCTGGAGGCGGCGATGCGCTCGGTCGGCCTGACCCACCTCACCGCCGTCAGCGGGTCGAACACGACGCTCGTGGTGGGGTTCCTCGTCCTGGCCGCCTCGTGGGCGGGGTTCGGGCGACGGTCCCGGCTGCTCGTGGCCGGGGCCGGGCTGGTGGGTTTCGTCGTGCTGGCCCGGCCCGAACCCAGCGTCCTGCGGGCGGCCGTGATGGGCGGGGTGGGGATGGCGGGGCTGGCCGCGGGCCGTCCCGTGCGGGGGATCCCGGTCGTGGCCGGCGCGGCCCTGGTCCTGCTGGTGGCCGACCCGTGGCTGGCCCGGGAGTTCGGGTTCGTCCTGTCCGTGCTGGCCACGACGGCGCTGGTCCTGCTGGCCCGGCCGTGGGCGGACCGGCTGGTGCGGGCCGGAGCCCCGCGGGTCGTGGCCTACGCGCTGGCCGTTCCCGTGGCCGCGCAGGCGGTGTGCGGTCCCGTCGTCGCCCTGCTGCAACCGGCGGTGAACGTCGTGTCCGTGCCGGCCAACGTGCTCGTGGCGCCCGCCGTCGGCCCGGCCACCGTCCTCGGCCTGGCCGCCACGGTGCTGTCCCCGTCCTGGCCGGCCGGGGCCACCGTGCTCGCCTGGCCCGCGGGCTGGTGCGCGGCGTGGATCGCCACGGTCGCGCGGGTCGCGGCCCGGGTGCCGACCTCGGTGGCCGTGCCACCAGGCGTGGCCGGGGTGGTGGTGGTGGCGCTGCTGACGGTCCTGGTCCTGGGCGCGGTGGCCGCGACCCTGCGGTGGCGGCACGGTCCGGGCCGGCGGTGGCCGGCCCTGGCCCTCGTGCTCGTGCTGTCCGCGGCGCTGCTCGTGCGGTGCGCCCCGCGCTGGGGCGGCCCGGCGGGCCCGTGGCCACCCCCGGACTGGCTCGTCGTGGGCTGCGACGTCGGTCAGGGCGACGCGGTCGTCCTGCGCTCGGGGCCGGCTTCGGCGGTGCTGGTGGACGCCGGCCCGGACGACGTGCTGGTCGACGGGTGCCTGGACCGGCTCGGGGTGGACCGGCTCGACGCCGTCGTGCTGACCCACTTCCACGCCGACCACGTCGGCGGCCTGGCCGGTGCCCTGGCCGGGCGGGAGGTGGGGGTCGTCCACGTCTCCCCGCTCGCGGTGGAACCGGCCGCCGCCCGGGTGCGCGCGCAGGCCGGGGCCACCCCGGTCGTCCCGCTCAGCGCGGGGGAGACCGGTGGCGCCGGGCAGGTCACCTGGACGGTGCTCGGGCCCGCGCCGGACGTGGCGGGGGTGCGGGACCCGGACTCCGCGCAGGTCAACGACTCCAGCGTCGTGCTGCTGGCCGACGTGCAGGGGGTGCGGGTGCTGCTGACCGGGGACGCCGAGCGAGAGGAGCAGCGGGCAGTGCTGGCGCGGTGGCCGGCCGGGGCGGTCGCGGACGTCGTCAAGGTCGCCCACCACGGGTCCCCGACGCAGGTGCCGGCGTTGTACGCGGCGGCCCGGCCGCGGGTGGCGCTGATCGAGGTGGGGGCGGTCAACGACTACGGCCACCCCGCGGCCTCGACGCTCGACGTCCTGGCCTCGACCGGGGCGCGGGTGCTGCGCACCGACACCGGCGGGGACGTCGCCGTGGCCGGGACGGCGGCGGCGCTGCGGACGCTGGACCGCGGGCCGGACGCGCGCCAGGCCGAGCGGCGGGCCCGGTACGGCAGCGGGTGAGCGCGCCGGGACGGGGCGGTGCGCACGGGAGCGACGACGACCTCCCCGGGGGCCGTAACCTGGAGCCGCCGAGGGGTTCGGGAGGAGCCGGAGGAGCGTCATGGACACGCTGCAGGTGCAGGGCCGGGTCCGCCTGGAGGACCTGCCCGAGGACACGACCTGGCCCCGGCACGAGGTCATCGACGGGAGTCTGCTGGTGACGCCGTGGGCCGGGACGACCCACCAGGCGGTGGTCGGGGACGCCTACTTCGCCCTGCGCAGCGCAGCGCCGCAGACGGTCACGGTCTACCCGGGGGCGAACGTGCGCCACACCCGTGACGGCGAGAGCGACCTGCTGATCCCCGACGTCGTGGTGGCCGCTGCCGCTGCGGGGGGAGGGACCTACCTCGACTCCGGCGACGTGCTGCTGGCGGTGGAGGTCGTGTCCCCCTCCACCCGGCTGACCGACACGGTCACCAAGCGCGCCGTCTACGCCGAGTGGGGCATCCCCCTCCACGTGGTCGTCGACCCGGTCACCCGCACCAGCACCTGGCACGGCGACCCCGGCACGGCCGGGTGGGCCGCGGACGCCCTCGGCGCGATCCTGCCTCCGGCCTGATCCACCCGGGTCGCCGGCCCGGCCCACGGGGTGGAGCCGGCGTCGCGTCAGAGTCGCGGCAGAACAGTCCCACCGACCGGAGGTCCCCCGTGCTCGTCCTGCACGACGTCCGCCGCCCCCTCGGCGGACCAGAGCCCGTCGACGTGGCGCTCGCCGACGGCCGCGTCGTCGCCATCGGCCGCGGGCTCGCGAGCGCCGCGCCGTGGTCGGCGGCCGAGCGCCTCGACGCCCACGGCGCGGTGCTGCTGCCCGGGTTCGTCGACAGCCACGTCCACCTCACCCAGTGGGCCGCCGCGCGCCGGCGCATCGACGTCCTGGGCGCCCGGTCCGCGCTCGAGGTCGCCGAGCTCGTGCGGGCCGGGGCCGGGCCCGGGGACGACCTCGTCGTCGGGCACGGGTACCGCGACGCGCTGTGGGACCGCCCACCGCACCGCGACGTCCTCGACGCCCGCTGCGGCGACCGGCCGGTCCTCGTGGTGGGCGCGGACCTGCACGCCGTCTGGGTGAACTCCGCTGCCGCCCACCGGTTCGGGGTCGGCGAGCCGACCGGGGTGCTGACGGAGGCACCGGCGATGGAGCTGCTGGCGCGGGCGAGCACGGTGCAGGACGCGGTGCAGGACCGCTGGGTCGCCGAGGCCACGACGGCCGCCGCCGCCCGCGGGGTCACCGGCCTGGTCGACCTGGAGTACGCACCGGTCGACGTCTGGTGCCGGCGGGCCGAACCGGCGGTCCGCGTCGCCGCCGGCGTGTGGCCGGACTGGCTGGAGGAGACCATCGCCGCCGGGCGCCGCAGCGGGGACGTCCTGGCCGGTGACCGCGTCCGCGTCGGGCCGGTGAAGTTCGTCGTGGACGGGTCCCTGGGCACCCGGACGGCGTTCTGCCACGAGGAGTACCCCACCGGTGGTCACGGGGTCCTGCGCATCCCGCCCGCCGAGCTGGAGGCCTCGTTGCGGCGGGCCACCGCGCACGGGCTGCAGGTGGCCGTCCACGCCATCGGCGACGACGCCGTGCGCGTCACCCTCGACGCCTTCGCCGCGGCCGGTTGCCGGGGCAGCCTGGAGCACGCCCAGCAGGTCCACCCCGGGGACGTGCCCCGGTTCGCGCGGCTGGGGGTCGTGGCGAGCGTGCAGCCCCGGCACGTCGTCGACGACCGCGACGCCGTGCCCGTGCACTGGCCCGAGGGCGCCGCCCGCGCCTACCGGTACGCCGACCTGCACGCCGCGGGCGCCGACCTGCGGCTCGGGTCCGACGCGCCCGTCGCGCCGCTGGACCCGTGGGACGCCCTGGCCAGCGCGGTGCACCGCACCGTCGACGACCGCGCGCCCTGGCACCCCGACCAGCACCTGCCGTTCGACGTCGCCCTGGCCGCCGCGTGCGGGGGCCGGCGCGGGGTCTTCGTCGGGGACACCGCCGACCTCGTCCTCCTCGCCGAGGACCCCGCGCGCACGTTCGCCGCCGGGGGAGCGCAGGCGTTGCGGCGCAGCGAGGTCGTCGCCACCCTCGTCGGCGGGGTCCTCACGCACCGGGCCGGCTGAGCACCGGTCGGGTCGTGTCCGGGGCCCGTGCCACAGTGACGCCGTGCCCGCCGTCAAGAAGACCGCCGCGAAGTCCCCCGCGAAGAAGGCCGCCGGCGCGGCGCCCGGGATCTCCCCGCACGACCTGGCCCCCGCCCCCGTCGTGCTGCTCGCCGGCTCGGAGGAGGCGCTGGCCGACCGCGCCCTGACGGCGCTGCTGACGCGGATGCGCGGGCTCGACCCGTCCTTCGAGCGCACCGACGTCGCCGCCGCCGGGTACCAGAAGGGGCAGCTGGCGACGTGGACGTCGCCGTCGTTGTTCGACGAGCGCTCCCTCGTGCTCGTCGACGGGGTCGACGCCGCGAGCGAGGCCTTCGTCGAGGACGTCCTGGAGTACCTGCGGGCTCCCGCCGACTCGGTGGTCCTCGTGCTGCGCCACCGCGGGGGCAACCGCGCGAAGAAGGTCCTGGACGCGGCCCGCACGGTCCGGGGGGTGGCCGAGGTGTCCTGCCAGCCGCTCAAGCGGGACCAGGACAAGGTCGACCTCGTCGTCTCCGACGTCCGCCGCGCCCGCCGGTCGATCGACGTGGAGGCCGCCCGTGCCCTCGTCGCGGCCCTCGGCAGCGACCTGGGTGAGCTCGCCGCCGCCGTCGACCAGCTCCTCACCGACACCGAGGGACCCCTCACCGAGGACGCGGTGCACCGCTACCACGGGGGCCGGCGCGAGGCGAGCGGCTTCGAGGTCGCCGACGCGGCCGTGGAGGGGCGCGAGGGGCAGGCGCTGGTCCTGCTGCGCCACGCCGAGGCGACGGGGGTGCCGGCCGTGGTCGTCGTGGCCGCGCTCGCCTCCCGGCTGCGGCAGCTGGCCAAGGTCGCCGGGGCCGGCCGGGGACGGCCGGCCGACCTGGCCCGCGAGCTGGGGATGGCGCCGTGGCTGGTGGAGAAGGCCCAGCGGGAGGTGCGCGGGCTGTCCCCGGAGGGCATGGCCGAGGCGATCCTGGCCGTGGCCGCCGCCGACCACGCGGTCAAGGGCGGTGGCGCGCACGCCGAGCACGCGCTGGAGCGGGCCGTGCGGGTGGTGGCCGCCGCCCGCCGCTGAACGGTCGGGCCCGGACGCACGGAGGGCCGGCCCCCGACGGGGACCGGCCCTCCGGTGAGGATCCGAGGATCAGGCCTTGGCCGCAGCCTTGGAGATGGCCGACTTGCGGTTGGCCGCCTGGTTCTTGTGGATGACGCCCTTGCTCACGGCCTTGTCGAGCTTGCGGTTGGCGACCTTCAGCGTCGCCTGCGCCTTCTCGGTGTCGCCGGCGGCCAGGGCCTGGCGGAACGCGCGCACCGCGGTGCGCAGCTCCGACTTCACGGCCTTGTTGCGCAGGCGCGCCTTCTCGTTCGTGAGGATGCGCTTCTTCTGCGACTTGATGTTCGCCACGTGCTCCGTCTTCCTGTCGGTCTGGATCAGTGTCAGAGGGCGATCGCTCCACCGGGGACTCCGGCGTGGGGACACCGGGAGGGACGGCGGGTGACCGTGACCTCCGCACGCAGCGAAGGCATCGTCAAGGTTACCAGCGCGGGCACGGGGCCGGGGACACCGGGGGCGGCCCGCTCAGGGGGCCGTCGAGGCGGGGTCCTGGGCGCTGCGGGCCCGGCGCCGGCGGACCAGCCACCACAGCGGGAGGCCGACCACCGCGGCCGGGACGAGGAAGGGCAGCAGAACGCCGGCGACGAGGGCGGCGAGCCGCACGGCCCCGCCCAGCGCGTCCCACCCCGCGGCCAGCCCGGCGAGGAACCCCGGACCGGTGGTGGCGGTGGCCGGCGGGGCGTCGCGGGTCAGGTCGACGTCCACGGTCGCCAGCGCGGTCTGGTCGGCCAGCACCCGCTGGCGGGCCTGCAGGGCCTCCAGGTCGGCCTCCCGGCGGGCGATCTCGCCCTCGACGGCGAGGACGTCGGGGATCGTCGTCGCCTGCGGCAGCCGGGAGCGGAACGTGTCCAGGACGGCCCGGGCGGAGGTGACGCGGCTGTCGACGTCGGCGACCTCGGCGGTGACGTCGGTGCTCGTCGTGGTCCGGTCGGTCTCCCGGCCCAGCCCGGCGAGGTCGTCGAGGACGCCGGGGTACGCCGGTGCCGGCACGCGCAGCGTCAGGTGGGCGGTCTCGACCCCGTCCGCGCCGCCGGACCGGCTCGCCGCCACGATCCCGCCCACCGCCGTCGTGCGGGCCGTGGCCGCCCGGACCGCGGCGGGCACGTCGGGGACCCGCACGGCCAGGGTGGCGGTGGAGACCACGGCCCGGCCCGGCGCCGCGACGTCCACGCCCGCCTGGTCCTGGGCCGCTGCCCCGGCCTGCGCCGCCGACCCGCCCCCGGCGGTGCCCGCGGTCTCGGCCGCGGGACCCCCGGTGGAGCCGGCGGAGTCGGCGCCGCCGCCGGTGCAGGCCGCGGCCCCCAGCAGCAGGCCCAGGGCCAGGACGGGGGCCAGGGCGGGGGCGGCCCACCGGCGGGCGCGGCCGGGCGCGCGGCCGGGCGCGGGGCCGGAGGCGGGAGCGGGGGCAGGGGTGGGAGCGCGCATCGGACACCTCCGTCGGGGCGGCCGCCGTGACCGCGGCGCTGGGACGCCGCGACCGGCCCGGCGGTTCCGCTCGTGCGACCATGGGGGCTGCCCGTCCGTCCGACCGAGAGGTGCCCCCCGCCCGTGTCCCCGAGAGCCGCCGACGCACCGGCACCGGCCGCGACCGCGCCGCAGCTGCTGCGCAACTTCTGCATCATCGCCCACATCGACCACGGCAAGTCGACGCTGGCCGACCGGATGCTGCAGCTGACCGGCGTCGTGGACGAGCGGGCCATGCGCGCGCAGTACCTCGACCGGATGGACATCGAGCGCGAGCGCGGCATCACGATCAAGTCGCAGGCCGTGCGCATGCCCTGGGACGTCGACGGCACGGCGTACGCCCTGAACATGATCGACACCCCGGGGCACGTCGACTTCACCTACGAGGTGTCCCGCTCGCTGGCCGCCTGCGAGGGCGCGGTGCTGCTGGTGGACGCCGCGCAGGGCATCGAGGCGCAGACCCTGGCGAACCTCTACCTCGCCATGGAGAACGACCTCACGATCATCCCGGTCCTCAACAAGATCGACCTGCCCGCGGCCCAGCCGGAGAAGTTCGCCGAGGAGCTGGCCAAGCTCATCGGCTGCGAACCGGACGACTGCCTGCGCGTCTCGGGCAAGACCGGCGTGGGCGTCGACGTGCTGCTGGACCACATCGTCCGGCAGATCCCGGCCCCCGTGGGTGACCCGGACGCCCCGGCCCGCGCGATGATCTTCGACTCGGTCTACGACACCTACCGCGGTGTCGTGACGTACGTCCGCGTGGTCGACGGCAGCCTGTCCCCGCGCGAGCGCATCGCGATGATGTCGACGAAGGCCACGCACGAACTGCTGGAGATCGGGGTCAGCTCCCCCGAACCCACCCCCTCGCGCGGGCTGGGCGTGGGGGAGGTCGGTTACCTCATCACCGGGGTGAAGGACGTCCGGCAGTCCAAGGTCGGCGACACCGTCACCAACGCGGCCAAACCCTCCGCGCAGGCCCTCGGCGGGTACCGCGACCCCAAGCCGATGGTGTTCTCCGGGCTGTACCCGATCGACGGGTCGGACTACCCGCTGCTGCGCGACGCGCTCGACAAGCTCAAGCTCAACGACGCCGCGCTCACCTACGAACCCGAGACGTCGGTGGCGCTGGGGTTCGGGTTCCGCATCGGGTTCCTCGGCCTGCTGCACCTGGAGATCGTGCGCGAGCGCCTGGAGCGGGAGTTCAACCTCGACCTCATCTCGACCGCGCCGAGCGTGCCGTACGAGGTGACGCTGGAGGACAAGCGGGTCGTGGAGGTGACGAACCCCTCGGAGTTCCCCGAGGGCAAGATCGCCGAGGTGCGTGAACCCGTCGTGCGCGCCACGATCCTGGCCCCCTCGGACTTCATCGGCGCCATCATGGAGCTGTGCCAGCAGCGCCGCGGTGACCTGCAGGGCATGGACTACCTGTCCGAGGACCGCGTGGAGATGCGCTACCGGCTGCCGCTGGCCGAGATCGTCTTCGACTTCTTCGACCAGTTGAAGTCCCGCACCCGCGGGTACGCCTCCCTGGACTACGACGTGGACGGCGAGCAGGCCGCGGACCTGGTCAAGGTCGACGTGCTGCTGCAGGGCGAGCAGGTCGACGCGTTCAGCCAGATCGTGCACCGCGAGAAGGCCTACGGCTACGGCGTGATGATGGCCGGCAAGCTCAAGGACCTCATCCCGCGCCAGCAGTTCGAGGTGCCGATCCAGGCCGCCATCGGGGCCCGGGTCATCGCCCGCGAGAACGTGCGCGCGATCCGCAAGGACGTCCTGGCCAAGTGCTACGGCGGTGACATCACCCGCAAGCGCAAGCTGCTGGAGAAGCAGAAGGAGGGGAAGAAGCGGATGAAGATGGTCGGGCGGGTCGAGGTGCCCCAGGAGGCCTTCATCGCCGCGCTGTCCTCCGACGCCTCCGGGGACAAGCCCAAGGAGAAGAACGCCAAGAAGTGAGGCGCCGCGTGCCGTGACCGCGCGCCGGGACGGCCCGCTCCCCGTCGGGGGCGGGCCGTCCGTGCGTGGGGCGGGTTCAGGCGGTGCGGACCGCCCGGAACACCACGTCCTCGGCGTGGTGGGAGCTGACCGCTCCGGCGGGTCGCGGCCTGGTCTCGTGCACCTCCACGCGCCACCGCCCGGACGCCGCTACGGCCGCGGCGATCTCCTCGATCCCCACGTACGCCTGCGGATCCCACAGGACCGTCCGCTCGGCGGGGTCGACCGGTTCGCCGGCACGGTGCGGTGCGTGCCCGACGACGAGCAGCATCCCGCCGGTCGCGACCGCGTCGAGCAGGGTGTGCAGACCTCGCTGGTCCGGCGTCCGGTGGAAGGAGCCGTACTGCAGGCTGACCAGGTCGTACGTCCGGCCCTCCAGACCGGCCAGGTCGTTCACGTCGCGGTGCAGGGTTTCGACGGCCGTCCCGCGGCGGGTGGCTTCGGCGCGGATCCGGGCCAGGGCCCGGTCGGAGACGTCGGAGGCGGTGACCTCCCACCCGTTCTCGGCCAGCCACAGCGCGTCCGCGCCCTCGCCGGCGCCCACGTCCAGGGCCCGCCCCGGAGGCGTGCCGGTGAGTTCGGCGACCAGGGTGCCGTTCGGGTTCGCGCTCCAGACGCGGTCGGTCCCGCCGTACCGGTCGTCCCACTCGGCCTGCACCCCCGAGGGGCGGGTGCCGGTGGCGACGTCCTCGGCGGCGAGGCTGAAGGCGATCTGCGCACCGACGAAGCTCCCGTGCGCCGCCGCCGGCAGGACCTGCAGCGCGGGGTCGGTGACGTTGCCCGCGGCGAAGACGCCGTCCACGGTCGTGCTGCCGGTCGGGTCGGCGACCAGGACGTCGCCGAGGCCGCTGGGGTGCAGTGCGGTGGCCACCCCCAGTCCCTCGAGCATCGAGGTCCGTGCGGCGAAGCGACCGCCGGTCAGCACCGCGTCCGCCGGCAGCGCCCTCCCGTCCCCGAGCTCGACGACCAGAGCTCCGTCGTCCCCGTCGCCGACGCGGGCCACGGTGGCCTCCAGGACCGGCACCCCGGACTCGGTCAGCGCCCGGACCGCCACCGGGTCGACTCCCGCGCCGTCGTGCAGCACGACGGTGAGCCGGTCGGTCAGGTGCCGCACCAGCGGCGTGGGGTGCAACCCCGCCGGTGAGGTGACGATCTGGACCACGCGCCGGTCCCGGACCTCGTAGCCGTGGCAGAACGGGCAGTGGATGACCTGCCGTCCCCAGCGCTGCGCCAGACCGGGGATGTCGGGCAGTTCGTCGACGATGCCGGTGGCGACCAGGACCCGGCGGGCGCGCAGCCGGTTCCCGCCCGTCAGGGCGAGGTCGAACCCGCCGTCGGGTCCGGTGCCGATCCCCAGGACGCGCCCGGTGAGGACCTCCCCGCCGTAGCCGCGCACCTCCTCCCGCCCCCTGGCCACCAGGTCCCCCGGCGGCAGGCCGTCGTGGCCGAGGAAGCCGTGCATGTGCGCGGCGGGGGCGTTGCGAGGGGTTCCGTCGTCGACGACGAGGACCGACCGGCGCTGACGGACCAGTTGCAGCGCAGCGGCCAGGCCCGCGGCCGAACCGCCGACGACGGCGACGTCGCAGGTGCGGGCGGAGGGCGGGGGCGAGGCGGTCCCGTCGTGCCCGGGGGAGTTCGAGGTCATGTCCCGAACGGTAGGCACCGCCGGCCCGGCCGTCGTCGTTCGTTGCCGGACCGGCAAGGAGTGACCGGCGGGTCGCCGGCCGCGGTGACCGCCCTAGGCTCGGCACCGTGTCCCGGAACCCCCGCTCCCGTCGTCGCGTCGGGGTGCTGCCCGGTCTGCTGGTCGCCCTGTCCCCGGTGTCCCAGCTGGGGTTCACCCCGGTCTCGGTGGTGCTGGGGGAACGGCTGGGCCTGAGCGTCGGGCAGGTCGGGCTGACCGTCGGGGTCTACGCCGCGGCCGCCGCCCTCGCCACGGCCGTCCTCGGTCCCGTCGTCGACCTCGTCGCACCCCGCCGGGTGCTGCCCGTCGCCGTCACCGCCAACGTCCTGCTCTCGGCGGCGCTGCTGCTGGACCCGGGGTACGCCGGGGTCCTGCTGGCCCGGGTCCTGACCGGGGTCGCCAACAGCGCCCTCGTCCTGTGCGCAGCCGTCCTCGTCGCCGACGCCCTCCGCGACGACCCCGGCGGGCGGGACCGGGGGTTCTCGGTCCTGCAGACGTTCACGAGCCTGGGCGCGGTCGTCGGTCTCGGCCTCGGCGCGGCCGCCGCCGGGCTGGGGGCGCCCGCGGTGTGGTCGTGGACGGTGGTGGCCTACGGGCTCCTCGTCCTGGTCCTGACCCCGTTCACCGTGCGCCGGATGCCCCCCGCCCGCGCCCGTCCCGCCGGTCCGGGGGCCCGCACGGGGCTGCGGACCGTCGTGCGGGAGGCGTCGCTGGCCCTGCGGGTGCCGCGCACGGCGGCCCTGCTGCTGGCCGCCGCCGGTGTCGGGTGGGCGATCCAGGCCACCCACTACGCGGTGAGCCTGCTCGCGCAGGACCTCGATCCGCCGCTGGCGCAACGCATCGCGCTGTCGGTGATGATCCCGGCCGGGGTGTTCCTGGGGGCCGGCGCCAACCAGGTCGTCCTCGGCCGGCGCAGCGCCGAGGACCTGTTCCGCCGCACCTACCCCGCCCTGCCGCTCGCCTGCGCGGTGCTGGCCCTCGTCGTCGGCGGCCGCGGGGACGGCGCGGTGGCCCTCCTGCTCGTGCTGCTCGTCGGCCTCGGGGTCGTCCTGGGGATGCTCATGCCCCTGAGCCCCGCCGTCCTCGTGGGGTGGCACCCGGACCTGCGCGGCAGCGTCACGGCCGCCGACTCCGTGGCCAAGGGCCTGGGCTCGACGCTCAGCCCCGTCGTGCTCGGGGCGGTGGCCGCGGCCACCTCCCTCGGCGGCGGGTTCCTCGTCCTGGCCGGCGTCGCGGCGCTCGCGGCCGTGTGCGCGCGGGCGCCCCGGCCGGCGCTCTGACACGCTGCCGTGCGTGCGGACGATCCGGGGTGCGGTGCTCGAACGGTCCGGCGCGCCGCGCCCCTACGCGAGGAGCCGCCCGCTCGTCGTCACCGAGGTCCAGCTCGACGACCCCGGCCCCGGGGAACTGCTGGTGCGCGTCGAGGCGGCGGGCCTGTGCCACTCCGACCTGTCCGTCGTCGACGGCAACCGGCCCCGGCCGCTGCCGATGCTGCTGGGCCACGAGAGCGCCGGGACCGTCGAGGCCGTGGGGCCGGGCGTCGGGGACGTCGCGCCGGGGGACCGCGTGGTCACGACGTTCCTGCCCCGGTGCGAGGACTGCGCCGCCTGCGCGACGGGTGGCCGGATCCCCTGCGCGAGGGGCAGCGCGACGAACGCCGAGGGCGTCCTGCCCTCGGGCGCGCGGCGGCTGAGCCGGGACGGCATGCCCGTCCACCACCACCTCGGGGTCTCGGCGTTCGCCACCCACGCCGTCGTCGACCGCCGCTCGGTCGTCCCGGTCCCGCCCGACGTGCCCGCCGACCTCGCCGCGCTGCTGGGGTGCGCCGTGCTCACCGGCGGCGGCGCGGTCCGGAACGCCGCCCGGCCCGAACCCGGCGAGACGCTCGCGGTCGTCGGCCTGGGCGGGGTGGGGATGGCCGCGCTGCTCGTCGCCGCGGGCCTGGACGGGGTGCGCACCTTGGCGGTGGACACCTCGCCGGACAAGCTGCGGACCGCGCGGGAGCTCGGCGCCGACGAGGTCGCCACCCCGCAGGAGCTGGCGGCCTCGGGCCGGCGGGTGGAGAAGGTCGTGGAGGCCGCGGGGTCCGCCCGTGCGTTCGAGACGGCCTTCGCGGCGACGGCCGTGGGCGGTACGACGGTCACCGTGGGCCTGCCCGCACCCGGCTCGCACGTCGCCCTCGACCCGCTCGTGCTGACCGCCGAGGCGCGCACCGTGGTCGGCAGCTACCTCGGCTCGGCCGTCCCTGCCCGCGACGTCCCGCAGTACGTGCAGATGTGGCGGGAGGGCCGGTTGCCGCTGGAACGGCTCGTGTCCGGGCACCTCGGGCTGGACGAGATCGGCTCCGGGTTCGACCGGCTGGCCGACGCGACGGTCCTGCGGTTGGTGCTCACCCCGTAGCGGGGGTCCACCCGAGCCGGGGTCCGAGGTGCGTCGCCATGTCGGTGAGGATCTGCACGTAGTCCTCGTGCTCGAACCCGAACGGCAGGGCGAACACGACCTCCTCGACGAGCTGGAACCCCGCGTCGGCCCACAACCGCTCGGCCAGTTCGGCGCTCGTGCCCAGCAGGTCCTGCGCGAACAGCAGCCGCCCGGGCCCCTGCGGGACCCCGACCCGCGCCGAGCGGTGCTCGACGTAGGCGCGGTACCGCTCGCGCTGCGCCGCGCTCGCGGAGTCGGTGGGGATGACGACGAGCCCCTGCGACGTGCGCCCGGTGGGGTTCAGCTCCCGGTAGGCGTGCAGGTGCGCGGCCTGGATCGTCGGGAAGTCGGTGGAACCGTCCTCGGCGCGCACGACGCTGGAGGCCAGCAGGTGCAACCCCTGCTGCCCGGTCCACTGCGCCGAGCGCAGGCTCGCCCCGCCGTACCAGAGCCGGTCGGCCAACCCGGGGGAGTGCGGTTCGACGCGGTCGGAGAACACCTCGACGCCCTGCGTGCCGGCGACGTCGCTGGCCTCGTCCCCGCGCAGGAACCGGTGCAGCCGCAGGACCCGCTCGTAGCCGAAGTCCTCGACGTCGGCGGTGTCCGGGTACAGCGAGGACTTCACGTGCTCGAACTGCATCGGCGGGCCGACGCTGACGCCCGGTTGCAACCTCCCGCCCGCCAGCACGTCGACGGTCCCGAGGTCCTCGGCCAGCCGCAGCGGGTTCTCCCACCCCAGCGGGGTGACGGCCGTCCCGAGGTGGATGCGGGTCGTGCGCTGGGTCAGCGCGGCCAGGACCGCGACGGGGGAGGAGATCCCCGGTTGCAGGTGGCGGTGGCGCAGCCAGGCGCTGTCGAACCCGAGGCGCTCGCCGAGCTCCACGACGCGCAGGGTGCTCTCGTGCCCCGGCCGCGGGTCGGCCGGGTCGAACGACCCGATGGTGAGGAACCCCATGCGCCGCAACGGCGCTCCCTGCTGCGGCACGTCAGACCGTCCCTTCGAAACCCGCGCTCGCGGTGACCGTCCCCGGAGCGACCTCGGTGAAACCCCCGTCGCGCACGTCCACCCGGTCCGCGGGGGCCAGCACGACGGGGCCGGTGACGACGCGGACGCCGAAACCGCTGCGGCGCCAGGCGCCGGTGTGCGGGAGGCGCTCGTACGCCAGCTGCGCGGCGTGACCGACCTGGGCCGCGGCCTTGCCCGTCGTCATCGCGACCCCCGGCGTCAGCCGGACCGTCAGCACCCCGTCCGGCCCGGGGACCGCGAGGTCGTCGGGGTCGTCGAGGTCCAGCCCACCGACCTGCAGCGGGCGCAGCAGGTCCGGGACCTCCTCGCGCGGGTGCGGGGCGAACACCCGCACGACGGCGTCGCCGGACGCCGCCTCGCTGTGCGCCAGCGCGGCCGTGCGCTCCCACGCCGCCCCGCGGGCGCGGCGGCAGATCTTGCGGATGCGCCGGTCCCGCCACGCCTGCACCGCGGCGTGCAGCTCCCCGTCGGGGTCGGTGACGCGCGGGTCGTCCAGCAGCAGCACGACGGCGCGCGCCGCGGCGACGAGGACGTCGGTGTGCGCGGGGCGGCGCCGGCCGGGGGCGTCGCGTTCGACGCGGGCGACGAGCGAGAGCGACCAGGGGTCGGGTTCGTCCTCGACGGGCACCCGTGGCTCCGGTCCGCTCACCGCAGGCCGCGCCGGTCCAGGAACCGCAACTGCCGCTGGACCTGGAACCCGATCCCGCCGGCGTGGTCGGCGAACTCCCACACGTCGATCTCGCGGTCCTCGTGGCCCCAGCGGTTGTAGGCGGCGAACACCGTCGAGGGCGGGCAGACCGGGTCCATGAGGGCGACGCTGAACAGCGCCGGGACCCGGGCGCGGGAGGCCAGGTTCGCGCCGTCGACGTGGGCCAGCGTGGCGAAGGCGCGCTCGACGTTCTCCGGGGAGTGCCGGCGCAGGTAGTCCACGACCTCCAGGTAGGGACCGTCACCGGCGACGTGGGTCCCGCGCCGGACGTGGCACAGGAACGGGACGTCGACGAGCGCGGCGGCGACGCGGTCCCCGGACAGCGCGGCCGCGGCGATGGAGAACGCCCCGCCCTGGCTGCCGCCGCGCACGACGATCCGGGAGGTGTCGACCTCGATCCCGAGACCGGGCAGGGCGTGGGCGACGTCGACCGCGCGGGCGCAGTCGACGAGGGCGCGGCGGTAGTAGTACGTGCGCGGGTCCTCGATGCCCTTGGTCATGAACCCCCGCGCCCACTGCCCGCCGGTGACGTCGGGGTCGGGGTCGGGGGTGTCGTGGCCCTGCCCGCGGGTGTCCACGACGAGGTGGGCGAAACCGGCCGCGGCCCAGGCGGTCCGGTCCACCGGCAGCCCGCGCCCGCCGGAGTAGCCGATGAACTCCACCACGACCGGCAACGGCCCGGGCAGGTGCGCGGGGCGGACCAGCCAGGCGGCGATGCGGTCCCCGCCCCACCCCGCGAACCGGACGTCCTGGACGTGCAGCGCCGGCAGCGCCGGGCCCGTGCACGGGGTCAGCTCGACGTCGAGGTCGTGGCGGCGGGCCTGGGCCAGGCTCCCGGCCCAGAACGCGTCGAGGTCGGCGGGTTCGGCCAGGTCGGTGTCGTCCCCGCGGTAGGTGCGGAGCTCGTCCAGGGGCAGGTCGGTCAGCGGCACGCCCCGACGCTACTGCCCGGCCCCACCGCCCGTCCCGCCCTCCTCACGCGGGGACGGGCGCGGCGGTGGCGCGGAACTGCTCGAGGGTGTCGCGCAGCGCGGCGAGGATGTAGTCCGGCACCCGCATCCCCTGGTCCCGCGCCCACAGCAGCTCGCGCTCCACGAGGCCGATCTGGGCGCCGAAGTCCTCGACCTTCTCGTGCAGGCCCAGCGTCGTGAGGACCCCGCCGAACTGGGCGCGGTGCTGCGGGGTGTGGGCGCCGACGGGGCTGAAGGAGGCCCGCCGCAGCACCCGGGCCAGCCGCAGCTGCCAGGGCGAGAGGACGTTCTGCTGGAACATCTCCGTCGCCGAGAGCCGGTAGAAGGCGAAGTGCCCCGGCTCCTGCCGGCGGATCGGCTGGACGACGGTGCGCGAGACGGCGTCCTCGCCCATCTCGTCGAGCCCGTCGACGAGCAGGTTGTAGGCGACCACCGCGGCCTTCTCCGTCGCGGCCCCCGTCAGGTAGTACAGCAGCCGCGCGACCTCCTGGACGGGCCTGAGGTGGGCCAGGGAGCCGAGGATGCGGATCTTCGGGCTCACGTGGTCGGTGTTCGGGTCGGCCGGGGACAGGTCGATGTCCTGCTGGAGCCGGTCGAGGATGAGGCCGTGCTGGATCTCCTGCGGCTGCCAGACGTCGGCGTAGAAGAGCCGGTCGGTCTCGGAGACGTCCGGCAGCAGGGTCAGCAGCTCCAGGACGTTGCGGTCGACCTCCAGCTCGACGCGGGCCAGGTAGTCGATGACGTGCCCGAAGCGCTCGCGCACCCCGCGGGGGTCGTGGACCGTGCGGTCGACCGAGTCCAGCGGGATGGGCGGGTACTTCTCGCCCAGGCGCAGGACGTGGTCGCGGATGTCCCCGGGGGTGATGATCTTGCGCGACACGTGCACTCCTGCTTCGAGGTCGAACCGGACGAGAGTCCCCCGGGACAGTGTGCACGGTCAGCGCACCCCGCGTGAGGGCATCCTCAGTTCGCAACCGATCGGTGATCGGATGGGTTCCCCGAGCCGTTGTGGCCTGGATCACTCCCCGAGCGGGCGAGTCGCGCCGTCCTCGCCGCCCGCGCCGCCCGCGCCGCCCGCGCCGCCCGCGCCGGTCAGGCCCGGACGCGCCGGTGGGCCGTCACGAGCTGGAACAGGCCGAAGGCGATCACCCCCGCCGCGACCACGAGCAGCAGGACCACGCCGTAGGGCTGGGCCGCGATCTCGTGGAAGGCGGCGTCCAGCCCCCGCGACTTGCCCGTGTCCCCGGTGGCCGAGAGTGCGACCAGCACCCCCAGCACCGCGAAGGCGATGCCCCGGGCGAGCTTGCCGGCCTTCCCCAGCCGCCGCAGCGCCGGCGACAGCGACCCCTCGATCTTGTCCTCGAAGTCGCCCTTGAGGCCCTTCACCGCCGTGACGACACCGACGACCACGACGGCGACACCGACCAGGACGACGAGCACCGCCCCGCCGGGAGCCTCCAGGACGCGCTGGGTGAGGGTCTGCTGCTGGGAGGCCGAGGAGGACCCGCTCCCGGTGGCGAAGCGCACGCACGAGAAGCCCAGCGCGGCGGCGGCCACCCCCTTGACCACGGCCCGCAGCCGGTGGGACGTCTCGTCCTCGGTGACCACCTCCACGACCTGCCACAGCAGCAGGGCCGCGAAGCCGACCGCCAGGACCACCAGCAGCACCGACCCGAACGGCTGGGCGGCGATCTGGGCCATCGCCCCGCTGGAGTCCGCCGACGTCGAGGCCCCGCCGAGCGCGACCTGGGCCGCCAGCCAGCCGACGAGCAGGTAGACGACCCCCTCGGCCGCCACCCCGGCCCGGCCCACCAGCCGCAGACCGTGCTCGTGCCGCTGGGCGAACGCCTCGCCCCGACGGGCGTGCTCGCGGACCTGGGACCTCGCTGAATCCGGCATGGGAGCAGGGAAACGCCCCCGGCCGCGGCGCGCAACCGCTCGCGCGCCCGGCCCCGGGCGACCCCGCTCACCCCCGGCGCCCCGGGTCGTTAGCATCGGCGCACCCAGGAGCCGGAGCAGAGCAGGAGGCGTGGGCATGGCCCGCCACCCGACGCGCGGGGAGACCACCGACGGGCCCAAGACCCCGACCGTCTACGACGTGGCCGACCGCGCCGGCGTCTCGATCGCCACCGTCTCGCGGGTCCTGCGCACCCCCGACGCCGTGCGCGAGACCACCCGGGCGCGCGTCCTGGACGCCGTGCGCGACCTCGGCTACGTGCCCTCGGGCAACGCGCGGGCGCTCGCGGGCCGCAAGACCGGGGTCATCGGGCTGTGCTTCCCCGGTCACGACGGCCTGGAGGAGGCCGACCGGCCCGCGCCCGGGTCCGCCGCGGCCGGCGGGGTGCGGATCGTGGACGACCGCCGGCGCGGGGCGGGCTGGCAGAGCCCCAACCTGTACTTCGACGAGGTCCTGCGCGGGGCCGAGGTGGAGGCCTGGCGGCGGGGGTTCGCCCTCATGGTGGCCGCCGGGCGCGGCCCGGCGCGCGACGTCATCGTCAACGACATCGCCGGCCGGGTCGACGGTCTGGCCGTGCTGGCCCGCACGGTCTCCGACGACCTGCTCGTCCACGTGGCCCGGCGCCTGCCCGTCGTCGTGCTGGCCGACGCCGCCCGCACGGGGACGAACCCGCTGGCCGGGCTCGACCAGGTCAGCGTCGACAACGCGGCCGGGATGGCGGCCCTGGTGACGCACGTCGTGCGCGGGCTGGGGGTGCGCGACGTCGTCTACGTCGCGGGGCCGCCGGACTCCCCGGACGACGCCGAACGCCAGCGGGGGCTGTTCGCCGCGCTCGACGCGGTCGGTCTGGACCGCGCCGCGGTGCCCCACGTGCGCGGGGACTTCCGCCGCGACACCGCCGAGGCGGCCGTCACCGAGCTGCTGGCCCGCCGGGTGCCGCGGGCGCTGGTGTGCGCCAACGACCAGTCGGCCCTGGGGGCGATGGACGCGCTGGGGCGCCGGGGGCTGTCGGTGCCCGGCGACGTGTACGTCACGGGCTTCGACGGGCTGGACGTGGGGCGGTTCACCCAGCCGCCGCTGACCACGGTGGCCCAGCCGATGGCCGAGCTGGGCCGGGCCGCCGTGCGGGCCGTGGTGGCGCGGCTGGCCGACCCCGCCGCCGCGCCGCTGTCGGCCCGGCTGCCGGTCGAGGTGCTGCTGCGGGAGAGCTGCCCCCCGGTTGACACGTCGATGTAAGCGCATACGCTGACGTCCACGACGAACGTGGAGGTCGAGCGATGACGCTTCGGCAGGGACCGGCGCTGGGCCGCCGGGGGGTGCTGGCAGGGCTCGGTGCAGGAGCCGCCCTGGTGGGCACCGGACTGAGCGGTTGCAGCGTGCAGGTGCGCAGCCAACCCGATCCGACGATCGGGCAGGACACGATGCTCATCAACGCGGACAAGGGGAACCCGCTGTTCAACCGGGTCTTCAACCCCTACCTGGTGAACACCCGGACGGCGGCGAAGTGGATCTACGAACCGCTGGTCCTCGTCAACCCCCTCGACGGTGAGCAGATCCCGTGGCTCGCGCAGTCGTGGGAGCTGCCCGACGCCCGGACCATCGTGTTCACGCTGCGCGAGGCCGAGTGGAGCGACGGGGAACCGTTCACGGCCGCCGACGTCGTGTTCACCCTCGAGCTGCTCAAGGAGGTCCCGGCGCTGGACGCCAAGGGCGTGTGGCAGCACCTGGCCTCGGTGGAGGCCGACGGGGACCGCGTCGTGTGCCGGTTGCAGACCGACGACGTGCCCGCCCTGCCGATCATCGGGGCGACCTACCTCGTCCCGCAGCACCACTGGTCGCAGGTCGCCGACCCCGGTACCCACCGCGACGAGAACCCCGTCGGGACCGGCCCGTTCGTGCTGGGCAACTACAACTCCCAGCAGTACTCGATGGACAAGAACCCCCGGTACTGGCAGGCCGACAGCGTCGAGATCGAGCACCTGATCCTGCCCGCCACGAACGACCAGCTCGACACCGTCACCCGCGGCTACGACTGGAGCTACTCGTTCATCTCCGACGTGCAGGGCACGTGGGGGGCGGCCAGCCCGAGCAACCGCTGGTGGTTCCCGCCGGGCGGCATCATCGGCCTGCTGCCCAACCACACGGTCGCCCCGTTCGACGACGTCGACGTGCGCCGCGGGCTGTCGCTCGCGCTGGACCGGGCGCGGATCGCCGACGTGGCGACCGAGGGCTACATGCAGCCCGCGGGCCAGACCGGGCTCGTGCTCCCGAACCAGCAGGACTGGCTCGACCCCGACATCCCCGACGCGGGCATGATCACGCAGGACCGGGCCGCCGCGCTGGAGTCCTTCGCCCGCGCCGGGTACACCCTGCGCGACGGCAGGCTGCTCGACGCGGCGGGTGAGCAGTTCTCCTTCGCCCTCACCTCCGCCAACGGCTACACCGACTGGACGCGGGCCGCCCAGGAGGTCGCCGGGCAGCTCGGCGCCGTCGGCATCGACGTCAGCCTCCAGCTCCCGCAGCCGGCCGGGTACCAGGCGGCCATCGCCAACGGCGACTTCCAGGTCGCCCTCGGCGGGATGGGGGGCGGGGACGTGTTCCGCGCGTTCAACACCCTCATGTCCAGCGAGTTCAAGGTCGACGTCGGCACCTCGACGCAGGCGAACTACGAACGGTTCTCCGACCCGGAGGCCGACGCCCTCCTGCTGGAGTTCAAGTCCAGCACCGACCCCGCGGCCCAGCTCGCCGCGGCCCGGGGCCTGCAGCGACAGGTCTACGACGAGCTGCCCGCGATCGCGATGTACTACGGCGGGTTGTGGGGGCTCTACAACGACGCGAAGTTCGTCGGCTGGCCCTCCGAGGAGGACCCCTACATGGCCCCGCAGAACTACGACTCCGCGCCGCTGGGGATCTTCACGCGGCTGAAGCTGGCCGGAGGTGCGGCGTGAGCGTCCTGAACCCCACCGACACCGCACCGGCGCCGGCCGGGCGGACCGGCCGCGGGTCCTTCCCCGGCCGCTACCTGCTCGGACGGCTGGGGCTGTTCGTCCTCACCCTGTGGGCCGCCGTCACCGTCAACTTCGTCCTGCCCCGGCTCATGCCCGGCACGCCCGCGGACGCGGCCGTCGCCAAGCTGTCGCAGAACGGGCCCGTGAGCGAGGCCACCCGCGCCGCCATCGAGGCCCAGCTCGGGGTGCCGGACGGCAACCTGCTGGCGCAGTACGGCTCCTACCTGCGCCAGGTCGCGACCCTGGACTTCGGGGTGTCCTACACGTTCTACCCGCAGACCGTCTCCTCGATGGTCTCCCAGGCCCTGCCCTACACGCTGCTGCTCGTGGGGTTGGTCACGGTCCTGGCCTTCGCCATCGGCACCCTCATCGGCGTCCTGTCGGCGTGGAAGCGCGGGACCTGGCTGGACGCGCTGCCGACCCTGTCGGGCAGCTTCCTGTCGACGTTCCCGTACTTCTGGACGGCGCTGCTGCTGCTGTTCTTCCTCGGGTACGTCCTGCACTGGTTCCCCACGACCGGGGCCTACTCGGCCACCACGACGCCGGGGTTCAGCCTGGACTTCCTCGGGGACGCGCTGACCCACGCAGCGTTGCCGGCCATCACGATCCTGCTGACCTCCCTGGGCGGCTGGATCCTCGGGATGCGCAACGCCATGATCAACACCCTCGGCGACGACTACGTCACCTTCGCCGAGGCCAACGGCCTGCGCGGGCGGACCGTCGCCCTGCGCTACGCCGCCCGCAACGCGATCCTGCCGAACCTCACCGGTTTCGGCCTGGCCCTGGGCGGGGTCGTCGGCGGGTCCGTCCTCGTCGAGCAGGTGTTCGGGTACCCCGGCATCGGCTACCTGCTGTTCAACGCCGTCATCGGCCAGGACTACCCGCTGATGCAGGCGCTCTTCCTCATGATCACGGTCAGCGTGCTCGTCGCGAACTTCCTCGTCGACGTGCTCTACGGCCTCCTCGACCCGCGGACCCGGAGGTGAGCGGCGCGATGAGCGGAACGACCACCGGCACCTCGTCGGAACTCGACGTCCAGCACGCCCCCAGCACCTGGCGCAGCGCCGGCCGCGTCCTGGCGACGCTGTGGGACAACAAGAAGGCGCGCGTCGGGCTCGTCCTGCTCGCGTTCTTCCTCCTGCTCGCCCTCGCCGGGCCCCTCCTGGCCCCTCACGGCGCGAAGGACAACACGTTCGAGCGCAGCCAGGACGTCAGCGCCGCGCACTGGCTGGGCACCACGGCCGCCGGGGAGGACGTGCTGTCCCAGCTCGTCCACGGCGCCCGGATCAGCGTGCTCGTCGGGTTCACCGCCGGGCTGCTCGCCACGGCCGTCGCCGTGCTCGTCGGCCTGTCCTGGGGCTACACCCGCGGGTGGCTCGCCGAGGTCGTCGGGTTCGTCGTGAACCTGTTCCTCGTCATCCCCGGCCTGCCGTTCATGATCGTCATCGCGGCGTACCTGCAGAACGGCGGCATCACCGTCATCATCGCCGTCATCGTCATCACCGGGTGGGCCTGGGGCGCGCGCGTCCTGCGCTCGCAGACGCAGTCCCTGCGCTCGCGCGACTTCGTCGAGGCCGCCCGGTTCTCCGGCGACAGCGCCCCGCGCATCGTGTTCCGGGAGATCCTGCCGAACATGACCTCGCTCATCGCGGGCAGCTTCTTCGGCGCGGCGACCGCGGCGATCCTGGCCGAGGCGGGGCTGGAGTTCCTCGGCCTCGGTGACAGCTCCATCGTCAGCTGGGGCACGATGATCTACTGGGCGCAGAACTCCAGCGCCCTGCTCACGGGGCAGTGGGCGCTGCTGTTCGCCCCCGGTCTGTGCATCGCGCTGCTGGCCCTGTCCCTGACCCTCGTCAACTTCGGCGTCGACGCCGTGAGCAACCCGCGACTACGCGAGAGGTCGCGGACCCGGAAGGCGGACCGATGAGCACGCAGGCCACGAGCACCGGGACCCCGACCGCCCTGGGCGAGGAGCTGTTGCAGGTCCGCGACCTGTCCGTCGTCTACGAGTCGAACGGCCAGCAGGCCGTGCAGGCCGTCGACCACGTCTCCTTCGGGCTGCGCCGCGGGGAGTTCGTCGGGCTGGTCGGGGAATCGGGGTCGGGCAAGTCGACCCTGGGCTACGCGATCACCCGGCTGCAGAAACCCCCCGCCCGCACGAACGGGGGCCAGATCCTCTTCGGCGGCCAGGACGTCCGCGACCTCGACGAGGAGGGGTTGCGCCGGCAGCGCCAGGGCGGGTTCGCCATGGTCCTGCAGTCCGGCATGAACGCCCTGAACCCCGTGCGCCGGATCCGGGACCACTTCGCCGACATCTACCGCGCGCACGGCCACGTGCCGAAGCAGCGGTGGGAGGAGCGGTCGGGCGAACTGCTCGCCAAGGTCGAGCTGGACCCCAAGGTCCTGGACCGCTACCCCGGGGAGCTGTCCGGCGGGATGCGCCAGCGCGTGTCCATCGCCCTGGCCCTGTCCCTGGACCCCCAGCTCGTCGTGTTCGACGAACCCACCACGGCGCTGGACGTCCTCGTCCAGCACGCCGTCATGGACACCATCGTCGAGCTGCAGCGCACCGAGGGGTTCACCGCCGTCCTCATCAGCCACGACCTCGGGATCGTGCTGGAGGCGACCCAGCGGGTCCTGGTCATGCACGAGGGCCGCATCGTCGAGGACGCCCCCTCGCGCGAGGTGCTGCGGGCCCCGCAGGACGAGTACACGCGGATGCTGCTCAGCCACTACGCCGACCCGCGCGCGGAGACCGTCTCGCTGCCGGGGTTCGAGGACCGTTCGCTGCGCCCGCGCCCCGCCCCGCCCGCCGGGGGGTCGGCCGTCGTGGTCGAGGGCGCCTCCAAGACCTACCCGCCGCCGCGGCGCGGGGAGGCCGAGGTGCACGCCGTCTCCGACGTCTCCTTCACCCTCGAACCCGGGTCCGCGCTCGGCCTCGTCGGGGCCAGCGGGTCGGGCAAGTCGACGCTGGCCAAGATGGTGACCGGGGTCGAGGCGCCCACCGCCGGGTCGGTGCGCTTCGGCGACCTCGACGTCGGCCGCCTCAAGCGGCGGAACCTCAAGACGCTGCACCGCAGCGTACAGATGGTGTTCCAGGACCCCTACGCGGCCCTGAACCCCCTGCACACCGTGGAGTACGCCCTGACCCGGCCGGTGCTCAACCACACCGGCCGCCGGGGGGCCGACGCGCGCCGGCGGGTCCACGAACTGCTGGAGACGGTCGGGCTGACCCCGACCGGGCAGTTCGCCCAGAAGCTGCCGCACCAGCTCTCCGGCGGGCAGCGCCAGCGCGTGGTCATCGCCCGCGCCCTGGCCTGCGAACCCCAGGTCATCGTGGCCGACGAACCGGTCTCGATGCTCGACGTCACGCTGCGTGCGGGCGTCCTGGCGCTGCTGGAGGACCTGCGCGAACGCCTCGGGGTGTCCCTGCTCTACATCACCCACGACCTGCTCAGCGCCCGGCTCATCACCGACGACCTGCTCGTCCTGCACGAGGGTCGCGTCGTGGAGCGCGGTCCGACCGCCCAGGTGCTGCAGCACCCCACCCACCCGTACACGGTGTCCCTGCTGGACGCCGTCCTCAACCCGGCACGAGCCCGCCAGGAGTCCTGACATGCGCACCTTCCCCGACGGTTTCCTCTGGGGCGCGGCCACGGCCGCCCACCAGGTCGAGGGCGGCAACGTCGCCAGCAACTGGTGGCAGCACGAGCACGACCCGGCGCTGGCCGCGGCGTGGGGGATCGTGGAACCCTCCGGCGACGCCGCCGACAGCTACCACCGCTACCGCGAGGACATCAGGGTCCTGGCCGACCTGGGGCTGGGTTCCTACCGGTTCAGCATCGAGTGGGCCCGGATCGAACCCGAGCGCGGGGTCGTCTCCCGCGCCGCCGTCGACCACTACCGGCGGATGGTGGACACCTGCCGGGAGCTCGGCGTCGAACCCGTCGTGACGCTCATGCACTTCACGGTGCCCCGCTGGTTCGAGCGCGACGGGTTCTGGCGCGCCGAGGACGCCCCCGACCTGTTCGGCCGCTACGTCGAGGCCGCGCTGCCCGTGGTCCGGGACGTGGAGTGGATCTGCACGGTCAACGAGCCGAACATCGCCGCCATGCTCGCCGGCGGCGAGGACGCCTCCAACCTCGTCGCCCACGGCCTGCCGAACCCGGACCTGCACGTCGCCGACCAGCTCCTGGCCTCCCACGAGCGGGCCCGGGACGTGCTGTCGCAGCTCCCGCAGGCCAAGACGGGCTGGACCGTCGCCACCCAGGCGTTCAAGAGCACCGGTGAGCCCGGGGCGGACGACAAGGTCGCCGAGTACGGCCACCCGCGCGACGACTGGTACCTCGAGGCCGCCAAGGGCAACGACTTCGTCGGCGTCCAGGCCTACACCCGCACCTTCGTCGGCCCCGAGGGCCCGCTGCCGGTGCGCGAGGACGTCGAGACGACCCTGACGGGCTGGGAGTTCTACCCCCAGGCCGCCGCCGACGGGTTGCGCTCGGCGTGGGAGCTGACCGGCGGGGTGCCGTTGATGGTGACCGAGAACGGCATCGCCACGGCCGACGACACCCGCCGGATCGCCTACACGCAGGCGTCGCTGGAGGGGATCCACGACTGCCTGGCCGAGGGGATCGACGTGCGGGGGTACCTGCACTGGAGCCTGCTGGACAACTACGAGTGGGCCTCGGGCTACCGGCCCACGTTCGGGCTGGTCGCCTGGGACCGCGAGACGTTCGAGCGGACGCCCAAGCCCAGCGCGCACTGGTACGGCGGCGTGGCGCGGGCCAACGCGCTGCCCTGACGTCCGCCCGGGGTTCGCCTCGTTGGCCCCACGTGGCCGATCATCGGCCGCGTGGGGCCAACGAGGCGTCACCGCCGGCTGCGGGGCCTCAGCGGAACCGGCGCAACCGCAGCGAGTTCGTGACGACGAACACCGAGGAGAACGCCATCGCCGCCGCCGCGACGACGGGGTTCAGCAGCCCGGCCGCGGCCAGGGGGAGCGCGGCGACGTTGTAGGCGAAGGCCCAGAACAGGTTGCCGCGGATGGTCCCCAGGGTCGCCCGGGACAGCCGCACCGCGTCGACGGCGGCCGGCAGGTCGGCGCGCACCAGGGTCAGGTCCCCGGCCTCGACGGCCACGTCGGTCCCGCTGCCCAGGGCGATGCCCAGGTCGGCCGCGGCCAGCGCCGCGGCGTCGTTCACGCCGTCCCCGACGACCGCCACGACCTGGCCCCGCGCCTGCAGCGCCCGGACGTGGGCGAGCTTGTCTTCCGGGCCGGCCCCGGCGACGACGTCGTCGATGCCCACGGCCTCCGCGACGGTGCGCGCGGTGCGCTCGTGGTCACCGGTCAGCAGCACCGGGTGCAGGCCGAGGGCCCGGAACCCGGCGACGGCGTCGCGGCTCGTCGGGCGCACGGCGTCGGCGACGGCGAGCACCCCCGCGGGGTGCCCGTCCGCGGTCACGACGAGGACGGTGCGGCCCGCGGACTCGTGGTCCTCCAGCGCCGCCCGCAGCTCGGCCGGCAGCTCGCCCGCGGTCCAGTCCGGCCGGCCGACCCGCAGGGCCACGCCCTCGACCGTCCCGGCGATCCCGGCGCCCGCCGTGGCGACGACGTCCCTGGCCGGGGCCAGGGGGCCGGCCTCGCGAGCTGCGGCGGCGACGGCCCGGCCCACGGGGTGCTCGGAGGCGTCCTCCAGGGAGCCGGTGCGCCGCAGCAGGTCCGCGGCGTCGACCCCGGTGGCGGGGACGACGGCGGCCAGCGTCATCCGGCCCGTGGTGACGGTGCCGGTCTTGTCGAGCACGACGGTGTCGACGCGACGGGTCGCCTCCAGCGCCTCCGGGCCCTTGACGAGGATGCCGAGCTGGGCGCCCCGGCCGGTGCCGACGAGCAGCGCGGTGGGGGTGGCCAGCCCCAGGGCGCAGGGGCAGGCGATGACGAGGACGGCGACGGCGGTGGTCAGCGCGTGCGCCGCGCCCGCCCCGGCCAGCCACCACGCCGCGAACGTGATGAGCGCCCCGGCGAGCACGACGGGCACGAAGACGCCCGAGACGCGGTCGGCGAGGCGCTGGGCCGCGGCCTTGCCCGACTGCGCCTGCTCGACGGCGCGGCCGATGCGGGCCAGGGCGGTGTCGGCCCCGACGCGGGTGGCGCGCACGACGAGCCGCCCACCGGCGTTGACCGTCCCGCCGACGACGTCGTCACCGGCGGCCACCTCGACCGGCACGGACTCGCCCGTCACCACGGAGGCGTCGACCGCCGAACTGCCGTCGACCACCGTGCCGTCGGTGGCGACCGTCTCACCGGGCCGGACGACGAACTCGTCGCCGGGACGCAGGTCGGCCACGGGCACCCGGTGCTCGGCGCCGTCCCGCAGCACCCCGACGTCCTTGGCCCCCACGGCCAGCAGGGCGCGCAGCGCGGCCCCGGACCGGCGCCGGGCCCGGGCCTCCAGGTACCGGCCGGCGAGGACGAACACGGTGACGACGGCGGCGACCTCCAGGTACAGCTCGTCGCCGGTCGACCCCCAGAGCCGGAACTCCATGTGCATCCCCGGCATCCCGGCCTCGCCGAGGAACAGGGCCGCGACGGAGGTCAGCCAGGCGGCGGCGACGCCGATGCTCACGAGGGTGTCCATCGTGGCCGCGCCGTGCCGGGCGTTCACGACGGCGGCGCGGTGGAACGGGAACGCTCCCCACACCGCGACGGGGGAGGCCAGGGCGAACGCGAGCCACTGCCAGTTCGTGAACTGCAGGACCGGGACCATCGACAGCACCAGCACCGGCAGGGCCAGGGCGGCTGTCACGGCGAGCCGCCGGCCGAGTTCGGCGGTCACGGGGTCGTCCTGCACCGCAGCCGGTTCGGGGTCCGGCGCGGGTGCGGTGGCCGTGTACCCCGTCTTCTCGACGACGGCGATGGCCTCGGCCACGTCGGTGCCGGCCGGCAGCCGCACGGTGGCCTTCTCGGTCGCGTAGTTCACGCTGGCCTCGACGCCGGGCATGCGGTTGAGCTTCTTCTCGACGCGGTGCGCGCAGGAGGCGCAGGTCATCCCGCCGATGGTCAGTTCGACCGGGGCGACCCCGTCCACGGAGGGGCCGAGGGGGGCCGCCATCAGCGCACCAGCTCGTACCCCGCCTCGTCGACGGCGGCGGCGAGCGCCGCCGGGTCGAGGGGGGTGCTGGAGTCGACCGTGACGGTCGAGGTGCCGCCGGGGACGAGGTCGACGCGGACCGAGGCGACGCCGGGCAGCGCGGACACCTCCTCGGTGACCGCCGCCACGCAGTGCGCGCAGGTCATGCCAGTGACACCGAACTCCATCAGGACCTCACCAACCGCGCGATCGCCGCGCTCGCTTCCTTGATCTTCTCGTCGGCCACCGCGCCGCCCTCGGCGGCCGCGTGAGCGACGCAGTGCCCGAGGTGGTCGTCCAGCAGCGACAGGGCCACGGCCTGCAGGGCCTTCGTCGCCGCCGAGACCTGGGTGAGGACGTCGATGCAGTAGGCGTCCTCCTCGACCATGCGCTGCAGTCCGCGCACCTGGCCCTCGACGCGGCGCAACCGCTTGAGGACCTCGTCCTTCTCCCCGGCGTAGCCCGGTCCGTGCTCCATACCTCCTTGGTACCCCTCCGGGGTACGTGATGCAACCCCTACCCCCTACGGGTACCCGGGCACCCCCGGCCAGGGGTGACACTGGAGGACGTGCCGAGCACCCTGCCCGACGGCGAGACCGTCCCCACCGACGGCGCCCTGCCGCCCGAGGCCCTCGCCGGGGCCGGCGACCGCACCTTCGGCGTCTACCTGCACGTCCCGTTCTGCGCCGTCCGCTGCGGCTACTGCGACTTCAACACCTACACGGCCACCGAGCTCGGCGGTGGCGCCTCCCAGGCCGCCTACGCCCGGACGGCGACGGCCGAGGTGAGGCTGGCCGCGCGCGTGCTGGGGGACCGCGGGGACACGCTGCGCCCGGCCGGGACGGTGTTCTTCGGCGGCGGCACCCCCACGCTGCTGCCCGCCGACGACCTCGCCACGATGCTCACCGCCGTCCGCGAGGAGTTCGGCCTCGCCCCCGGCGCGGAGGTCACGACGGAGGCCAATCCCGACTCCGTGACGCCCGAGGGGCTCGCGACGCTGCGCGAGGCCGGGTTCACCCGCGTCTCCTTCGGGATGCAGTCGGCCGTCCCGCACGTCCTGGCCGTCCTGGAGCGCACGCACGACCCCGCCCGCGTCCCGCTCGCCGTCCGCTGGGCGCGCGAGGCCGGTCTCGACGTCAGCCTCGACCTCATCTACGGCACGCCGGGGGAGTCCGTGGACGACCTGCGCGCCAGCCTGGACGCCGCCCTGGCCTGCGACCCCGACCACGTCTCGGCCTACGCCCTCATCGTGGAACAGGGCACCAAGCTCGCCGCCCAGATGCGCCGCGGGGAGGTCCCCGAACCCTCCGACGACGACGAGGCCGACAAGTACGAGGTCCTCGACGACACCCTCACCGCCGCCGGGTACGGCTGGTACGAGGTGAGCAACTGGGCCCGCGGGCCGCAGTTCGCCTGCCGGCACAACCTCGCCTACTGGCGCGGCGGGGACTGGTGGGGGATCGGACCCGGCGCGCACAGCCACGTCGGCGGCGTGCGGTGGTGGAACGTCAAGCACCCCAGCGCCTACGCGGGCCGGCTGGACGCCGGGACGTCCCCCGCCCACGCCCGCGAACGCCTCTCGGACGAGGACCGCCGGGTGGAGGACGTGCTGCTGCGCTCCCGGCTCGCCGAGGGGTTCGACCCGGCGTGGTGGGGCGTGCGGCCGCAGGCGGCCCAGCTCCTGCTCGACGGGCTGCTCGCCCCCGCCGCCGGGGGCCGGGTCGCGCTGACCCGGCGGGGGCGGTTGCTGGCCGACGCGGTGGTGCGGCGGCTGCTGGACTGACCGGCGCCGGTAGCGTGCGGCGCATGGACCTCGGGCTCAGCGTCGGCTACCTCACCGGCCCGGTCGGGCCCGCCGCCGCGCGGGCGCTGGAGCTCACGCGCGCGGCGGAGGACGCCGGGTTCGCCTCGGTGTGGGTCGCGGAGGCCTACGGCACCGACGCGGTCAGCGTGCTCGGCTGGCTGGCCGGGCAGACACGCCGGATCGGCCTGGGGTCGGCGGTCCTGCAGGTCCCCGCCCGGGCCGCCGCCTCGACCGCGATGACGGCCGCGACGCTGGACGGGCTGTCCGGCGGGCGGTTCCGCCTGGGCCTGGGGGTGTCCGGACCGCAGGTCGCCGAGGGCTGGTACGGCCAGCCGTTCGCCAAACCCCTGGCCCGCACGCGCGAGTACGTCGCCCTCGTCCGGCAGCTGCTGGCCCGGCAGGACTCGACGTTCACGGGGGAGCACCTCACGCTGCCGCTGCCGGGCGGGCCCGGCGTCCCGCTGAAGCTCATGCAACTGCCGCCGCGGGCGGACCTGCCGATCCACCTCGCCGCGGTGGGGCCCCGGAACGTGGAACTGGCGGGGGAGATCGCCGACGGCTGGCTGCCTTCGTTCCTCGTGCCGGAGAACGCCGCCGAGTCCACCGACCGGCTCGCCGCGGGGTTCGCGCGCCGGGCGAGCCCCCCGGAGCGGTTCGAGGTGACGGCCTCGGTGCCGTTCGTCCTGACCGACGCCACCGGGGAGGACCGGGCCCGCGCGGAACTCCCCGTCCGCCGGCTCATCGCGCTCTACGTCGGAGGGATGGGGTCGAAGGAGGCGAACTTCTACGCCGACCTGGGCCGCCGCCTGGGGTTCGGCGAGGCCGTCGACGCCGTGCAGGACCTCTACCTGGCTGGGCGCAAGGACGAAGCGGTGCAACGGGTCCCGGCCGGTCTGGTGGAGGCGACGAGCCTGGTCGGGTCCGCCGACGCGGTGCGCCGGCGGCTCGCGGACTACGAGCGCGCCGGCGTCACGACCGTCGCGCTGGTCCCCCTCGGTGCCGACGCCGAGGGCGACCTGCGCGCGGTGGCGTGAACCTCAGCGCACCAGGCGGAAGATCAGCGGGTAGCGGTAGACCTCGCCCCGGTTCGCGGCGACGGCCGCCAGGATCGTGAACACGAGGAAAACGACGGCCGGGATCCAGGCCACGAAGAAGAAGATGGCCCCGATCCCCAGCGTCACGAGCGTGAACACGCCCAGGACGAGGCCCAGCACCAGTTCGTAGACGATGAGCGAGATCGTCATGTTCAGCGCCTCGGCGCTGTGCCCGCGCACGAAACCGCTGCGGTCCTTGAAGACCAGGAAGACGATGAGCGGGCCGAGGAACGGCAACCCGACGAACGTCGCGGCGATCGCGGACAGGTGCCCGAACATCCCCCACATCCGCTCGTCGGACGGCGGCATCGGCACGGGGGCGTACGGCGGCTGCTGGGGGTACGGCGGTTGGCTCACGAGGTCGATCCTCCCGGTTCGTTCAGCGGTCCGCCAGGTCGGCGGTGACGAAGTCGACGAGTTCCTCCACCCGGCCCAGCAGGGCCGGTTCGAGGTCGGCGTAGGTGCGGACCGTGCCCAGGATCTTCTTCCACCCGTGGGCGACGTCGGCCTGCGTGGCGTGCGGCCAGCCCAGCTCGGCGAGGATGCCGTGCTTCCAGTCCTGACCCTTGGGGATGGTGGGCCAGGTCGTCCAGCCCAGCCGCTGCGGGCGGACCGACTGCCAGACGTCGATGAACGGGTGCCCCAGGACGAGGACGTGCGGGCTGGTGGCGACCTTCGCGACGATGCGCGACTCCTTCGACCCCGGCACGAGGTGGTCGACGAGGACGCCGATGCGCCGCCCGGGGCGGGGGCCGAAGGCGCGGATGGCGGCGTCGAGGTCGTCGACGCCGTCGAGCATCTCGACCACGACGCCCTCGACGCGCAGGTCGTCGCCCCACACCTTCTCCACGAGCTCGGCGTCGTGGCGGCCCTCGACGAGGATCCGGGAGGCGCGCGCGGTGCGGGCGGCCGCCCCGGTGACGGCGACCGAGCCGCTGGCGGTACGGGCCGGGCGGGCCGGGCCGGCGCTCGTGGGCGCGACGAGGCGGACCGGCTGGCCCTCGACCCAGAACCCCGGGCCGAGGGGGAAGGTGCGGGTGCGTCCCTTGGCGTCCTCCAGGACGACGACGTGGACGCCGCCGCTCTTCTCCACCCGCACCACGGCGCCGACCCAGCCGGTGTCGACGTCCTCGACGACCAGGCCGCGCACGGCCGGCTCGTCGCGGTGCACGGGCCGGGGGCGGGTGCGGGCGTGCGGGTCCGAGGACAGCACGTCGGTGCCGTACCGGTCGTGGGAGCGGCCGTCGGTGCGGGGCGTGGGGCTCACCCGCGGCACGCTAACGAGCGATCCGTGCCGCGGGGTGGAGGCGCGGCCGGGACGCACGTCCTAGACTTGGCACTCACGCGCCAGGAGTGCCAACGTGCGTGCCGGAGCCGAGCACGGGAGGGGTGGATGAGCGACGACCGCAGGCTCGCGGTGCTGCGGGCCATCGTGGAAGACTACGTCTCCAGCCACGAACCCGTCGGGTCCAAGGCGCTGGTCGAGCGCCACCAGCTCGGGGTGTCCCCGGCCACGATCCGCAACGACATGGCCGTGCTGGAGGACGAGGGGTACATCACCCAGCCGCACACCAGCGCCGGGCGCATCCCCACGGACAAGGGCTACCGCCTCTTCGTCGACCGCCTCGCCAACGTCAAACCCATGACGCCGGCCGAGAAGCGCGCCATCGAGACGTTCCTGCACGGGGCCGACGACCTCGACGACGTCGTGGACCGGACCGTGCGGCTGCTGGCCTCGCTGACGCGCCAGGCCGCCGTCGTGCAGTACCCCTCGCTCTCGCGCGCCAGCGTGCGCCACGTCGAGCTCGTCGGCGTCGGCGGGCGCAGCGCCCTGCTGGTCCTCATCACCGACTCCGGCCGCGTCGAGCAGCGCGTCCTGGACGTCCGCTCGGCCGTCGACGTCGAGACGCTCGGGGTCTCCCTGGCCGCCCTGCGCACGCGGGTCAACGCCTCCGTCGCGGGCAAGCGGCTGCGCGAGGCCCGCGACGCGCTGACCGACCTCGTCCAGCAGACACCGCCGGCCGACATCGCCATCGCCGCGGAGGTGGCCGCCTCCCTGGGGGACTGCCTGACGGCCTCCCTGGAGGAGCGCGTGGTCATCGCGGGCACGTCGAACCTGGTCAAGTCCGGGGCGGACCTGTCGCTGTCGCTGGGCAGCGTCCTGGAGGCCCTGGAGGAGCACGTCGTCCTGCTGCGGCTCGTGCAGGAGCTGGCCGAGGAGGACCTCGGCGAGCGCGGGGGCCTCAGCGTCCGGATCGGCGCGGAGAACCTGCACCTGGGCCTGGACGGGACCTCCGTGGTCACCACCGGCTACGGCGGCGAGGCGGTCCTGGCCCGCCTCGGCGTCCTGGGCCCCACGCGCATGGACTACCCGACGACCATGGCCGCGGTGCGAGCGGTCTCGCGCTACGTCTCGCGGATCCTCGCCTCGTGAACCGGCGGCGGACCCTCCAGTGACCAGCACCCGGAAGAGAACCGACAGGAGAACCCCGACCTCGTGAGCGACTACTACGACGTCCTGGGCGTCTCCCGCGACGCCTCCACGGAGGACATCAAGCGCGCGTACCGCAAGCTCGCGCGCAAGCTGCACCCCGACGTCAACCCCGACGCGGGGGAGCAGTTCAAGGAGGTCTCCCAGGCCTACGAGACGCTGTCCAACCCCGACAAGCGCTCGGCCTACGACCGGGGCGGGTCCGTGCCCGGCGGTGCGGGTGCCGGCTTCGGGGCCGGGTTCGGCTTCTCGGACATCATGGACGCGTTCTTCGGCCAGGGCGGCGGGGGCGGTCGCGGTCCCGGCCCGGCCAGCCGCACCCAGCGCGGCCAGGACGCCCTCATCCGCGTCGACGTCGACCTCGCCGAGGCGGCCTTCGGCGGCGAGCGCTCCATCCAGGTCGACACCGCGATCCTGTGCCCGACGTGCAAGGGGTCCTGCTGCCAGCCCGGCACCAGCCCCGCCACCTGCGACATCTGCCACGGGCAGGGCTCGGTCCAGCGCGTCGTCCGCTCCCTGCTCGGGCAGGTCATGACGCAGCAGCCGTGCCCGACGTGCCGCGGGTTCGGCACCGTGCTGCCCTCGCCGTGCCTGGAGTGCTCCGGGGAGGGCCGCGTCCGCGCCCGTCGCCCCCTGACCATCCGGGTCCCCGCCGGCGTCGACACCGGCACCCGTATCCAGCTCGCCTCCCAGGGCGAGGTCGGCACGGCCGGTGGTCCTCCCGGGGACCTGTACGTGGAGATCCACGAGCGCCCGCACCCGGTGTTCTCCCGTTCCGGGGACGACCTGCTGTGCACGTTGCAGGTGCCGATGACCGCCGCCGCGCTCGGGGCGAGCATCCCGCTGGAGACCCTCGACGGCGACGAGGAGGTCGACGTCCGTCCCGGCGCCCAGGCCGGGGAGGTCGTGACCTTGAAGCAGAAGGGCGCCGAGCACCTGCGCGCCCAGGGCCGCGGCGACCTGCTCATCACCCTGGAGGTCCTCACCCCGCGCGACCTCGACGAGGAGCAGGAGGAGCTGCTGCGCCGCCTGGCCGAGCTGCGCGGGGAGGTCCGGCCCGCCGGGAAGCTGTCCGAGACGCACCAGGGCGTCTTCTCCAAGCTGCGCGACCGGTTCTCCGGGCGCTGAGGCGCCCCGCACCGGGTGACCGGGGTGACCGGGCGGTGACCGGTCACCCCGGTCACCGCCCGGTTCCCGCGGCGGTGGGGGCCCCGGGTACGGTGCCCGTGCTCCGGCGGTGCCGTCGGGGGACGACACCGCCCGGCCCGGAGGAGAACCATGGACCCCCACCCCCCGGCCCCGGGACCCCCCGCGCAGCCGGTGCTGTCCACCCGTGACGTGCAGGTCCTGCACGTCGACGGACTGCGGTTCCGCGACCTCGACCGCGACGGCCGGCTCGCCCCCTTCGAGGACTGGCGGCTGACCCCCCAGCAGCGCGCCGACGACCTGCTCGCCCGCCTCGACCTCGCCCAGCGCGCCGGCCTGCTCGTCCACGGCAGCCTCACCACCGCCGGCACCACCTACGACGTCGCCGCCACCGCCCGCGACATCGCCGAGCGGCACGTCACCACGTTCATCACGCGCCTGTCGGCCGAGCCGCAGCAGATCGCCGAGGCCAACAACCTCGTGCAGCTCATCGCCGAGCAGCAGCCGTTCGCGATCCCCGTGCTGATCTCCAGCGACCCCCGCAACGGCTTCTCCGAGGTCGAGGGCCAGACCGTGGCCGGCAGGGGCACCACCTCCCTGCCGAACCCGACCGGTCTCGGCGCCGCCGGCGACCCCGACCTGACCCGCCGCGCCGGTGACGTCGTGCGCCAGGAGTTCCGCGCGATGGGCATCGCCCAGCTCCTGGGGCCGCAGGCCGACCTCGCGACCGAACCGCGCTGGACGCGCATCGACGGGACCTTCGGGTCGGACGCCCTCGCCGTCCGCGACCAGGTCCGCGCCCACGTCGAGGGAGTCCAGGGCGGCGCCGGTGGGCTGACCCGCGACAGCGTCGCCACCGTCACCAAGCACTGGGCCGGTTACGGCGCCCAGGTCGACGGCTACGACTCGCACTACTTCTACGGTCGCTACGCCGCGTTCCCCGGCGGGAACTTCGACGAGCACCTCCTCCCCTACGACGGGGCCTTCGAGGCGGGGACGGCCGGCATCATGCCGACCTACTCGATCCTTCGGGGTCTGGTGCGCGGCGGGCACGAGGTCGAGCAGGTCGGCGCCGGGTTCAACTCCTACCTCCTGCGCGACGTGCTGCGCGGGGAGAAGGGGTTCGACGGACTCGTCCTGTCGGACTGGGCGATCACCGGCGACTGCCCGCAGGAGGCCAAGGACAACAGGCCCCCGAACAGCTTCGTCGGCCCCTGGGGCGTGGGGATGCCCTGGGGGATGGAGGACGCCTCCCGCACCGAGCGGTTCGCCAAGGCCCTCAACGCCGGGGTGGACCAGATCGGCGGGGACCCCGACTCCGCGCAGGTCGTGGCGGCCGTCGAGCAGGGGCTGCTCAGCGCCGAGCGCGTCGCCCGGGCCGCCCGCCGCGTGCTGGTGCAGAAGTTCCAGCTCGGGTTGTTCGAGAACCCCTTCGTCGACCCCGCGGCCGCCGCCCGGCTCGCCGGGAACGACCGGTTCCAGCGGATCGGCGACGAGGCGCAGGAACGTTCGCTCACCCTGCTGCAGAACACCGGTGGCCTGCTGCCCGTCGACCGGGCCTCGGTCCGCACCGTCTACCTGGCCGGGGTCGACCCCGCCGCCGCGGCGGCCCGCGGCCTGCGCGTCACCGACGACCCGGCGCAGGCCGACCTCGCCGTCGTGCGCATCGCCGACCCGCGCGCGGGGGCCGACCTCACCGGCCTGGAACCGACCGGGGAGCAGGCGGACGTCCGGCTGCTGCGCGCCGCCGCGGCGACCGGGACCCCGACCGTCGCCGTGCCCAAGCTGGACCGCCCGCTCATCCTCACCGGCGTCGCCGCCACCGCCGACGCCGTGCTCGCCAACTACGGCGTCTCCGACGGCGTGCTGCTCGACACCGTCCTGGGGGTGCGCGCACCGGGCGGGCGGCTGCCGTTCGAGCTGCCGTCCTCCACGGCCGCCGTCGAGGCGCAACTGCCCGACGTGGCCGACGACTCGGCCGACCCGCTCTTCCCCCGCGGGGCGGGGTTGTCCTACGACCGGCCCCGCGCCCGGCGCTGAGCACCACCGGTGGGTCCCCCCTCGGGGACCCACCGGACCTCGATCAGGAGACGGTGACCGTCTTGGTGTCCCCGGTCACCGGCCCGGCCTCGCCGCCGGACTCGTCCGGGGCGAACACGGCGACGGTGTAGGTGCCGGCGGGCACCTGCGCGGTGAAGGTGAACTCCCCGAACGTCCCGTTCGCCCCCGCCTGCACGGCGTCGCGGGCGACCTCGGTCCCCGCCGCGTCCGTCAGCGTGTACAGGAGCGTGCCCTCGAAGGCGGTCCCGACGCCCTTCACCGTCACCGACCCCGCGCCCGGGGTCACCGAGGTGATCCACGCCGGGGCCTGCACCTCGGCCTGCGGGGCCCGCGAGACCGTCTCGGCCACGGTCGTCCCGAACAGCGAGGGCCGGGCCCGCCCGTCGACGCGGACCTCGACCGGGTCGTTCGAGCCCGCGGCCGCGGTGACGGTGTGGACGAGCTGCTGCACCGCCAGCTGCGCCCCGCCGGCCCCGGCGGTGCCGCTCGCGGCCGCCGCGGACAGGTCGACGACGAGGCGGCCGCCGCCGGCGGTCACGGTCGCGTCCGGGTCCGCCGACCACGGGCTGGAGTAGTCCGGGTCGGACGGCTTCCCGGCCAGCATGGCGCGCAGCGCGTTCGTCGGGTCGTTCTCGCCGGTCCCGGCCTCCACGTACTCGCGGAACAGCCTCGCCGGCTGGCCGCCGACCCAGTAGACGGGGACCGTCGCGGCGCCGGACGGCAGCGACCCGGTCGCGGCCCCGGTCCCCGCACCGGTGGCGGGGGCGTCGGTCGTCGAGGCGGAGCTCGTGGCCCCGGACGTCGAGGCGGACGAGGCGGACGTCGCGGCGGACGAGGAGGCGGGCGACGAGGGGTCCGCGGCGGACGTCTCGGGGGCGGCGGACGTGCTCGCCGCGACCGTGCTGACGTTGTCGTCGGCGCGCTGGGTGACCGCGTAGGCGCCACCGCCCACGACGACGACGGCGGCGACCCCGGCCACGGCGGACCAGGCGCGGGAACGGCGGCGGGCGGCTCGGCTGGTCATGCGGATCTCCTCGAGTCGGTCGGTGGGTCGTGCGTCGGCCGCGCGGGCGGCCAGGGCGTCGCGCAGCCTGCGCGCGGTGGGGCTCAGGTCGTCGTCGCCGTCGGGGTCCGGCAGCGGACCCGACGGGGTCACGTCACTCACTGGTGGTCCTCCCGGCTCATCGCCTCGCGCAACGCGGACAGCCCGCGGTGCGCGTGCGTCTTGACGGCGCCCCGGCTGATGCCGAGGACGTCGGCGATGTCCTGCTCGGACATCTCGCCCTGGTACCGCAGCACCAGGACCTCCCGCTGCCGCGCCGGCAGCCCGTCGAGGGCGGCCAGCACGGCCCGGTGCTCCGAGGCCCGCACGGCGTGCTCCTCGGGACCCTCCGGCGCGGGGTCGGGCAGCGGTCGCCGCCGGTCGGCCACGACCCGGTGCCTGAGCACGTCCCGGGCCCCGTTGACGACGCTCGTGCGCAGGTAGGCGACGGCGGACCCCTTGTCCGCCAGCCGGTCCCACCGGCGGTGCAGGGTGACGAAGGCGTCGGCCACGACCTCCTCGGCGCTCGCCGACTCGCCCATGAGCGAGGCCGCGAGCGCCACGAAGCGCCGCCAGTGCGCCGCGTACAGCGCCCCGACGGCCTCGTCGGCCGACCACGAGCGCGGGTCGTCAGCGACCACCGCGCGCTCCCTCATCACCATCACACCGTGTAGACGAGTCACGCAGGGTCACGGTTGACATCCAACCGGACAATCTTCGCGCCGGGTGCCGAGGGTGCGCCCCGGGGTCCCGCGAGTAGCGTGCGGGGGCATGGCCGAGGTCTCCCGCGTGCAGCGCGCCCCCGACGACCTGTTCCTCAAGATCGTGGCCGGGGAGATCCCCGCGACGATCGTCCACTCCGACGACCTCGTCGTCGCCTTCGAGGACGTGAACCCGCAGGCGCCCGTCCACGTCCTGGTCGTCCCGCGCGAGCGGTACGAGAACGTCGCCGAGCTCGCCGCGGCCTCCCCGCAGGCCCTGGCCCGGCTCGTGGAGGTGGCCCAGCGCATCGCCGACGAGCGGTGCGGCGGGGAGCACCGCCTCGTCTTCAACACGGGCACGGCGGTGGGCCAGTCGGTCTTCCACGTGCACGCTCACGTGCTCGGTGGCCGGGACTTCACCTGGCCCCCCGGCTGATCACACGGTTGGATGGTGCGCCATGTGCGGCTTGTGCGGTGAGGTCAGGTTCGACGGGCACGCGGCCGACGTGGCGGCGGTGCAGCGGATGTCGCAGACGCTGGCGCCCCGCGGCCCCGACGGGGAGGGTGTCTGGGCCCAGGGCCGCGTCGCCTTCGGGCACCGCCGGCTGTCGATCATCGACCTGTCGGCGTGCGGCGCCCAGCCCATGCAGGACCCCGAGCTGGGGCTGACGGCGGTCTTCAACGGCTGCATCTACAACTACCCGCAGCTGCGCGAGGAGCTGACGGGGTACGGCTACCGGTTCACCTCGACCTCGGACACCGAGGTCATCGTCAAGGGCTACCACCGCTGGGGCACCGACGTCGTGGACCACCTCGTCGGCATGTTCGCCGTCGTCGTCCACGAGCGCGACACCGGCCGCGTCGTGCTCATGCGCGACCGCCTGGGCATCAAGCCGCTGTACCTGGCCGAGACGCCGGGCCGGCTGCGGTTCGCCTCCAGCCTGCCCGCGCTGCTGGCCGCCGGGGACGTGGACACCACGATCGACCCCGTCGCGCTGCACCACTACCTGACCTGGCACGCCGTGGTCCCGGCCCCGCACACCGTCCTGCAGGGGGTGCGCAAGCTGCCGCCGGCGACGGTCCGCGTCGTCGAGCGCGACGGCACCTCCCGCGAGCACCGGTACTGGTCCCCGGACCACGTGCGCCGCGAGCAGTTCGCCGGGTTCTCCGAGCGGGATTGGGAGGACGCCGTCCTGGAGTCGCTGCGGACCGCCGTGCGCCGGCGCACCGTCGCCGACGTGCCCGTGGGGGTGCTGCTGTCGGGCGGGCTGGACTCCAGCCTCATCACCGCCCTGCTCGCCGAGCAGGGCCAGCAGGACCTGGCGACGTACTCCATCGGGTTCGAGTCCGTCGGTGGCCGCGAGGGCGACGAGTTCGAGTACTCCGACGTCATCGCGCAGCGGTTCGGCACGGACCACCACCGCATCCGCGTCACCGGTGACGAACTCGTCGGGGCCCTCCCGCACGCCGTCGGGGCGATGGCCGAACCGATGGTCAGCCACGACGTCGTCGCCTTCGACCTGCTCTCCCAGCAGGTCTCCCAGACCATCAAGGTCGTGCAGTCCGGGCAGGGCGCCGACGAGGTGTTCGGCGGGTACCACTGGTACCCGCCGCTGACCGGGCTGACCCCCGCGCAGGGGGTCGACGCCTACGCGCGGGCGTTCTTCGACCGCGACCACGCGCAGATGGCGCAGGTGCTGAACCCGCAGTGGATGACGGCGAGCGACGTCTCCCGCGAGTTCGTCGAACGCCACTTCACCCGGCCCGGGGCCGACACGGCCGTGGACGCGGCGCTGCGGCTGGACACCGAGGTGATGCTCGTCGACGACCCGGTCAAGCGCGTGGACAACACGACGATGGCGTGGGGTCTGGAGGCGCGCGTGCCGTTCCTGGACCACGAGCTCGTCGAACTGGCCGCCGCGATCCCGCCGGAGCTGCAGCTGGCCAACGGCGGCAAGGGGATCCTCAAGCAGGTCGGGTACCGCGTCATCCCGCGCGAGGTCATCGACCGGCCCAAGGGGTACTTCCCGGTCCCGGCCATCACCCACCTGGAGGGCAAGGTGCTGGGCCTGGTCCGCGACGCGCTGTCCAGCCAGGCCGCCCGGGACCGCGCGCTGTTCCGCCCCGAGTACGTCGAGGGGCTGCTGGGCGACCCCAACGGCGGCCTCACCCCGCTGCGCGGGAACAAGCTGTGGCAACTGGGCCTGCTCGAGATGTGGTTGCAGCAGCACGGCATCGGCTGACGCGGGACACGGGGAGGAACACGTGTCGAACACCAAGCGCCGCACCACGGTCGCCGGGTTGCGCCAGCGCGGTCTGGACGTCCCGACGATCTCCGGGCGCACCTGGCAGCGACCCCCGCAGTGGTTCACCGAGGACATGACGCGCGACGTCGTCCTGGACATGGGGTGGGGCCGGCTCGTGCTCGGGCAGACCTTCACCGACCAGCGGGCCGTCGTCGACGCCCTGCGCGCGGAGGAGACCGGCGAGCGCGACATCGCGATGTACGTGCGCGAACCGCAGGTGCTCGTCGGGCTCGCCCCGCACGAGTTGTTCATGGACCCCTCGATCACGTTCCGGCTCCCGCTCGCGCGGTACCGGGCGCCCAAGGACCGCAACCCCGATGTCTTCGTCCGGATGGTCCGCGAACGCGCCGAGCTCGACGAGGTGAACCGGATCTACGCGGCCTGCGGGATGGTCGTCTCCGACGTGGACGTCATGTGGGCCAACCACCGGACGCGGACGTTCACCTACCTCGTGGCCGAGGACACCCGCACGGGCGAGGTCGTCGGGACCGTCACGGGGGTCGACCACGTCCTGGCCTTCGGCGACCCCGACCAGGGCACGAGCCTGTGGTGCCTGGCCGCCGACCCGCAGGCCGCCCCGCGCGGCACGGGGGAGGCGCTGGTGCGGGTGCTGGCCGAACGCTACGTCGCCCGCGGGCGGGCGATCCTGGACCTGTCGGTCATGCACGACAACGCCGGGGCCATCGCGCTGTACCGGCGGCTGGGTTTCCGGCCCGCCGCACCCGTCGTGGTCAAGCGCAAGAACCCCATCAACCGGCCGTTGTTCTCCCCCCAGCCCGAGGGGCTGGGCGACCTGAACCCCTACGCGCGGATCGTGGCCGACGAGGCCCTGCGCCGCGGGGTGCGGGTCGAGGTCACCGACGCCCCCAGCGGGGAGATGCGCCTGACGTACGCGGGCCGCTCCCTGCTGACCCGCGAATCGCTGTCGGAACTCACCAGTGCCGTGGCGATGTCGCGGTGCGACGACAAGCGCGTCACCCGCCGCCTGCTGGCCAGCCACGGCGTGCGGGTGCCGCGGGCCGTGGAACTGGCGCAGGACCCGTTGCAGGACAGCGGGGGACTGGAGCAGTGCGACCGGCTCGTCGCCGAGACCGGCCCCGTCGTGGTCAAACCCGCCCGCGGGGAGCAGGGCAAGGGGATCACCGTCGGCGTGCGCGGCGGGGACGAGCTGCGCGCGGCCGTCGCGGCGGCCGCGGGGCACTGCCCCGACGTCCTCGTGGAGGAACTGGTCGCAGGGCAGGACCTGCGGATCGTCGTCATCGACCACGAGGTCGTCGCCGCCGCGGTGCGCCGGCCCGCGGCCGTCATCGGCACCGGGACCCACGACATCCGGGCGCTGATCACCGCGCAGAGCCGGCGCCGGCAGGCCGCCACCGGCGGGGAGTCCAGCATCCCGCTCGACGCGACCACCGAGTCCGTCGTGGCCGACGCCGGGTACGCGATGGACGACGTCCTGCCCCGCGGGCAGCGGTTGGAGGTGCGCCGCACGGCGAACCTGCACACCGGCGGCACCATCGACGACGTCACCGACGACCTGCACCCCGACCTCGTCGACGCGGCCGTCGCGGCGAGCCGGGCCATCGGCATCCCCGTCACGGGCCTGGACTTCCTCGTCCCCGACGTCTCCGGCCCCGAGCACGTCGTCATCGAGGCCAACGAGCGGCCGGGCCTGGCCAACCACTCGCCCCGGCCCACGGCGCAGCGGTTCCTGGACCTGCTGTTCCCCGAGACCCGCCGGACCGGGGGCAGGCAGTCGGAGCAGGGGTAGCAGGGGCAGCACGGGCAGCATGGCTAGCCCCGTGCCCGGGGCGCACGACCGTTCCGGTGACGCTGGAGGGTCGTCCGCGGGAGGTCAGCGGGCGGACCAGCCGCCGTCGGAGGCGATGGTCTGCCCGGTGATCCAGCCCGCCTCGTCGCTGAGCAGCCACCCGACCAGGCGGGCGGTGTCGACCGGGGTGCTCCACCGACCGCCCGGGTGGGCCGCGGCGACGGCGGCGCGCAGCTCCTCGTCGGCGTACCCGGTGTCGTTGGGGCCGGGATCGACGCAGTTCACGGTGATCGCCTGGGGCGCGAGGTGGACGGCGAGGCTGCGGGTGAGCCCGTGCAGGGCGGCCTTGGAGGCGATGTACGGCAGCTCGGCAGGCATGGCGCCGTGGTACTGCCCGGAGGTGAACAGGACGACGCGCCCGCCGGGGCGGGTGTCGTCGTGCTGGGCGGCGAAGGCCTGCGTGAGCAGCAGGGTGGCGCGGGTGTTGACGGCGTGGCTGAGGTCGAGCTCGGCGGCGGTGAGGTGCTCGAGGTCCTGACCGCTGCTGCGGGCGTGGTTGGCGACGAGGGCGTCGACGTGGCCGAAGGCGCCCCGGGCTGCCTCGAGCACGGCGGCGGGGGCCTGCGGGTCGGCGAGGTCGGCGCTGAGGTGCTCGACTCGGCCGCCCGCGGCTCGCAGTTCGGCGAGCAGGGCCGCCGGGCCGCCGGGGTCCTCGCCCCAGGGTTGCCCGGCGTCGTGGGGGGACCAGGTGTGCAGCAGGACCGCGGCGCCGTCGGCGACGGCGCGGCGGGCGAAGGCGGCGCCGATGGCGATGCGCCGGCTGGCGCCGGTGACGATGACGACGCGGTCGTGCAGGGCTCCGGTCACGCGTCGATGATCGCCGCCGTCGAACGAGGTGTCGCCTGGTGTGCCGTACCGCCGGCGAGACGACGACGTCGGCTCCGGCTGCGTCGGCGTGCGGGAGTACGGGACGTCGCGGCTCCGGACCCGGCAGGACGGGTTCCGCGCGAGCTGCGCTCGGGGGAGCGGGTGCGGCTGAGGACGGTGGAGGAGGAGGGCGGGTCTCCTGCACCCACCGCACGTGCGGCTCGATGTGGAGTGGAGTCACCAGCAGTCAGTGACAGCGCACACGACGCGGATGACCGGGTAGTCGTCCTGACACAGTGATCCGGTGTTCAGCTACCTCAGGCGGCGACGGGACCGCTGGCGCACCGAACGGGCGCTGCAGGCGTTCTACGGCGACTGCCCGCACTGCCGCCACGACTGGCGCGGGCACGACCCCGCCGAAGGCTGCGACGACTGCCTGTACGAGATCGAGCACGAAGACCCCGACGCCCCCGCCCAACCGTGCCGAGCGAGAGCCTCTGGCTTCACTTTCGCGGCCGGTGCACCGGTGAGCTCACCCGTCGAGCAGCCGACGGCCCTGCCGGAGTGGATCGTGCAGCGCCGTGCGCGCACGGGAACGGTGACGGCCGGTCGGTGGGCTGGCGACACGCTGCACGTCGAGCCCGACGACCGGGACCCGCATGGCCGGCACCTGTACCTGACCGGTGCCGGACACGGCTGGGACGTATGGGCCGATGACGGTGACTCACTGCTGCAGTGGCTGGCCGACCCCGACTACGGGTTCCGTCTCTACGAGGAGAGGGTCTGACCTCGACGGGAAGGTAGCTGCGGCGGCGCACACAACGCGGGATGACCGAGTGGTCGCGCGGCATGTGCGGATGTTGCAGACGAGTGTCGCCAGTGCGGACGAGCCTGCGCGGCTGCTGCTAGACCGGAGTGATGAGAGAGCAACGCCGCGTGGTCGTGTGGTCCTCGACGGGCTTGGCGCTGGCGTTCGCCGTGGCAGTGGCCGGCTGCGGTTCCTCTGGGCAGGCGCGGGCCGAGGTGGCCCAGCAGCACACGGCCTCCGAGACCCCGGATGACGTGGTCCGCAGCTACCTGGACGCGATCCAGCACGAGGATGCGGACAGCGCAGCGCAGGTCTCGACTCCCGGATTCGCGGCGCAGGACCAGTGGCAGCACGGGGATGACCCGGGCTTGAAGGACGTGGAGGTCTCCTCCAAGGTCGCGCCGTACGACACCACCTGGAGCCCGGATGCGCTGAAGGCGTACGAGCAGGTGGTGTCGGTGCCGGTGACCTTCACCGTGACCGACCCCGATCAGGGCTTTCCCACGGGGGAACCTTCGGGGTGGGGGTACGTGCTGGTCCGGCACAGCGACCAGGAGCCGTGGCTGATCGCTGAAGCGGGTAACGGCTGACCGACCGGCAGCTGCAGGGCCGCTGGCTTCTCGCCAAGACCGCGACGTCGCCAGCCGCTGGCGACCGCGCACCTCGCGGGATGACCGTGACGTCTCCAGCAACGTCCCGAGGACACCGACTTTCGGGACACTGGGGCGGGACGAGCCTCGATGTACGGCTGTCACCGGCAGCTGCGGGTGGCGCACTCTTGACCGCCCCCACATGGAGGGTCTGCGGGTCTGCTGCACGATCAGGTGTCATCGACCAGTGCGGCAGACCCCGGCGAAGTGCTGCACCCCCAGGAACACCTCCCGGACGGCGAAGAAGAGGGCCAGGCCCGCGACGGCGGTGAAGACAAGCCCCACCCAGAGGGGGAGGGCGACGAGGGCGACGAAGGCGACGATCAGCGCGACGAGGGCGGTCACGCAGTCCAGGACGACCCACCCGGGCGACCGCGGAGCCGTACCGCGTCCCCGCCGCCCCGGGCGGCGGGGTGGGCCGGGCGCGGGGCCGGAGGTGACGTCAGCCACCGCTCCAGCGTGGGCCACGGGCAGGCGGTCCGCGAGATGACTGCGCGCCCGCGCACCGCGGGAGGGCAGCGGGATCGGAACAGCGGTGGGACCGGCCGGGCGGGGGGCGGGGTGACGTCCTCGCCGGTCCGACGGCCGCTCCCACCTCGGGTCGGCCGTGAGACCAGCCGTGGGACGGGCCGTGGAGCGAGCCGTGGGTGCCCCGGGACGTCGCCGGGACGACCGGGACAGGACACCCGCGGCTCGCTCCACGTGGTGACACCGGTGGGTGCGAGGGTGGGTGCGGCGCCGCGGTCGCCCCGCCCGCGAGGTCCCCCGGCGCGTCCGCGCCCGGGCCCTGAGACCATCACCGGTGATGAGCAGCCAGGCCCGCACCAGCGACCAGAAGAGTCCCGCGACCGTCGACGTCCCGATCGACGTCGAGTACCTGACGAGCACCCTCATGGAGATGCTCCGGATCCCCAGCCCCTCCGGGCGCACCGACGCGGTCATGCAGGCCGTCGGGGACCACGTCGCCGCCCTCGGCATCCCCTTCGACCTGACCCGCCGCGGCATCCTGCGCGCGACCCTGACCGGGCGCACCGACACGGTGCGCCGGGCGGTCGTCGTGCACGCCGACACCATCGGGCTCATGGTCAAGCGGGTGAAGGAGTCCGGCCGGCTGGAGGTCGTGCCCGTCGGCAGCCACAGCGCCCGCTTCTCCGAGGGCGCGCACGTGACGATCTTCACCGACGACCACGACCGCGTGTACACCGGCACGGTGCTGCCGCTGAAGAGCAGCGGGCACACCTTCGGCGACGAGATCGACACCCAGGGCGTCGGCTGGCCGCAGGTCGAGATCCGCATCGACGAGCCCGTCTCCTCCGCCGAGGACGTGCGCGCCCTCGGCGTCGAGGTCGGCGACTACGTGGCCCTGGACGCCGCCCCGCAGCTGACCCGTCGCGGCTACGTGAAGTCCCGCCACCTCGACGACAAGGCCGGTCTCGCCGCGTGCCTGGCCGCGCTCAAGGCGCTGCGCGACGCCGGCCTGCCCCTGGCCGTCAGCGCGCAGTTCCTCGTCACCATCGGCGAGGAGGTCGGGTTCGGCGCCACCCACGGGCTGGCCCCCGACGTGGCCGAGCTGGTGGCGGTGGACAACGCCGTCGTGGCCGAGGGGCAGAACTCCCGCGAGGAGATGGCCAGCGTCGCCATGCTCGACATGACCGGCCCGTTCGACTACCACCTGTCCCGCCGGCTGCACGGCCTGGCGCGCGAGCACGACATCCCCGCCGTCCGGGACGTCTACCGGCACTACCGCTCCGACGCCGCCCCCGCCCTGGAGGCCGGCATCGAGGCCCGGCACGCCCTGCTGGGGTTCGGGCTGGACTCCAGCCACGGCCACGAGCGCGCCCACGTCGACGGCCTCGTCGCCCTGGCGCGCCTGCTCGTGGTGTACCTGCAGAGCGGGCTCACGTTCGACGACTGGGACCAGGCCGACGCCGGCCCCCTCGCGGACTTCCCCAGCCGCAGCGTGCAGCCGGCCGACCCCGAACCCCTCGACCGGACCGTCGTCACGGACTGAAGGGCGCCGCGGCCGGGGTTCTGCCCCGTTGGCCCCGCGCGGTCGATCATCGACCGCGCGGGGCCACCGAGGGCAGGCCTTCCCGCCGGGGGACGGTTCCGGACGCCGGCGCGGAGGGATAGCTTGGGCGCTCCCGGGCGAAGGAGCTCCCATGCACGTCCCCACGAAGCTGCTCGACGACCCCGCCGACGCCGTCACCGACGCGCTGCGCGGGCTGGCCGCGGTCCACCCCGAGCTGACCGTCGACCTCGAGCACCACGTCGTCTCCCGCAACCACGACCACCACGGCGACCACCGGCCCGGCAAGGTCGGGCTCGTCTCCGGCGGCGGCTCCGGGCACGAACCCCTGCACGCCGGGTTCGTCGGCCTGGGGATGCTCGACGCGGCCGCGTGCGGGGCGGTGTTCACCTCCCCCGTGCCCGACCAGGTGCTGGCCGCCACCACGGCCGCCTCCAGCGGCGGCGGCGTCGTGCACGTGGTGAAGAACTACACCGGCGACGTCCTGAACTTCCAGATGGCCGCCGACCTCGCCGACGACGAGGACATCGCCGTCGAGACCGTCCTCGTCGACGACGACGTGGCCGTCACCGACAGCCTCTACACCGCCGGCCGGCGCGGCACCGGCGGGACGCTGTTCGTCGAGAAGGTCCTCGGTGCCGCCGCCGAGCAGGGCACGGCCCTGGCCGAGCTCGCCGCCCTCGGGCGGGACGTCGTCGCCCGCAGCCGCAGCTTCGGGGTGGCGCTGAGCCCCTGCATCACACCGGGTTCGGACCGCCCCGGCTTCGACCTCGAACCCGGGGAGATGGAACTGGGCATCGGCATCCACGGCGAACCGGGCCGCCGCCGCGTGCCCGTCCCGGCCACCGGGGTGGCCCGGGAGGTGGCGCGCACGTCGGTCGCGGCCATCGCCGAGGACATGCCGCTGGACGGGGAGGACCTCCTGCTGCTCGTCAACGGGATGGGCGGCACCCCGCTGCTGGAGCTGCAGGTGCTCGCCGGCGACGTCGTCGCCGAACTCACCGGCCGCGGCGCCCGCATCGCCCGGGCCCTGGTCGGCAACCACGTCACGAGCCTGGAGATGGCGGGCAGCATGGTCAGCGTCTGCCGCGCGACCCCGCAGCTGCTGCAGCTGTGGGACGCCCCCGTCCGCACCCCCGCGCTGCGGTGGGGCGCGTGAACCCCGCGCTCACCGCGGCCGGGGCGCGGGAGTGGTTGCAGCGCTTCGCGACCGCCGTCGACGAGCACGCCGCCGAGCTGACCGACCTCGACCGCCCCATCGGCGACTCCGACCACGGTGTGAACCTGCAGCGCGGGACGCGCGCCGTCCTCGCCGCGCTGGAGGCCGCCGACCCGCCCACCCCGGGCGCGGCGCTGACCAAGGCCGGGTCCACCCTCGTCAGCACCGTCGGCGGGGCCAGCGGGCCGCTGTTCGGAACCCTGCTGCGCCGGACCGGCAAGGCGCTGGGGGACAGCGGGTCCGTGGACGGGGCGGCGCTCGCCACCGGGTTGCGGGCCGGTCTGGACGCGGTCGTGGCCCTGGGCGGGGCGCAGGTGGGCGACGCGACCCTCGTCGACGCCCTGGCCCCGGCCGTGGAGGCGCTGGAGGCCGGTGGTTCCGCGGCCGAGGCCGCCGAGGCCGCCGAGCGCGGGGCCGCCTCCACCGACGACCTCGTGGCCCGCAAGGGACGGGCGAGCTACCTCGGTGACCGCGGGACCGGGCACCGCGACCCCGGGGCCGTGTCCATCGCGCTGCTCTTCGCGGCGCTCGCGGGGTCGGGTGCGGGGGAGGGGTCGTGAGCGTGCGCGTCGTCCTCCTCTCGCACAGCGCCGACGTGGCCCGCGGGGTCGCCGACCTCGCCGGGCAGGTGGCGTCCTCGGCCGCCGTCGTCCCCGTGGGCGGGACCGCGGACGGCCGCCTGGGGACCGACGCCGACGCGCTGGAGGCGGCCGTGGAGGCGGGGCTGGCCGCCGGGGAGGAGGTGGCCGTGCTCGTCGACCTCGGCAGCGCCGTCCTCACGGCCCGCACCGTGCTGGCCGACCTGCCCGACGGCGCGCCCGTCGCCCTCGTGGACGCCCCGTTCGTCGAGGGGGCCGTGGCCGCCGTGGTGACCGCCTCCACCGGGGCGGGGCTGGCCGAGGTGGTCGCGCAGGCCGAGCTCGCGCGGGACCTGCGCAAGGGCTGACCCGGCCCGTCCGGCCTGGCAGGATCCCCCCGTGCGCTGGCTCGTCGTGGACAACCACGACTCCTACACCCACAACCTCGTGCAGTTGCTGGCCGTGGCCTCGGGCACCGACCCGGTCGTCGTCAGCGACGACGACGTGGCCCCGGGGGAACTGGACCTGGCGGGTTTCGCCGGGGTCGTCGTCTCCCCGGGGCCGGGCCACCCGGCCAACCCGCGCGACTTCGCCCTGTCCGCGGACGTGCTGGCCCGCGCGCAGGTCCCCGTCCTCGGGGTGTGCCTGGGGATGCAGGGGATCGCGCTGGCCGCCGGGGCCGTCGTGGACGCCGCGCCGCGACCGCGGCACGGGTTCGTCGACCACGTCCGGCACACCGGCGGGTCCGTGCTGGCGGGGTTGCCCGACGGGTTCGCCGCCACCCGCTACCACTCCTTCCGCGTGGCCGAACCCCTGCCGGACGTCCTGGAACCGCTGGCGTGGGGGCAGGACGGCGTCCTCATGGCGGTGCGGCACCGGGAACGCCCGCAGGTCGGCGTGCAGTTCCACCCCGAGTCGGTCGCCAGTTCCTCCGGGGCGCTGATCGTGGAGAACTTCGTCCGCTGGTGCCGGCGCTGGGGGCACCCGCAGCGGTACCGGCTGCACCGCCACCGGGTCCCCGGTGTCGTGGACGCCGAGGCCGTGCTGACGCAGGTGCTGACCGGCGAGGACGTGTTCTGGCTGGACTCGGCGAGCCGCGGGGCGGGGTCGGGCCGGTTCTCCTTCCTCGGACCGCTGACGGGCCCCGCCGAGACCTCCCTCGCGGCGGTGTCGGCGTGCCTGGACGGCGTCGGGGTCGACGGCGCCCACGACGTCCCGTTCGGGTTCGCCGGCGGGTTCGTCGGCTGGGCCGGGTACGAGGCGAAGGACGAGTGCGGTTTCCCCGTCGCCGGCGACGGCTCGCGCGATGCCGGGACCCCCGCGGCCCGGTGGGTGTTCGTCGACCGGTTCCTGGTCCTGGACCACGACGAGGACGCGACGTGGGTGTGCGCGCTGTCGGACGGGCAGGACGAGCCGGCCTGGACCGGGCGGACGCTCGCGGCGCTGGACGCTCTGGAACCCGTCGGCGAGCCCGCGCCCGCCCCGGACCTGCCCGTCGTCCTGGACACGGCCCCGGACCGCTACCGGGACGACGTCGTGGCGGCGCAGGAGCAGTTGCGCGCCGGGGAGAGCTACGAGGTCTGCCTCACGACCCGGGCCCGGGTCCCCGTCGAGGGCACCCCCGGTGCGGGCGTCGCGGCCTACCGGCGGTTGCGGCGCGCGAACCCCGCCCCGTACGCGGCGTACCTGCGCACCGGCGGCGTGGAGGTGGTGGGCAGTTCCCCCGAGCGGTTCCTGCACGTGGGGCAGGACGGTGCGGTGGAGACCCGGCCCATCAAGGGCACGGCCCCGCTGGACACCGATCCCGCGGCGCTGCAGGCCGATCCGAAGACCCGCGCCGAGAACCTCATGGTCGTGGACCTGCTGCGCAACGACCTCGGCCGGGTCTGCGTGCCCGGCACGGTCACCGTTCCGCACCTCATGGTCACCGAGACCCTCGCCACCGTGCACCAGCTCGTGACGACGGTCCGCGGCCGGTTGCGCCCCGACGTCTCCGCCGTGGAGTGCCTGCGCGCCTGCTTCCCGCCGGGGTCGATGACGGGGGCGCCGAAGCTGCGCACCACCGAGATCATCGACGCCCTCGAACGGCGCCCGCGGGGGATCTACTCGGGCACGCTGGGCTGGTTCTCCCTCACCGGCGCCGCCGACCTCGCCGTCGTCATCCGCACCGCCGTGCGCGTCGGGCAGGAGTGGCACGTCGGGGCCGGCGGCGCGGTGGTGCTGGACTCCGACCCCGACGCCGAGGTGGCCGAGGTGCTGCTGAAGCTGCGGGCCCCGCTCGCGGCGCTGACGACGCGGGTCGTGGGCTGAGCCGGCCCTCGAACCGGGGACGGGGCCCCTGCCGGGAGGGGGTCAGAGCCCCAGGGCGGTGCGCTGCAGGGCCCCGGTCAGCGTCGCCGCCACGGGCAGGGGGGTTCCGTCGAGGGAGCGGACCGGCGCCGCACCGCGCAGGCTCGACAGCAACCACGCCCCCTCGGCGCGCAGCAGGTCGCCGGGGCGGCAGGCCCGCTCCTGCACGCCGAACCGCGCGGTGACCGCGGCCAGGGTCGTGCCCGGCAGGACGGCGCGACCCGCCTGCGGCGGGGTCCACCAGCGCCCCTGCGCCCGCCACAGCAGGTTCGCCGTCGGGGCCTCCAGGACCTCGCCGGCGGCGTCGAGGAACAGGGCGTCCTCGGCGCCGCGGCGCCGCGCCTCCCGCAGCGCCGCGGAGTTCACGGCGTAGGAGGACGTCTTGGCCGCCGTCAGCAGCCACGGCGCGTCCGGGACCGTGCTCGTGCCGCGGGCCAGCGTCACGACGTGGACGCCGTCCCGGCCGGCCCGCACCGTCGCCGGCACCGGGCGCAGGGTGGCCACCCCCAGCTCGCTGCGCGAGAGCGAGAGCCGCAGGGCGGCCTCGGTCCCGGCGGGGACGTCGCCGGTCAGCGAGCGCACCAGCGCCACCCACCCCGCCCGGTCGAAGGGGATCCCCACCTGGCCCGCTCCGCGGGCGAACCGGTCCAGGTGCTCCTCCAGCCGGACCGTGCGCGCGGGGTCCCCGCCGTGCACCAGCAGGGTCTCGAAGCAGCCGTCCCCCCGCAGGCCCGCGTCGTCGGCCGGCGCGACGGGGGAGTCCCAGGGGACTTCACCGGCGCCGAGGACGGCGGTGCGGGGGCGGGGGCGGGGGTCCACAGCGGGAGTGTCGTGCATCGGCCGGCGCCGGCGGGGGCCGGGCTCAGATCATCGTGGCGAGGGTGCGGTCCGGCTGGCTCACCAGCCGCGCCACCGGCCACAGCGCCACGACGGCGGCGGCCACGGCCGCGGCGGCCAGCGGGGGCAGGTCCGGTCCGGGCAGCCGTCCGCTCGCAGCGGCCGCGGCGACGACCACGGCCACGACCGCCACGACGCCGGCGGCGAGGAGGCGGGAGAAGGACTCCAGCAGGGCCGCGACGAACCCGACGACCCCGAAGCAGCCCAGTCCCAGCAGCAGCAGGGCCAGCCCGCGACCGGAGGTCGCCACCGAGTGCACGAGGGCGTAGGTGAGCACCGAGACCGCAGCGGTCAGCAGGACCAGCCGCCCGAAGGCGCCCACGATGATGCGACCGAACACCCGCCGGTGGCGTCGGCTGGACCGGTCGCCGAAGTCGGTGGAGGCCAGCGCGGCCAGCAGCACGGTCCAGATCCGGTTCAGGTGGCGACTGGCCCACACGGTCCCCAGCAGGCAGGGCACGAGGGCGATGACGGGGAACGGGCGCCAGCTGGACCACTCGACCGTGGGGTCGACCACGATGAGCAGGGCGGTGGTCCCGCCGATGGCGCCGGCGACCAGGGAGCGCGGCCACGGGGTGGGGGCGAGCGAGGAGGGCGGGCAGGTGACGATCGCGGCGGCGACCGCCGCCACCGTGAGCGTCACCACGAGCAGGACGTCGGTCACCACGGGCAGTCCCAGCCCCATCGCCGCGGTCGCCGCGAGCAGGCACGCCGCGTAGGGGATGCCCCACCCGCGCACCACGACGAGCAGACCCCCCACCCAGGTCACCACCAGGGCCGCGGGCAGGGCGGCGGCCGGCTGCAGCAGCATCGCCACGACGACCAGCAGCGACAGGACGGTGCCGCCCGCGGCGACCCCCCGGTCGGTGCGCAACCTGCCCAGGCCCCGGGCGTCGGTGAGGTAGCGCCTGCGCAGGAACCACTGCACCGCCAGGCTGATCGGCAACGCGATCTTCCAGGCCCGTTCGGTCGATCCCGCGCCGAGCGCGGTCGCCAGCGGAGCGACCCACGCCGTGGTCGCCAGCAGCGTGGCGATGAGCCCCAGGACCTCCCGGGTGGACTCCGACTGCACCACGCCCGTCACGCGGCGGGAGAAGCCGGCCGGTGAGGACGGACGGGGGATCGCCGCGACCTGACGGGCCAGGGGGAGGGCCGAGCGTGCGGTCAGGCCTCCCCAGGCCTCCAGGACGACGCTGGCCTCCAAGGCGTCCTGCGGGTCGCGTCCCAGCCCCGCCCGCACCCGGGCCGCGGCCTGCTCGGGGGTGATCCTCATCGTCTCCTCATCGTCCTGCTCCTGCTGCGGTGGTGGTCGGGAGGTCGGCGGGTCCCACGTCGAGGGGGGAGGGGGCCACGGCGCGCAGCAGGACGTCGTAGCCGTCCAGGCACCGCTGCTGGCCGAACAACCGCAGCACGCGCCGGTGCCCGCGCTCACCCAGCTGCTCGGCCAGGTCGGGGTCCACGAGCAGCGTGGTCACCGCGTCGGCCAGGGCGTGGACGTCACCGGGGGGCGCGGTCAGCCCGGCTCCGCGAACCGCGTCCAGCACGCCCCCGACCAGGGTGGTGACCACCGGGCGGGCCTGGGAGAGGGCTTCGAGCACGGACATCGGGAAGCCCTCCGAGATGCTCGTCATCAGCACCACGTCGGCTTCACCCATCACCCCGGTGGGGTCCGTGGTGGCACCCATGAACTCGAAGGAGGCCCCGAGGTCCAGCTCCCGGTGCAGGGCCAGGCAGCTGTCGCCGTACGCTTCCTGCCCCTGGGGGACGGGCCCGTAGTGCCTGAAGGTGACGTCGGGAACACGTCGGCGGACCGCCGCGGCCACCCGCAGCATGGTGTGCACGTCCTTGAGCGGGTCGAGGCGGCCGACGGAGACCACGGTCCGGCTCCGCGGCGCCGGTCGCGGGTCCCCGGGGACGGGAACGCCGTTGGGGATCGCCACGATGCGCTCGCGGGCGACCCCCAGCGCCTCCTCCCACGCCGCGTTGGCCTCCGTGACGGGAGCGACCACGTCGGCGATCGCGTACGTCAACCGGGACAGTCCCCGCGCCAGCCGCGTGGTGAGGAACCGCGCCGCGGCGGGGTCGGAGGAGCGCACGGCGGCCAGGTAGCTCTCCCGCACGTACAGCCCGTGCTCGGACAGGACCACCGGGCGCCCGTGCAACGCCTTGTCGACCGCTGCCGGCAGGCTGCACCACGCCGCTGCGGTCACCAGGGACACGTCGGCCGACGGGGTCGGCTCGGCAGCGGCACGGGCGAGCCAGTACACCGTCTGGTAGAGGTCCACCGCTCGGGAGAGGTCGAAGGCCGGTGCCGGTCCGGAGCTCCCGTCGGCTCCGGTCAGCACCCGGGCCAGCGCCACGGTGTAGTGGTGCCAGGTGTCCTCGTCCCGGAAGGTGGAGACGAGGCGGTCGGGGTGGAGACGGCACCAGACGAGGCCCTCGACCAGGGCCAGCGGGTCCGAGGACCACCCCAGGAGCCCCTCGACGATCTCGGCGGCGAGGTGCACGCGGTTGCGGGTTCGGGTCCGGGCACGTCGTGGTCCCGGAGGCCGGGGGACGCGAGCCGTCCCCCACAGGTGCAGGCGTCCGGTGGCGCGCACCTGCGGCGGCAGCTCGAAGACCGGTTCCCCGACGTCGCCGGCGGTGAAGGCGAACACCGCCCACTGCAGGTCGGGCAACCCGCGGACCAGCAGGTCGCACCACGTGCTGACCCCGCCCACGACGTGGGGGTAGGTGCCCTCGGTCAGCAGCAGCACGCGAGGAGCACCCGTCGCGCCGTTCCCGGCGGTCGCGTCGACCGGGGCGGGAACCTGCGCGGCCACCTGCGCGCTCACGCGGTCCCCGGACCCGGGACCCTCAGCCGGAGGGGTTTCCCGGTGCGCACCAGGACCCACCCCGACCGCGACCCCGCGTACTCCTCCCCGAAGCGCGCACGCCGGGGAGCGGCCATCGGACGGGTTCCCGGCGGTGCCGTCAGCGGCACCTCGACGTCGTGGTCGACCTCGATCTCGACGACGTCCCCCCGCAGCACCGCACGGGCCTCACCGCGCTGGCGCGCGGCCCCCCACCGCTGCCGCCGGCGCAGCTCGAGGGCCACGTCGTCCATCGAGGCGTTGACCAGGGACGCGTGGTCGGCCAGGTGGGAGCTGACGACGTCGAGGACGTGGCCGAGGAACGTCAGCAGGACGCGCTCACCCGCCAGGTTCACCTGGTGGGCGAACAGCGGGGCGGGGTCGTTGGTCAGCACGTGGCGCAGCACGATCGCCGTCTCGGCGCGGAGGAAGTCCTCCACCGTGGCCGCGTGGATCCCCTGGGCGGCGTACTGCGCGTTGTAGTCCTCGAGGAGGTCGCGCCAGGTGCTGACGTGGGCGTAGACGTTGCTGGGGTGACGCGGCACCGTCGTCGCCGGCCCGATCGTCGGTCCGTGCCCCGGCAGGGAGGCGTCCTCGGCGACGGCGGTGATGCCGCAGGCCTGCAGCGCCTGCGGCAGGTGGGGGTTGTCCAGACCGGAGTGCACCCCGGTGACCAGGGCGGTGGTGCTGGCCGGCAGCGACACCGAGGCGGCCCACCGCTGGTTGGCGCCGATCTCCTCGATCAACGCGGCGGTGTCCAGCCACGGCGGGGTCCCACCGGGGGTTCCGGGAACCGCCGCCCGCCCGAGGTCGAGGTGGCTCCAGGTGTGGTTGATCCAGCGGAAGTCCTCCGCGTGGTCCAGCAGGCAGCGGGTGAGGGGGTCCCGGGGGTCCGCTCCCCACCCGTTGTAGGCCAGGTCGAGGACGAACCCGCGCTGGGACTGCCACCTCCTCAGGGCGTCCACGTCCGTGGGGTCCATCCGCACGACGGCCGGCCGGTCGATCGGCGCCGGCTGGCCCTCGCGCGCGGTGGCGTTGCCCAGCAGCACGTCGTCGACGTGGCAGGACAGGTGGTGGCGGTCGACACCGGTGTGGACCCCGCGCGCGACCCAGGTCAGCAACCCCCGGGCCAGCAGCAGCCCGTGCAGCATCCACTCGTCGTGGTTGACCAGCACGAGGCCGTCCTGCAGGCCCTCGCCGTCGTCGGCGACCCCCACGACCGGGTGCCCGTCGTCGGTCTCGACGAGCGTGGTGAACCGCGCGGGCTCGATGACCGTGGCGCGGTACCCGTAGCTGCCGGGGCTGAGGGGGATCTCGCCGCGCAGGTAGCCGAAGACACCGCTGCCGGCGGCGGTGACCCGGGCCGTCAGGCCCGTGGTGTCGCGCCCGCCCCCCTCCTGCAACCCGGCGGAGGCGCGGGGGAACTCGAAGGCGGCGAGCTGACGGACCCCGAACCGGCGGCGGTAGTCCAGCAGGACCGGGGCGCTGCTCCAGAAGGCCGACGTGTCCGTCCCCGCGATGACCGCGTGGTACCGGCCGTGGTCGGGGTCACCGTCACGCAGCAGGTCCTCCGCGCGCAGCGGCCGCTCCTCGTCGGGACGCAGCACGACGTGGTCGGTCCCGGTGCGGTCCAGGACGGCTCGCCAGGCGCGGGTGGTGGGATCGTCGTCCGCCCCGGCCAGCAGCAGCACGCGCAGGTCGGTGCTCACCCCGGCCGGTTCGGCGCGGCCGAGCCAACGGGTGAACCCACCGCTCACGCCGGCGCGCGTTCGGCGTCGGCGTCGGCGTCGGAGTCGGCGACGTGCGCGCCGCGGGACCGGCGCCGCTCCACGACGCGCCGGTCGATCTCGGTCAGGGGCAGGTCCACGGCCAGCTGGCGCCGCGTCTGGGCGACCGCCACGGTCAGCGCGTCCAGGGCGTCCACGAGGGCCCGGCGCATCGACTCCGTCTGCGCTCGCACGTGGTGCGCTTCGTCCTGGGCCTCCAGGGCCTCCAGCGTCTCGGGGGACTGCTCGGAGATGACGCGCAACTGCTCCGCGACCTGGCTCAGGCTGTGCGGGCGTTGCCGTTCCAGCCTCAGCCGCATGTTCTCCCGGGTGAGCCGCTCGACCTCGCGGTGCAGCTCAGCCGTGTCACCCCCCGCCGCTCCGCCGCGTCGCCACCAGCGCACCGTCGTCATGCCACTCCTCGCGGGCGGAACCGCCCCGTCTCCCCACGTCGTCCGCGACGACCGTAACGGATGGTGGAGCGTTGAAGGTCCCGATTCCGGCAATGGTGCCGGGATACCGAGATGATCTCGCGGAGAGTAGAAATCCAGCTACTCGAGGTAGTTGTCCGGAGGGGTTCTCGGCTCGCGCACCGGTCCGGTCGCCGTCGTTCCCGGGACCGGTCAGGCCGGCGGGCAGGTGAAGCGGTACGCGTCCAGCTCGACGTTCTTCAGCATCGAGGAGAAACCCGGCAGCGGGGGCGCAGCGCAGAACTCCTCGGGGGTCATCCCGTACTCGACGTGGAACACGGCCTTCCCCGCGGCCACGAAGGGCTGCAGCGCATCGCACTCCTCGTACCTGCGGCACTGCTCGTTGACGGCGAAGTCGAAGTCGTCGACGAGCTCAGCCGCTTGGCCCACGTCGTTCTTCAACCCCACCGCGAGACCGCGCTCGTGGGCGGCCCGGGCGATCCACCGGTTGAAGCGCAACTGGTCCTGGGCCGTCAGGGGGAACCCGCTGCGGTTGGTGTAGGCGTCGACGTTGTCGGGTTCGACCGCGTCGAAACCCTTCGCGCGGCACACGTCCAGACGCCTCAGCAGGGGTTCGGCGAGCAGGTCCAGGCGCCGGACGTCCAGCCAGCGCTCGTCCGGCCAGTCCGCGAGGGGCTCACCCCGCACCACCTCGGGGAAGCTGTCCGCGTCCTCCCGGTAGCTCTCGACGGTGCCGACGCTGACGTAGCAGATCACCCGACGGCCATCGGCCCGCAACCGGTCGACGACGCTGCGCGGCACCTCCCAGTCGACGTCGTAGACGGGCACGTCGAGGGAGAGGTCCAGCTCGCCGGACAGCTGCCACTGCCACGCCGAGCCGGGCTGCGGTTGCCACCGCGCCGGGGCGGGCGGGCGCACGCGGCGCTCCCGCCGCGGCACGTGGACCTGCGGGTCCCGCTCGACCATCTCCTGCCCACCTCCTGCTCGAGGGGCGGGCACCGTGGTCGCCCCCGCGGTGCCGCGCCCGTCCTGGGTGCACCCCGGCAGGCACGAGAGCACAGCGGTGATCGCCGCGGCGACCGCCAGGGAGGTCGCGCGGCGTCGGTCGTGGTGGTCGATCCAGGCCATCGTGCCCTCCCGCGTCCCCACCCGGTCCGCGCCGCCGGTCAGGGCGGCCGCCGCGCACCTCCCACCCTAGACCGGGGGCCCGTGCTGGACCGGGGGCCCGTGTCGCGGCGGCGAGAGGTTCTGCCCGTCCGGTGCTCCGGGGCCGGGCCGGCTCCGCCGACGGTGAACCCGCGAGCCCCGGCTGGCGCCCCTCGTTAGGATCGACCCGACAGCGCGGACCCCACCGCACCCTCTCAGCACGGAGGCGAACAGCCCCTCGGGGCGATCATGGCCAGCACCGACACCACTCCCGAACCCCCGGCGCAGGCGCGGCACGTCATCGTGGTGCCGCCCGAGGTGCCGATGGTGGGTCTCCTCGGCGCTCGTGACGAGCTGCTGCGCGTCCTGGAACGGGCGTTCACCCGCACCGACGTCCTCGTGCGGGGCAACGAGATCACCGTCACCGGCGCGGCGGGCGAGGTCGCCCTGCTCGAACGGCTCGTGGACCAGATGACCGCCGTCCTGCGCAGCGGGCAGGCCCTCTCGCCCGACGCCGTCGAGCGGTCGGTCACCATGCTGCGCGCGCAGGCCGCCGGCACGGCCGACGACCGCCCGGCCGACGTGCTGACGATGAACATCCTGTCCAGCCGGGGCCGGACGATCCGGCCCAAGACGGTCAACCAGAAGCACTACGTCGAGGCCATCGACGACCACACCGTCGTCTTCGGCATCGGCCCGGCGGGCACGGGCAAGACGTACCTGGCGATGGCCAAGGCCGTGCAGGCGCTGCAGGCCAAGCAGGTCAACCGCATCGTCCTGACCCGGCCGGCGGTCGAGGCCGGGGAGCGGCTGGGCTTCCTGCCCGGCACCCTGACGGACAAGATCGACCCGTACCTGCGGCCGCTGTACGACGCGCTGCACGACATGCTCGACCCCGACTCGATCCCGCGGCTCATGGCGGCCGGGACCATCGAGGTCGCGCCGCTGGCGTACATGCGCGGGCGCACGCTCAACGACGCCTTCATCATCCTCGACGAGGCCCAGAACACCTCCCCCGAGCAGATGAAGATGTTCCTGACCCGCCTGGGGTTCGGGTCCAAGATCGTCGTGACCGGTGACGTCACCCAGGTCGACCTGCCCTCGGGCACCGAGTCGGGCCTGCGCGTCGTGCAGGACATCCTCGAGGGCATCGAGGACGTGCACTTCTCGCGCCTGACCTCCAGCGACGTGGTCCGCCACCGCCTCGTGGGCGAGATCGTCGACGCCTACGGGCGCTGGGAGGAGGCCCGCCCGCGGGTCTCGACCACGGGCCACGGCCCCCGGAAGCGGTGAGCGCGTGAGCATCGAGGTCGTCGACGAGAGCTCCTTCGCCGCCGGCCGGGGGGTGGACACCGTCGAGGTGTCGCACCTGGCCCGGTACGTGCTGGAGGAGATGCGGGTCCACCCCCTGGCCGAGCTGTCCGTCCTCATGGTCGACGAGGAGGCCATGTCCCGGCTGCACGTGCAGTGGATGGACGAGGAGGGCCCCACCGACGTCATGTCCTTCCCGATGGACCAGCTGCGGCCGGGCCGGGAGGGCGGCACGAGCGAACCGGGCCTGCTCGGCGACGTCGTCGTCTGCCCGCAGGTCGCCGCGGCCCAGGCCAAGGCCTCGGGCCACGCCACGGCCGACGAGGTCCTCCTGCTCGTCACGCACGGGATCCTGCACCTGCTCGGCTACGACCACGCCGAACCGGACGAGGAACGCGAGATGTTCACGCTGCAGCGCCGGCTCGTGCTGGGGTTCCTGGCCCGCATCGGCCGCCCGGGCGACCCGACCCCCACGGTCGGGCACCGCGCGCTGCCCTCGGGGGACTGAGCGTGGGCGCCCCCACCGGGCCCCTGCTGGTGCTGGCCCTCGTCCTCGTGGTGGCCGCCGGGCTCATCGCGGCCGCCGAGTCCGCCATCGCGGTCACCTCCCGCCGCCGGGCCCGGGACCTCGTCGAGGACGGCCGCCGCGGGGCTCCCGCGCTCTCGCGCGTGCTGGAGGGCGCCGCCCCGGTCATCGCCGTCTGCACGCTGCTGCGCGTCGTGTTCGAGACCCTGGCCGCCGTCTGCGTCACCGTCGTGGTCGCGAGCTGGGTCGACTCCTGGTTCCTGGTCCTGCTGCTGGCGGGCCTGGGGATGTCCGCGCTCGACTTCGTCCTCGTCGGCGTCGGCCCCCGCACCCTGGGCCGCTTCCACGCCGAGTCCGTCGGCCTGCTCGCCGCCCCCGTCCTGGCCCCGCTCACGACGGTCCTGGGGCCGGTGGCGCGGGGGCTGGTCGCCATCGGCAACGCCGTCACCCCCGGTCGCGGCCTGCGCCACGGTCCGTTCGGCTCCGAGACCGAGCTGCGCGAGATCGTCGAGCTGGCGGGGGAGACCTCGGTCATCGAGGCCGGCGAGCACCGCATGATCCACTCGGTGTTCGAGCTGGGCGAGACCCTCGCCCGGGAGGTCATGGTGCCGCGCACCGACGTCGTCACCGCCCGGCGCGGCACCGGGCTGCACGAGGCCGAGGCGCTGTTCCTGCGCTCGGGCTTCTCCCGGATGCCGGTCGTGGGGGAGGACGCCGACGAGGTCCTGGGCGTGGTCTACCTCAAGGACATCGCCCGCCGCTTCCACGCCGACCCCACCGGGGCGCGCGCCGTGCGCGTGGAGGACGTGGCCCGGCCCGCGGTGTTCGTCCCCGACAGCCTGCCCGTCGACGACCTCCTGCGGCAGATGCAGCGCGACAACGTGCACGTCGCCGTCGTCGTCGACGAGTACGGCGGCACGGCCGGCCTGGTGACGATCGAGGACATCATCGAGGAGATCGTCGGTGACATCTCCGACGAGTACGACCGCGCCCGCCCGGAGGTGGAGGAGCTGCCCGACGGCGGGTTCCGCGTCTCCTCGCGCCTGCACGTGGAGGACCTCGGGGAGCTGTTCGGCCGCGAGATCGAGGACGACGACGTCGACACCGTCGGCGGCCTGCTCGCCAAGACCCTCGGCGAGGTCCTCGTGCCCGGGTCCGTCGGTGAGGTCCACGGCCTGCGGCTGGAGGCCGACGGGCGCGAGGGCCGGCGCAACCAGGTGCGGACGGTGCTCGTCCACCGCCTGCCCGACCCCGATCCAGAACTGGTCGACGACCGCGCCGGAGGGCGAGAACATGACTGAGCAGAACGCGTCCCAGGACTCCGCCGCCCGGCCCCACCGGTCCGGTTTCGCCTGCCTCGTCGGCCGCCCGAACGCCGGCAAGTCGACGATGACCAACGCGCTCGTGGGGCAGAAGGTGGCGATCACCAGCTCCCGGCCGCAGACGACCCGGCACACCGTCCGCGGCATCGTCCACCGCCCCGACGCCCAGCTCGTCCTCGTCGACACCCCCGGGCTGCACCGGCCGCGGACGCTGCTCGGGCAGCGGCTCAACGACCTCGTCCACGAGACGCTGGCCGAGGTCGACGTCGTGGCCCTGACCATCCCCGCCGACGAGAAGATCGGCCCCGGCGACCGGTTCATCGCCGACGCCCTCGGCGCCGTCCCCCGCTCCACGAAGGTCGCCCTGGTCACCAAGACCGACAAGGCCTCCCAGCAGCAGGTGGCCGAGCAGCTCCTGGCCGTCGCCGCGCTCGGGGAGGAGGTGCTCGGCGGGTTCGCCGACGTCGTGCCCGCCTCGGCCGTCACCGGCCGCCAGGTCGACACCGTCGCCGACGTCCTGCTCTCGCACCTGCCCGAGGGCCCGCGGTTGTACCCCGACGGGGAGCTGACCGACGAGCCCGAGACCGTCATGGTCGCCGAGCTCGTCCGCGAGGCGGCGCTGGAGGGGGTGCGCGACGAGCTGCCGCACTCCCTGGCCGTCGTGGTGGAGGAGATGACCGAGGGCGAGAACGGGGTCCTCACCGTCTTCGTGTGGCTCTACGTCGAGCGCGAGTCCCAGAAGGGCATCGTCATCGGCCGGGGCGGCGCGCGCCTGAAGGACGTCGGGACCCGTGCCCGCCGGCAGATCGAGGCGCTGCTCGGGGCCCGGGTGCACCTGGACCTGCGGGTCAAGGTGGCCAAGGACTGGCAGCGCGACCCCAAGCAGTTGCAGCGGCTCGGATTCTGACCCCGCCCCCGCCCCCGCCCCCGCCCCCGTCCCAGGCCCCTCCCGCCCGTGCGCTCCTGGTCCGCCCTCACCGCCCGTGACGCGCGGGACCTGCTGCTGTCGCTGCTGCCCACGGCGTTCGCGCTGTGGATCAGCGTGCACCTCGTGGCGGGCGTCCAGGTCTCCTCCCCGTTCTGGCTGCTGGCCTCCGCGGCCGTGCTGGCCGTCGGGGACCTGCTCGTGCGGCCGTTGCTGGGCCCGCTCGTGGCGGTGCTCGGGCCGCTGGTCACCGTCGTCCTCGGCGTGGCCGTCCAGCTCCTGCTGCTGCACACGGCGCTGACGGCCGTCCCCGGCCTGGACCTGGACTCGTTCAACGCCCTGTGGCAGGTCTACTTCTGGACCGGTCTGGTGGGGGTCGTCGTCCGCTGGCTGGTCGGGTCCAACGACAGCCGCTGGGTGGTGCGCGGTCTGCTGCGCCACCGCACCCGGCGCCCCGGGGACGGCCGGCCGCCGGGGTTGCTCGTCGTGCAGGTCGACGGCCTGTCGATGCCGTTGCTGCGGTTCGGGTTGCACTCCGGGACGCTGACGACGGTCGCGCGCTGGCTGCGGCAGGGCAGCCACCTGGCCGAGGGCTGGCGGGCCCAGTTGCCCTCCACGACCCCCGCCAGCCAGGCCGGTCTGCTGCACGGCAGCACCGAGGGCATCCCCGCGTTCCGCTGGTGGGACCCCGAGCTGGGGCGCGTGCTCGTCGCGAACCGCCCGGCCGACGCCGCCGTCATCGAGCGCCGGGCGCGGGCCGCGGGCCACGCCGCCGGCCGCACCGGTCTGCTCACCGGGGGCGGGGCGAGCATCGGCAACCTGTTCTCCGGGGAGGCCGCCCACGCCCACCTCGTCGTGTCCACCTCCCGCGCCGGGGGGTCCGGCCGGCCCTACCTGCGGTACGTCGCCCGCCCGTTCGTGCTGCTGCGCAGCCTGATCCTCACCCTCGGCGAGATCGTCAAGGAGCTGTACCAGGGGTGGCAGCAACGGGTGCGCCGCATCGAACCGCGCATCGCCCGCCGCGGCTGGTACGTCCTGCTGCGGGCCCTGACGAACGCGCTGCTGCGCGACCTCAACGTGGCCCTCGTCGCGCAGGCGCTGGAGGACGGCCGCCCCGTCGTGTTCGTCGACTTCCTCGACTACGACGAGGTCGCCCACCACGCCGGCGTCGCACGCCCGGAGTCCCTCGACGCCCTCGCCGGGATCGACCGCGTCCTGCAGACCCTGGCCGACGTGGCCGACGTCGCCCCGCGCGAGTACCGCGTCGTCGTCGTCTCCGACCACGGCCAGGCGCAGGGACCGACCTTCGCGCAGGTCAGCGGCCGGTCCCTGCAGGACCTCGTCACCGAACTCCTCGACGCCGCCGGTCCGGGGCACGACGGCGAACCGGGCGGGCAGGGCGGCCAGGCCCACCCCGTCGTCACGACCGCGGCCGGGGAGGAGATGCGCGGGCGCGTCGACGTCCTCGTCCGCGAGTTCTCCACCCCCGCGCGCTCCGAACGCGTCAGCACCCGGCACGAGGCCGAACCGGTGCCCGTCCCCGACGCAGTGGTCGTGGCCACCTCCGGGTGCACGGCGCTGCTGTCGGTCCCGCAGGCCCCTTCCGGGCGCCTGGACCTCGACGCGCTGCAGGCGCGGTGGCCGGCGCTGCTGCCGGGGTTGCTCACGACGCCGGGCATCGGGTTCGTCGCCGGGCACCGGGGGGAGGAGGTGGTCGTCCGCGGTCCGGCGGGGGAGCGGCACCTGGTGTCCGGGGAGGTCGCCGGCACGGACCCGCTGGCGGTCCTCGGTCCCCGAGCGGCCGTGGACCTGCTGCGCGTCATGCGCTTCGAGACCGCCCCGGCGCTGTTCGTGCACTCCAGCGTCGACCCGGTGACGGGGGAGGTGCACGCGTTCGAGGAGCAGGTCGGGTCCCACGGGGGCCTGGGCGGCTGGCAGAACGAGGCCGTCCTCGTGCACCCGGCGGAGTGGACGGTCGACGAGGACCTGCGCGACCGCACCGTCGCGGGCGAGGCCCCGCTGGTCGGGGCCGCGACGGTGCACGACCAGCTCGTGCGGTGGATGCAGCAGGTCGGGCTCCGGCCGTGAACCAGGAGGAGGGACATCCGTGGCGGTCGACGTGACGTGGTTGGGGCACTCGACGGTGACGGTGGACGTGCACGCACCGGGTGGCCGGTTGCGGGTGGTCACCGACCCGGTGCTGCGGGCAGGGCTGGGGCACCTGCGGCGCCGGCCGCGGACCCCGGCCGCCTCGGCCTCCCAGGGGTGCGACGTGGCGCTGGTCTCGCACCTGCACCACGACCACCTCGACCTGCCGTCGCTGCGGCGGCTGCGCCCGGCCGTGCTCGTCACCCCGCCGGGGTCCTCGGACTGGGTGCGCTGGCGCCTGGACCGCCCCGGCACCCACGTCGTGGAGGTCGCGGTCGGCCAGACGCGTGAGCTGCGGGTGCGGGGGCGGGCGGTGGCGGTCACCGCGTTGCCCGCCCACCACGCCGGGCACCGCACGGGCAGCGGGTTCAGCCGCGCCCCCCGGGACGCGGTCGCCGTCGAGCACCTCGTGCGGGTGCCGGGCGCGTTCCCCGCCCGCGACCGCGACGACCTGCTGCTGTGGGCGATCGGTGACACCGGGGAGTTCGAGGGGTCCGACGACGTCCTCACCGCGGGGGGCCGCGCGCCGGACGTCGCCCTCGTGCCCGTCGGCGGGTGGGGCCACACCCTCGGCCCGCACCACCTGGACCCGCGCCAGGCCGCCGAACTCGTCGCCCGGGTGCGGCCGGGGGTTTCGGTGCCGGTGCACTGGGGGACGCTGCACCCCGTGGCGCTGGGCCGGACGATGGGGGACCGCTTCTCGGCGCCGGGGCCGGCGTTCGTCGCCCACGCCCGCCGCCTCGGGGCCGGCGGCGCGCTCGACGTCGGGGTGGGCGGGCGGGTGCGCCTCGACGACGCGGCTCAGGTGCGCGGGATGTCTGCACGCCGACGCCCGACGAGCCCGGACGAGGGGCCCTGACGGGTCACCGTGCAGACATCCCGCACGACCACGGGTGGTCCAGGGCGGGTCAGGGCACGGTGTAACCGGCCGCACGGAACAGCTCGTACCACTCCGCCCGGGTCAGGGGCAGGTCGGACCCCTGGGCCGCGGCGCGGACCCGTTCGGGGTTCGTCGTGCCGAGCACGACCTGGATGTTCGCCGGGTGCCGGGTGATCCACGCCGTCGCCACCGCGAGCTTCGGCACGTCGTACTGCGCCGCGAGGCGGTCCAGCACCGCGTTCAGCTCGGGGTAGCGGTCGTCGTCGAGGAACACCCCGTCGAAGAACCCGGCCTGGAACGGCGACCACGCCTGCACGGTGATGTCGTGCAGGCGGCAGTAGTCCAGCGTCCCGGACTCGCGGGAGACCGACTGGTCCAGGCCCTGCATGTTCGAGGCGACGCCCTGGGCGATCAGGGGGGCGTGGGTGATGGACAACTGCAGCTGGTTGGCCACCAGCGGCTGGCGGACGTGCTTGCGCAGCAGGTCCATCTGGCCCGGCGTCTGGTTGGAGACCCCGAAGTGCCGGACCTTGCCCGCGACGTGGAGCTCGTCGAACGCCCTGGCGACCTCCTCGGGTTCGACGAGGGCGTCGGGCCGGTGCAGGAGGAGCACGTCGAGGTGGTCGGTGCCCAGGGCCTTGAGCGACCCCTCGACCGAGTCGACGATGTGCTCGTGGGAGAAGTCGAAGTACGGGCCGTCGGGGACGATCCCGGCCTTGGACTGGATGATCGTCCGCTCGCGCTCGGAGGAGCTGAGCTGCACGGCCTGCGCGAAGCGTTCCTCGCACCGGTGCTTGGACCCGCCGTAGACGTCGGCGTGGTCGACCATCGTGATGCCCACCTCGCGGCCGGTGGCCACGAGGGTGCGGATGTCCTCGTCGGGCATCTCCGCGATGCGCATGAGGCCGAGGACGACGTTGGGCACCTGCAGGTCGGAGGTGCCGAGGGCGAAGGTCTTCACGCGGCGTCCCCGGTGGTCGCGGCGGACAGGCGGGCGATCTCGTCCGCCGAGAGTTCCAGGTCGGCGGCGGCGAGGGAGTCGGTGATGCTCGCGGGCCGCGAGGAACCCGGGATGGGCAGCACGACGTCAGCGAGGGCGAGTTCCCAGGCCAGCGTCACCTGCTGCGGGCTCACCCCGTGGGCCTGCGCGACCTCGGCGAACACCGCGTGCCGGCTGCCGAGCTCGGCGGCGTTGGAGATGCCGCCCAGCGGCGACCACGGCAGGAACGAGATGCCGCGCGAGGCGCAGTGCTCCAGCTCGCCCAGGCTGCTGCGGAACGCGGGGGAGAACTGGTTCTGCACCGAGACGAGCCGGCCGCCGAGGACGCGGTCGGCTTCCTCGATCTGGTCGACGTCGGCGTTGGAGATGCCGGCGCGGACGATGACGCCCTCGTCGAGGAGTTCGGCCAGCGCACCGACGGAGTCGGCGTACGGGACGTCCGGGTCGGGGCGGTGGAACTGGTAGAGGCCGATGGCCTCCACGCCGAGACGGCGCGCGGACGCCTTCGCGGCCTCCTTGAGGTAGGCCGGGTCGCCGTTCTTCGTCCAGGAGCCGTCGCCGGGGCGCAGGTGCCCGCCCTTGGTGGCGACGACCACGTCGTCGGTCGAGGAACCGTACTCGCGCAGGGCGCGGGCGATGAGCTCCTCGTTGTGGCCGACCTCGTTCGCGTCGCGGTGGTAGGCGTCGGCGGTGTCGATGAGGGTGACGCCCGCGTCGAGGGCGGCGTGCACGGTGGCGATCGCGCGGTCGGTGTCGGGGCGGCCCTCGATGCTCAGCGGCATGCCGCCGAGGCCGATGGCGGAGACCTGTCGGGTGGTGGGGGCGCCGGGGCGCCCGAGGCTGCGCTGCTTCACGTCGGCGAGCCTAGGAACCCCGGTCCCAGAAGTCCAACAACTGGGACTCATCAAGTCCATGAGTACGATTTCTGCATGGACCTCCGACAGATGCAGTACGTCGTGGCGCTGGCCGACGAGCGGCAGTTCACCCGCGCCGCCGCCCTCAGCGGGGTGTCGCAGTCGGGGCTGTCCGCGGCCATCCGGACGCTGGAGGACGAGCTCGGCACCGCGCTGTTCGAGCGCAGCCCCCGCCGGGTGCAGCCCACCGACGCGGGGCTGGCGCTGCTGCCGTTCGCGCGGACCATGCTGGCGCAGGCCACGGCGGCCCGGGACGCCGTCGTGCAGGCGACCCACCGGCTGTCCGGGACGCTGCGGGTGGGGGCCGAGCAGTGCCTCGGCGTCGTCGACGTCTCGACGCTGCTGGAGCGGTTCCACCGCCGCTTCCCCCAGGTCGAGGTGCACTTCGAGCAGGCCGGGTCCCACGACCTCGTCAGCCGCGTCCGCGACGGTGAGCTGGACCTCGCCTTCGTCGCCACCACCGAGCACCTCGGGGTCCTCCCGGCCACCGAGCTGGGTCGCGAACCCCTCGTCCTGCTCGTACCCCCGGAGCACCCCCTCGCCGGCCGGGCGGGCGTGGACTGGGCCGACCTGCCGGCCTCGCCGTTCATCGACTTCGTCGCCTCGTGGGGGGTGCGGCCGCTGACCGACGCGGCGTGCGCGGCCCGAGGCGTGCACCGCCGCGTCCGGTTCTCCGTGGGGGACGTCCACGCCCTGCTCGATCTGGTGAACCGGGGGCTGGGGACGGCGGTCGTCCCGCGGCACGTCGCCGCCAAGCCCGAGGCGGCGCGGCTGAGCGTCCTCGCGATGCCGGCCGACGCCCCGGAGTGGGTGGTGTCGGTCGTGACGTCGGCGGGCAGTTCCCCGGCGCCGCACCTGCTGGAACTGCTGGACGTCGACGGCGCGGTGCCCGCGGGTCAGGTGGGCAGCGTCGAGACCGCGAACGTCCGCCGGAACGGGAACGGCGTGCCGTAGTCGCGCGCCGGGTAGGCCTCGCGCAGCAGGGCCGCGTACTCGCGCTCGAACTCGGCCGCGCTCGCGGGGTCGAGGGCCTGCAGGACGGGGCGCAACCCGGTGCCCCGCACCCACTCCAGCACCGGGTCCTCGCCGGGCAGCACGTGCAGGTACTCCGTCTGCCACACCTCGGCGAGCAGTCCGGCGCCCGTGAGCAGGTCGAGGTACTCCCCGGGGGCCGCGACCGACTCCGTCCCGCGCAGGACGCCGGCGAGGCGGTGCCGCCACGGCGGGGAGGCCGCCAGTTCCCGCATGAGGACGTGGGAGGGGGCGTCGAAGTTCGCGGGCACCTGGAACGCCAGCCAGGCGCCGGGGGAGAGCTGGGAGGCCCACCGCCGCAGCAGGTCCCGGTGGGTCGGGACCCACTGCAGGACCGCGTTCGACACCACGACGTCGATCCCCGTCGCGTCGAACTCCTCGGCGCTCGCGACGGCGAACTCCACCCCGGCGTCGGCCGGGGCCGCCGCGACCATCTCGGCGGAGGGATCGAGGCCGCGCACGCTCGCCCCGGGCCAGCGTCGGGCGAGCTCGACCGTGAGGTTCCCCGGTCCGCAGCCGACGTCGACGACGGTGCGCGGTGCGGTCGCGCCGATCTGCGCCACGAGGTCGTGGAAGGGGCGGGACCGGGGGGAGGAGAACCGGGCGTACTGCGCCGGGTCCCAGGTGGGCGACGTCACGCGGGAACCCCACGGGTGCCCGGCCGGTCCAGCGCGGGCCGCTTGGCGTCGAACGTCCAGCCCGGGACGAGGAACCGCATCGCGGCCGCGTCGTCGCGGGCGCCGAGACCGTGCGTCAGGTGCAGCTCGTGCGCTTCTGCGAGCCGGTCCTCGTCCAGGTCGACCCCCAGACCCGGAACGGTCGGCACGTCGAGGAACCCGTCGCGGATCCGCAGCGGTTCCCTCGTCAGGCGCTGACCGTCCTGCCAGATCCAGTGCGTGTCGATCGCCGTCACGTTCCCGGCGGCGGCGGCGGCGACGTGGGTCATCATCGCCAGCGACACGTCGAAGTGGTTGTTCGAGTGCGACCCCCACGTCAGGCCCCACGCCTCGCACAGCTGCGCGACGCGCACCGACCCCGCCATCGTCCAGAAGTGCGGGTCGGCCAGCGGGATGTCCACGGCGTGCGCCTGCGCCGCGTGCGCGAGCTGGCGCCAGTCGGTGGCGACCATGTTCGTCGCCGTCGCCAACCCCGTCGCGCGGCGGAACTCGGCCATCGTCTCGCGGCCGGAGAACCCGCCCTCGGCCCCGCACGGGTCCTCGGCGTAGGCGAGCACGTCGCGCAGCCGCCGGCCCAGGGCCACGGCCCCGGTCAGCGGCCAGCACCCGTTGGGGTCCAGCGTGATCCGCGCGTCCGGGAACCGCCGGGCCAGCGCCGTGACGACCTCGGCCTCCTCCTCCCCGGGCACCACCCCGCCCTTGAGCTTGAAGTCGGCGAACCCGTAGCGCTCGTGGGCCGCCTCGGCGAGGGCGACGACGGCCTGCGCGTCCAGGGCGGGTTCGTCCCGCAGCCGGGTCCAGTCGTCCACGGGGTCCGCCGCGCTGCGGTACGGCAGGTCCGTGGACCTGCGGTCCCCGACGAAGAACAGGTGCCCCAGGGCCTGCACGCGGTCGCGCTGCCGGCCCTCCCCGAGCAGGTCGGCCACCGGCAACCCGAGGAACTGCCCCAGCAGGTCCAGCAACGCCGACTCCAGGGCGGTGACGACGTGCACGGTGGTGCGCAGGTCGAACGTCTGCAGGCCGCGGCCGGCGACGTCGCGGCCCGCGAACGTCTGCCCGACCGCCCGCAGCAGGTTCCGGTGGTCGGCCACGAGCCGGCCGCGCAGCAGGTCCCCGGCCGCCTCGAGCGTGGCCCGGATCGGCTCCCCGCCGGGGACCTCCCCGACGCCGGTGCGGCCGTCGGTGTCGGTGAGCACGACGACGTTCCGCGTGAAGAACGGCGCGTGCGCCCCGGAGAGGTTGAGGAGCATGGAGTCCTGCCCCGCCACGGGCACGACCCGCACGCCCGCGACCCGGGGTGAGGCGTGCCCGGGGTGGGCCACCTCAGCCGCCGCAGACGCGGGTGGCGAACTCCACCAGTTCACGCTCCAGCTCCGCCCGCGTCGGGGGCTCGTTGTGGACCTCGTGCCGCACGCCGGGGAACACCCGGGTCCGCACGTCGGCGTGGCCGCTGCGGTGCAGCCGGTTCGCCACGTGGTAGGCGCCCTCGCCGTAGTTCGCGACGGGGTCCTGGTCCCCGGCCGTGATGAGCACCGGCAGTTCCGGCGGGACGGCCGCGTACCACTCGTCCCCGGTGACCCGGTCGTACAGGTCGGCGAACCCCATGAGGAACCGGTTGCTCAACGGGGCGCCGAAGTTGTTCAGCGGGTCCCGGCCGTGGTCGGCCACCACGTCCTCGTCGAGCGCGACCCAAGCGGTCGGGCCCGCGCCCTCGCCGAACCTTTCCAGGAAACCCGCGAAGAGCTGACCCACGAGTTCCGGGGGAGCCGGCTGCGTGGCCTGCTCGCCCTCGGCCAGGGCTCGCAGGGCCGACCGGTCCAGGCCGGACTCGAACCCCTGCATCTGGGCCGCGATCCCGCCGAGCGCCAGACCGCTGAGCCGCGCCGCCGGGTCCGTGGCCATCGCGCGGGCGATGAGCGAACCCCAGCTGTGCCCGAAGACGACGTGGGGCAGGTCGGGCAGGAGTTCGCGCGCGTGCCGCTGCAGGGTCATCTCGTCGGCCACGACGACCCGGTCGGCCTCGGCGCCGGCGTCGGCCCAGGTGCCCTGCAGCACCGCGGTGCGCCCGTGCCCGGCGTGGTCGTCGGCGACGACGGCGAATCCGGCGTCGAGCAGCGTCGACGTCAGGTGCAGGTACCGGCGCGAGTGCTCGCCGAGGCCGTGGACGACCTGGACCACGCCCCGCACCGTCCCCGGCGGCCGGTACAACCAGGCCTGGACGGTGTCGCGGCCGTTGGCTGAAGCGAACTCGATCTCGTGCAGGGACACGCCGTCTCCTCCTCGTCGGGCCGGGGTCCTCGGTGACCGCCGGTGCGCCGCCGACGCTACACGCGCGGGATCACCGCGGTCCCCGGTGCTGTGGGTGGACGCGGTGCCCCGCGTCCGGGCGGGGTGGACGTGGACCTCGCCCCGGCCCCGGCCTCGCGTGGCACCCTGGCCCGGGACGCCGGGTGAGCGGGGAGAGCACCTGACGACGGGGACGCGGGTGCGCTCGTCGTGAACGACGGCGGCCTGGACGACTGGCTGGAGGAACGCCGCCGCCTCGGGCAGGACGGTCGCGACGAGGTCTGGGACGGGGTCCACCACGCGGTTCCGCACGCACGCAGCGACCACGGCGAGTTCGCCCACCGGCTCAGCGCCGAGCTCTACGTGTCCTCCGGGGAGGTCGTCGTCGAGCTGGAGTCGCCCGGGGACGAGACGTGGCAGGAGGTGCCGTTCTCCTTCGCCCGGGGAGTGCGGGATGCCTGGGTGATCTCCCCGCTGGAACGCGGGGTGCGGTTGTTCGTGGACCCCGACCGGGGTTCCCCGGGCAGGACGCGCCCCCCGGAGGCGCGGCGGCCGCGTTCCTCCTTGAAGTCGACCCGCTCGGTCTCGGCGGCGTCGGCGCTCGCGCCGCGGGCGAGGAGGGCCAGGGCGCGCTCGTCGGCTGCGGTCAGCCGCCGGCGGTCGTCCCAGGCCTCGCCTCCAGGCTGAATCCCCACTCCACCCCTCCTGCCGTGGGCCTGCTTGTGGTTTAGCGGCTACCAAAGCACAAGCGGGATCGTCGGTACGGTGTCGTCCTGTCCCCGGGGGCCCTGCTGCTCTCGTCGACGTGCTGAACACGAGGTGATCGCCTCTGCGGGTGGCGTGTCGGCCGCCGATGACTGGAACGTCGCGGTCCAGGGGTTCACCGAGCTCGTCCGGGACACCACCGCGACCTTCTCCACCGCCCTCGACGACGTCCAGGTCGTCGATCCCGCCGACGCCCGGGCCGTCGCCGACCCCACCCCCGGCTACCGCCGCACGAGCCTGTGGCTGGAGTCGGTGCTCCGTCGCTCGCCGGGGCCGGGGCGACCGGATCCTCGTCGTCACGCCCACGCACGTCCTGGAGCAGATGCAGTTCGAACTGTGGACGCGGTTCGCCCTGCCGTTCGTCCGGCTGGACCCGGTCGGGATCCAGCGCATCCGCCAGCACCTGCCCGCCAACCGCACTCCGTTCGCGCACTACGAGCGCGTCGTCATCTCCATCGACACCCTCGAGTCCGGCCGGTACCTCGCCCACCTGCGCAAGCAGCACTGGGACGCCGTCGTGATCGACGAGTCCCACGACGTCACGAACTCCACCTCGCAGGACAACCGGCTGGCCCGCCTCCTGACCGAGCGCCGCCGCCGGACTGGCCCAGGGATCCACGACGCTCTCCGGCCACGTCCTCGTCGACGAGGGTCAGGACCTCACCCCGAGTCAGTGGCGTTCCCTGCGCGCGCTCGTCGCCCCCGGCGCGAACGACCTGTTCATCGCCGAGGACTCCCATCAGCGCATCCACGGGCAGCGTGTCGTCCTGAGCCGGTACGGCATCGACATCCGTGGCCGCGCGCGCCGGCTGACGTCGAACTACCGCACGACGGCGTAGAACCTGCGGTACGCCCTGGCGTCCTGGAGGGTGGGGACTACGTCGACCTGCAGGACGAGCCCGAGACCGAGACCGTGCAGGGCCTGCGCTCCGCCCGCAGCCGGCCGTGCCCGTCGGACGTGGATTCGATCTCATCGCTCGTCAGTCCCAGAGCCGCTGCTCCGTCCTCCTGGTGGGACCGGGACACCTCGCCGGTCGCGGGGTCGACGTGCCGGTCGAACCGGGGGACCACCAGGGCGGGGAACCCGTCGAACTCGACGCCGCGCGAGACGGCGCTGCGCAACCCGACCGCCTCCGCTGCTCGTGAGCTCAGCGCCTCGTCGAGACTTCGGGCAGGAGGCCGCCGAGGTGGGCGCGGACGAGCGCAGGCGGGGGTCGCACGCCGACCGGTTGCGCCGCGAGGCGGACCGACAGGACGGGGCCCAGCCGGGACGTGCTCGAGGAGGTCCGTGGACCAGGTGGGGACGAGGCGCCCGGGGTCGTCGGTGACGTCGGCCACCCGTCGTCCGTGCAGCCAGACGTCCAGGGTCGTCACGAGGGGCCGTCGGGGGAGGTGCCGCCGCTGAGGGTGGCGCCGAGAGTCTCGGTCAGCAGGAACAGCCGGGACAGCGTGAGGTCGGTCTTGCCGCGTTCGAGCTCGGAGATGCAGCGCTGCGAGACGCCGGTCCGCTCGGACAGCTGCGTCTGGGTCAGCCCGGCCTGCCGGCGCAGCCCGTGCAGCCAGCGGCCCACCTGGGCGCCGGTGGTGAACGTGACGGTCGGCACGGTGCGCTCCTGCGATCGAGGCGCATGACGATGGTGGATATCAGTGGCTATCCGGCAGGGCAATACCCTGCGCGCCGGGCGCGCCCCGGAGGGGAGGGGGTACGGTGGCCCCGTGGCCCGTCTGGAGAACCTCCTCCTTCGTCGCCGCGGCGGGGCCAGCTAGGCCGGTCTCCCCGTCGCGGGACCTCGTCGTGCGTGCCGGCCGCCCACACCGCCCGCCCCGCAGGAGATGACGACGTGCAGAACACCCAGACGCCCAGCCCGATGCCGTTCCACAAGTACGTGCCGTTCCACGAGCAGATCACCGTCGACCTGCCCGACCGCACCTGGCCGACCAAGCGCATCACGCAGGCCCCGCGCTGGTGCGCGGTCGACCTGCGCGACGGCAACCAGGCGCTCATCGACCCCATGGACTCCGAGCGCAAGCTGCGCATGTTCCAGCTGCTCGTCGACATGGGCTACAAGGACATCGAGGTCGGGTTCCCCTCGGCCTCCCAGACCGACTTCGACTTCGTCCGGACGCTGGTCGAGAACGACCTCATCCCCGACGACGTGCGCATCCAGGTGCTGACCCAGGCCCGCGAGCACCTCATCGAACGCACGTACGAGTCGCTGCGCGGGGCCAAGCAGGCGATCGTCCACCTCTACAACTCCACCTCGGTGCTGCAGCGGCGCGTCGTCTTCGGCTCCGACGAGGACGGCATCGTCGACCTGGCCCTGCAGGGCGCCCGGCTGTGCCGCAAGTTCGAGGAGACGATCCCGGGCACGACCGTCTACTACGAGTACTCCCCGGAGTCCTACACCGGCACCGAGCTGGAGTTCGCGGCGCGCATCTGCAACGCGGTCCTGGAGGTTCTCGAGCCGACGCCGGAGCGCAAGGTCATCGTCAACCTGCCCGCCACCGTCGAGATGGCCACGCCCAACGTCTACGCCGACTCGATCGAGTGGATGTCCCGGCACCTGCACCACCGCGAGAACGTCATCCTGTCGCTGCACCCGCACAACGACCGCGGGACGGGCGTGGCCGCGGCCGAGCTGGGGTACCTGGCCGGGGCCGACCGCATCGAGGGCTGCCTGTTCGGCAACGGCGAGCGCACCGGCAACGTCGACCTCGTCACGCTGGGCATGAACATGTTCAGCCAGGGCATCGACCCGCAGATCGACTTCTCCGACATCGACCACGTCCGCCGCACGGTCGAGCACTGCAACCAGCTGCCCGTGGGTGAGCGCGTGCCCTACGGCGGCGACCTCGTCTTCACGGCCTTCTCCGGCTCCCACCAGGACGCCATCAAGAAGGGCCTGGAGGCGATGGAGCGCGACGCGGCCGCCGCGGGCAAGGGGGTCGACGAGATCACCTGGGCCGTGCCGTACCTGCCCATCGACCCCAAGGACCTCGGTCGCTCCTACGAGGCCGTCATCCGCGTGAACTCCCAGTCCGGCAAGGGCGGGGTCGCCTACCTGCTCAAGGCCGAGCACCAGCTGGACCTGCCGCGCCGCCTGCAGATCGAGTTCTCCCGCGTCATCCAGGAGCGCACCGACGCCCAGGGCGGGGAGGTGTCCTCGCGGCAGATCTTCGAGGTGTTCACCGACGAGTACCTGCCCTCCCCGACGGGCACCCCCGAGTGGGGCCGGTTCGCCCTGCGCGGCACCCGGTCCGTCAGCGTCGTGGACGGGGCCGACACCCTGGAGGTCGACCTCTGGGACGGTGGCACCGTCAGCACGGTGCAGGGCACCGGCAACGGTCCCATCGCCGCGTTCTGCGCCGCCCTGGCCGGGCAGGGCGTGGACGTGCGGGTCCTGGACTACGCCGAGCACGCCCTGTCGGCCGGTGGGGACGCCCAGGCTGCGGCCTACGTGGAGTGCGCCGTCGACGGGCGCGTGCTGTGGGGCGTGGGCATCGACCACAACATCACGACGGCCTCGCTGAAGGCAATCGTCTCGGCGGTCAACCGCGCCCTGCGCTGACCGGCGCGGGTCCACGGCCCCGCCCCCGCGGTCGACGTCCGCGCCGTCCGGGTTCGACTCCCCCCGGACGGCGCGGACGGTTAGGATCAGTCACCACCTGTGACATGCGGTCACCGGTGGCGACATCGGGAGGGGGCGGCGTGGGCGGCGAGCTCGAACCCGTGAGCCCGTTCGGGCCGTTCGACACCCTGGCCGAGTGGGCCCACAAGCTGTACCTGGACGGTTTCGGCGAGCGGGCCATCGCCGCCAGCCGCGAGGGGCTGGCGTTCTGCGAGGCCGTCGGGGACGAGCGGACCGCCCGGTACCTGCAGTTCATCTGCGGTGTCGCGCTGCACCAGCTCGGCCGCGCCGGTGAGGCCAGCGAGGAGGCCGGGCACCTGCTGCGCCGCCTCGGGACCGGGGCCGAGCCCGTCTGGCGGGCCAAGGCCCTGGCCCTGCTCGCCGAGTCCCGCGTCGACCTCGGCATGACCGCCCTGGCCATGGACCACCTCGCCGAGGGCAAGCTCATCGTCTCGGCCCAGCCCATCCGCACCTACGACCACCTCTCGGCGACGATGTCGGTCGCCCTGGCGCTCAACGCCCTGGCGCTGTTCGAACCGGCCGACGAACTCATGGTCCAGATGCTGGCCCTGACCTTCCCCCCGGCGCGGGTGCGGCTCAACGTGGCCCAGGAGGCCGCCGTCCTGCAGGTCGCCTGGGCCTCGATGCTCGAGGTGGCCGGCCGGGCCGGGGAGGCGTGGCCCCACTACACCGAGGCCCTGGCGCGCACCGCCCGCATGCGCCGGCTCGCGGCCGAGGCCGACTACCCCGAGATGCTGGCCCGGGCCGAGGCCGTCGAGGCGTTCGTCCTGCAGCGCACGGGGGACACCGGGCTGGCCCGGGCCCGGCTGCGCCCGGCCGTGGAGGCCTTCCGGTTGCGCGAGGAGCTGGCCGAGACGCAGATCGCCCGCATCGCCCTGGCCACGCTCGCCTCCGACGCGGGGCAGCGGGCCGAGGCCGCGGACCTGCTCGCCGCGGTCCAGCGGGTGTCCTCGGCCACCCAGCTCGACGTGTGGGGGCTCACCGCCCTGTCCGTGCGGGCCCGTCACGCCGTCCAGCACGACGGGCGCAGCGAGGCCGCCGACGCCCTGGAACTGCTCGCCCAGGTGTCCCTCACCCGGTTGTGGGAGGACCGCGAGAGCCGGTTCGAGGCGCTGCAGGACCGCGTCCGGCAGCGGGAGCTGGCCGAGCAGCAGGAACGCCTGGGCCGGGCCAGCCTCGTCGACCCCATGACCGGGCTCGGCAACCGCCGCCGGCTGCAGCAGGTCCTGGAACGGCCCGACCAGCGCTTCAGCGCCGTCCTCCTGGACGTCGACCGGTTCCGCGCCGTGAACGAGGAGCACGGCCGCGACGCTGGGGACGCCGTCCTGCGCCGCGTCGCGGACCTGGTGCAGCGCACCGTGGGCGCGAACGACGTCGTCGTGCGCTACGGCGCCGACGAGTTCGTCGTCCTGGTCCCCGGCGGCCACGGCGCGCAGCAGACGGCCGAGCGGCTCCTGGAGGTCGTGCGCAAGGAGCCGTGGCTGGAGATCTCCCTCGGGCTGCGCGTGACCGTCTCGGCGGGCCTGGCCGGGCCGGCCTCGGCGGCCGTGGCCCTCGCCGCGGCCGACCGCGCGGTCCTGGACGCCAAGCGCTCCGGGCGCGACCGGCTCGTCGCCGGCTGACGGGCGCTGTCGGTGGGGCGACCTACAGTGGTCGCGTGGTCGGCAGCGGGGGTTCGGGCAGTCGCGGGTCCGGCAGGCGCGGGTCCAGCATCGGCGGGGCCAAGAGCTACCGCGACGAGGCCGTGGTCCTGCGGGCCACCAAGCTCGGTGAGGCCGACCGGATCGTCACCCTCCTGACCCGCCACCACGGCCGCGTCCGCGCCGTGGCCAAGGGCGTGCGGCGCACCTCCTCCCGGTTCGGGGCGCGGCTGGAACCGTTCACGTGCGTCGACGTGCAGCTGCACCGCGGCCGGTCCCTCGACACGGTCACCCAGGTCGACGTGCTGGCCCCCTACGGGCAGGTGCTCGCGGCCGACTACGGCCTCTACACCGTCGGGCACGCCCTGGTGGAGACGGCCGAGCGGTTCACCGAGGTCGAGCGCGAGAACGCGACCCAGCAGTACCTGCTGCTCGTCGGCGCGCTGCGGACGCTCTCGCGCCGCGAGCACCCCGCCCCCCTCGTCCTGGACGCGTTCCTGCTGCGCTCCCTGGCCGTGGCGGGGTACGCCGCCAGCTTCGTCGACTGCGCCCGCTGCGGGGACCCCGGCCCGCACACGGCGTTCAACGTCGCCGCCGGGGGTGCGGTGTGCGCCGCCTGCCGCCCGCCGGGGTCGGCCGCGCCGGACCCGCAGACCCTCGGCCTGCTCGCGGCGCTGCTCAGCGGGGAGTGGGCGCTCGCCGAGGACGCCGAGGAGCGGTGCCGGCGCGAGGGCAGCGGTCTGGTCGCGGCCTTCCTGCAGTGGCACCTCGAACGCGGCATCCGCTCCCTGCGCCACGTCGAACGGCCCCTCGAGGTGCCCGAGGCGGTTCAGGCGCGCTGAGGCGCCCGGTCCAGCCGCCAGTCCCCACCGGACCCCTCGACGACGACGGACGTCGCGTTCGCCATGCGCGCCAGCTCGACCCCGGCCAGACCCTCGACCGTGGCCCGCAGGAACGTCCCGTGCGCGACGACGACGAGCGGGGTGTCACCGTGCTCGGCGCGCAGCCGGCGCAGGGCTGCCGACCCCCGGGCGACGAGGTCCTCCCACGGTTCCTGCCCGGGGCGTTCCCCCTGCGGGTAGCGGGCCGTCAGCTCGGCCAGGGTGCCGCCCTCGGCCTCCCCGAAGTGCCGCTCCACGAGGTCGTCGTGCGCCGGCAGCAGGTCCAGGCCGAGGCGGTCGGCGATGATCTGCGCGGTCTCGCGGGCCCGGGACAGCGGGGAGGACGTGACCGCGGCCCACCGGACGTCCCCGAGCGGGTCGGCGAGCTGCTCGGCCAGGGCTCGCGCCTGCTCCCGGCCGGTGTCGTTGAGCGGGACGTCGGTGCGGCCCTGCAACCGCCCGTCGCGGTTCCAGTCCGTCTCGCCGTGGCGGACGAGGGCGGTGCGGGGGGAACGGGCGGGGGTCACGTGGTCGGGCACGTGCCCCATGGTCCCACCTGGCACCCTGGTGCCCGTGCCCGTGACCGGACCCCGACGACGCCGCTCCGCCCCGCCCGCCGCCCGCGAGGGACGCCCGGTCGTCCCGCCCCCGCCGCACCCCTCGGGGGTCCGGCCGCCGGACCTGCCGGCCGAGCTGGTCCCGCAGCACGTGGCGATCGTCATGGACGGCAACGGCCGCTGGGCCAACCAGCGGGGCTTGTCGCGCATCGAGGGGCACAAGATGGGGGAGGCGTCCCTGCTGGACGTCGTCGCCGGGGCCGTGGAGATCGGCGTGAGGCACGTCTCGGCCTACGCGTTCTCCACGGAGAACTGGCGGCGCAGCCCCGAGGAGGTCAGGTTCCTCATGGGGTTCAACCGCGACGTCATCCGCCGCCGCCGCGACGTCATGGACTCCTGGGGGGTCCGGGTCCGCTGGGCCGGTCGTCGTCCCCGCCTGTGGCGCAGCGTCATCAACGAGCTGGAGGCGGCCGAGGAGATGACGCGGGACAACACCGTCTGCACGCTGACGATGTGCGTGAACTACGGCGGGCGCGCCGAGATCGCCGACGCCGCCCGCGCCCTGGCCCGCGACGTCGCGGCCGGGGTCGTGAACCCCGACCGCGTCGACGAGCGGGCGTTCGCCCGCTACCTCGACGAACCCGACATGCCGGACGTGGACCTGTTCTGGCGGTCCTCGGGGGAGCAGCGGACGTCGGGGTTCCTGCCGTGGCAGTCGACGTACGCCGAGATGGTGTTCTCCGACGTGCTGTGGCCCGACGTGGACCGGCGGGCGTTGTGGGCGGCGATCGAGACGTACGCGACGCGCAACCGCCGCTACGGCGGCGCGGCCGACACCCCCGATCCCGCGGACGGGGCGGCGGTCACCCCGGGGGAGTGACCGCCGCCCGCGAGGGGCGGCTCAGCCGGTGTTGCGCATCCCCGCGGCGATCCCGTTGATCGTCAGCAGCAGCGCGCGGCGCAGGGCCGGGTCGACGTCCTCACCGCTGGCGCGCGAACGGGCCAGCAGCGAGACCTGCAGCGCGTGCAGCGGCGCGAGGTAGGCGTCGCGCAGTTCCAGGGTGCGGCGCAGGACGGGTGCGGACTCCAGGAGCTCGTCCTGGCCGGTCAGCCACAGCACCTGCTCCAGCGTCGTGGCGTGCTCGGCGCGGATCGTCTCGAAGGCGCTGCGGGCGTCGGCGTCGACGAGCTCCTCGACGTAATGCGCCGCGATCCCGAGGTCGGTCTTGGCCAGCGTCATCTGGACGTTGGAGATGAAGCTGCGGAAGAACGCCCAGTCGGTGACCATCGCGCGCAGGTCCTCGCCGTGGCCGGCCTCGCGGGCGGCCCGCAACCCGGACCCGACGCCGAACCAGCCGGGGACGTTGATGCGGCTCTGGGTCCAGCCGAACACCCACGGGATGGCGCGCAGGTCCTCCAGCCCGCCGGTCCCCCCGGGGCGCCGGGAGGGGCGGGAGCCGATGTTGAGGTTGCCCAGTTCCTCCACCGGGGTGGCGGACAGGAAGAACGGCACGAGGCCGGGGTCGCGCACCAGCGAGCGGTAGGCGCTCTGGCCCGCGGCGGCCACGACCGACATCGTCTCGTCCCAGCCGTCGAGCACCTCCCGCGGCTGCAACGGCGTGCGGTGCAACGTGGACGCCTCGAGCGCGGCCGACAGGGCGACCTCGAGGTTGTGCCGGGCCAGGCGGGGCTGGACGTACTTGTCGGAGATGACCTCGCCCTGCTCGGTGACCTTGATCGGCCCGTCGAGCGTGCCGTAGGGCTGGGCCAGGATCGCCTCGCCGGTGGGCCCGCCGCCGCGGCCGACGGAGCCGCCGCGGCCGTGGAACAGCCGCAGGGTCACCCCGTGGCGCAGGGCCACGTCGCGCAGCGCGCGCTGGGCGCGGTGGATCTGCCAGCGCGAGGCCGCGATGCCGGCGTCCTTGGAGGAGTCGGAGTAGCCGAGCATGATCTCCTGCACGTCCCCGCGGGCGGCGACGACGCGGCGGTAGGAGGGGTCCGACAGCAGCCCCTCCAGGAGTTCCTCGGCGTTCTCCAGCTCGGTGACCGTCTCGAACAGCGGGGCGAACCCGATGCGGGCCACGTCGTTCGCGCCCGGCGTCTCGGCCAGGTCCACGAGGCCGACCTCACGGGCCAGGACGACGACGGCGAAGATGTCGTCGATGCCCTTGGTCATGGAGACGATGTACGTCTCGATGACGTCGTCGCCGTAGCGCTCCAGCGCGGTGCGGATCGTGGAGAACAGCTGCAGGACCGTGGCCGGGGTGTCGGTGAGGGTCCGCGCGGCCGAGCCGATGAGCGGCCGGTGGCCCGTCAGCTCCTTGGACAGCAGTTTCGTGCGGGCCGTCCGGTCCAGGTCGGCGTAGGGCGTGATGAGTTCCCCGAGGCGGTCGTAGATCGCGGCCAGGGCGGTGTGGTGCTTGCCGGCGTCCTCGCGCACGTCGAGGGTGGCCAGGCCGAACCCGACGGCCCGGGCCACCCGCAGCAGGCGCGCGACGGCGCCGTCGGCGACGAGGTCGCCGTCGTTGGCGCGCAGCGAGTCCTGCAGCATCCGGATCTCGGCGGTGAACTCCTCGACCCCGGCGTAGTCCCGGCCCGGCACGTGCTCGGCGCCGCTGTGCAGGCGGGCGCGGGTGCCCTCCAGGCGGGCCAGGACGTAGGACAGCTTGAACCGGTAGGGCTCCTCGCCGTTGAGGTGGGCGCGGGCGGTGCGCACCTGCGGCAGGGCCTGCGCGTCGGCCTCCAGGGAGGCCAGCAGGTCCTCGGAGAACCCGACGATCTGGGTGGAGGCGGCCAGTTCGGTCATGAGGTCGCGGGTGGCGGCGGTCAGCACGTCCAGGGCGGCGTCGTGCTGCATGCCCAGGACCTCGGCCGTCACCTCGGGGGTGACGTTGGGGTTGCCGTCGCGGTCGCCGCCGACCCAGTTGCCGAAGCGCAGGGGCTGGGCGTCGGCGGGCAGGGCCAGGCCGAGCTCGTCGAGGCCGACGGCGAGGTCCTCCAGCAGGTCCGGCAGGACGGTGGAGGTGAGGTTGCGCAGGTGGTGCAGGGCCGAGCGCGCCTCGTCGGCGGGGCGGGGGCGCAGGACGCGCAGCTCGTCGGTCTGCCACAGCTCGTCGACGAGCTCGGCCAGGCGGCGCTGGCCGCGGCGGGCGTCGAGCGGGCGCTGGGAGGCGTCCTCGGAGGCCTCCACGATCGTCGTGATGCGCAGCAGCAGGTCCAGGACCGAGCGGCGGCTGGACTCGGTGGGGTGGGCGGTGAAGACCGGCCGCAGCTGCAGGCGCCCGAGGATGTCCTGGGCCGCGCCCCGGTCCAGGTCCCCCGAGCGCAGCGCCTCACCCAGTCGTTCCAGGGTGCCGTCCAGGCCGCCGGCGGAGGCGCGGGACAGCTCCAGGCCGCGGTGCAGCTGCTCGGAGGCGTTGGCGAGCTGGAAGTAGGCGGTGAACGCGCGGGCCAGGTTGATGGCGGTGGCGTCGTCGACGCCGGACAGCAGCTGGGCCAGCTCGGCCCCGTCGTCGGGGCGGCGGGCGAGCTGGCGGACCTGCTCGACGAGGTCGAGCAGCTCGCGCCCCTCGTGCCGGGTCAGGGACTCCCCGAGCAGTTCGCCCAGCTTGCGGACCGAGGCCCGCAACGCGGCGTGCCCCTCGTCGGAGGAGACCCCGTCGACCGTGAGCACGTCGTTCGACGCGCGGGTCGCTCCGGGCGTGCTCTGCCCGGGCGGGGTCTGCAGCTCCGGCTGCAGCCCTTCGTCCGTCGGTGCGCTCATGCGTCGCCTCGCCTCCCTGCCGGGTGCCCGGGGGTCGACGCTGACTCCGTGTGCACGTGCTGACTGCTTCTCGCGGAGCAGTCTTGCGTGTCGCCCCTCCGATGCGAAACCGAGGGGGGTCCCGGCAGGGAGCCGGGGCGGTGCGGGCCTCAGCTGCCGTTGGCGGCGGCCTTGAGCTTGGAGCCGGCGGTCAGCTTGGCGCCGTAGGAGGCGGCGATCTCCATGGTCTCGCCCGTGCGCGGGTTGCGGCCGGTGCGGGCGGCCCGCTCGACGCGCTCGACGGTCAGCAGGCCGGGGAGCTTGACGGGCTCGCCCTTGGCGACGGCCTCGACGAGCACGTCGCCCAGGGCGTTGATCACGGAGTCGGTGTCGGACTGGGTCAGACCGGCGCGCTGGGCGACGGCGGTGACGAGCTCGGAGCGGTTCACGGGTACTCCCGGGGATGTCGAGGACGGTGGTTGGCCCCCGACGTTACCGGGGGTCACCGCCGGTACCGGGCACGTGGGAGGGCGTGGGGCGCGTCGGGGCCTCTGGTAGCGTCCTCCACCTGAGAATGGATCTCAAGAAGGAGTGCCCGTGCCCCTGCCCGTGACCGTGCTGACGTCGATGGACCCCGTGCTGCGCGACAGCGCCACGGCCACCGCCCTGTGGGGCGGGCCCGGCACGGTGCTGCTGCGCTACGACCTGGCCCCCGGCCGGCTGCACCGCCTCGCCGCCGCCTTCGACCACGTGCTGGAGGACGTCGAGGTCCCGCTGGAGCACGCCTGCCTCGGCTGCGCCCTGCGCGAGGACGTCCTGCCCGCGGTGGCCGCCCTCGCCCGGGCCGGGCGGGTGCGGCACCTGGTGCTGGCCCTGCCCGTCGCCGCCGAACCCCTGGCCGTCCTGCAGGCCCTGACCCTGGGCACCGACGGCGGCGACGACCTCGCCGACCTGGTCACCGTCACCGGCGTGGTCGCCGTGACCCACGGTCCCGGCCTGCTGGAGGACCTCCTCGGCGACGAGCTCGTCGTCGACGCCGGTGGCGCGGAGACCGAGCGCGCCGTGGGGGAGGTGCTGGCCCACCAGCTCGACGAGGCCGACCTCGTCCTCGTCGACGGCGAGCTGCCCGCCCGCTCGGCCGTGCTGCTCGACCACGTCACCGCGCCCGGGTGCGTCGTGGCCGACCTGCTCGCCGCCGACGCCGCCGACGTCCTCGCCCCGCGTCGCCTCGCCACCCCCGGCCGGACCGCGGAACCGTTGCGCCGCAGCGACCTGCGCGCGGCGCGCCCGAGCGGGGCCGACGACCGGCTGGGGGTGTTCACCCTCGACCTGCGCACGACCGCGCCGCTGCACCCGGGCCGGCTGCTGGCCGAGATCGAGGCCGTCGGCGCGGGCCGGCTGCGGGCCCGGGGGTTCTTCTGGGTGCCCTCGCGCCCGGACGTGGTGTGCGCGTGGGACGGCGCCGGCGGGCAGCTCAGCATCGGCACGATCGGCACCTGGGACGCCCGCCGCGGCGAGCGCCCCCGCACCCGCCTCGTCGTCACCGGCGTCGACGAGGGCGACGCCGAGCGCGTCAGCGCCGCCTTCGAGCGGATCCTGGCCACCCCCGCCGAGAGCGCGGCCTGGACCGCGCCGCAGGACGGTCTGGAACCCTGGCTCGGGGACCGCTGAGGGGCGGGTCGGGCGGTGCGGGTCGGGTGCGGGTCGGGTGCGGGTCAGGACCGGGCGCTGCAGGCGGCGCAGACGCCGAAGACCTCCACGACGTGCTGCACGGCCGTGAAGCCGTGCTCGGCGCCGACCCGTTTCGCCCACGCCTCGACCTGCGGGCCCTCGACCTCGACCGTGGCCCCGCAGCGCCGGCACACGAGGTGGTGGTGGTGCCCGGTGCTGCAGCGGCGGTAGACGGCCTCGCCGCCGTCGTCGGTGCGCAGGACGTCCACGTCGCCGTCCTCGGCGAGCACCTGCAGAGCGCGGTAGACGGTGGCCAGGCCCACGTTCTCCCCGCGTTCGCGCAACCGCGCGTGCAGGTCCTGGGCCGACATGAACGCGTCCGTCTCGTCGAGGACCGCCGAGACGGCCGAGCGCTGCCTGGTGGACCGACGGGCCGGCACCGACACGGTTCCTCGCTCTCCTCGGGTCGGGCCCGGTCGCACCGCCGGGCCCGTCGGGTCAGCCTACGGCGGCCGGGCCACCGGGACCGAACGCTGCGGGCCCCGCGGCGCGGGTGCTCGCTCAGCGCGTAACCTCCCAGGGGTCCGCGCCCCGAGCGCGCGGACGCCGCCGACACCCAGCCGGACAGGAGACCCCAGCGTGGCCGCATCCCGCCTCGACGCCGTCATCAACCTCGCCAAGCGGCGGGGGTTCGTGTTCCCGTCGGGGGAGATCTACGGCGGTACCCGCTCGGCCTGGGACTACGGCCCCCTGGGCGTGGAGCTGAAGGAGAACATCAAGCGCCAGTGGTGGCGCCGGATGGTCACCACCCGCGAGGACGTCGTGGGCCTGGACTCCTCGGTCATCCTGCCCCGGCGCGTGTGGGAGGCCTCCGGTCACGTCGCCGTCTTCACCGACCCGCTCGTGGAGTCCCTGCAGACCCACAAGCGCTACCGCGCCGACCACCTGCTGGAGGCCTACGAGGCCAAGCACGGCCACCCGCCGGAGAACGGCCTGGCCGACGTGCCCGACCCCGACACCGGCGTGCGCGGGCAGTGGACCGAACCGCGCGACTTCTCCGGCCTCATGAAGACCTACCTCGGCGCCGTCGACAACGAGGAGGGCCTGCACTACCTGCGGCCCGAGACCGCGCAGGGCATCTTTGTGAACTTCGCCAACGTCATGGGCTCGGCGCGCAAGAAGCCGCCGTTCGGCATCGGCCAGATCGGCAAGAGCTTCCGCAACGAGATCACGCCGGGGAACTTCATCTTCCGCACGCGCGAGTTCGAGCAGATGGAGATGGAGTTCTTCGTCGAGCCCGGCACCGACGAGCAGTGGCACCAGTACTGGCTCGACGAGCGCATGTCCTGGTACACCGGCCTGGGCATCGACGCGGGCAACCTGCGGTTCTTCGAGCACCCGGCCGAGAAGCTGTCGCACTACTCCAAGCGGACCGTGGACATCGAGTACCGGTTCGGGTTCCAGGGCTCGGAGTGGGGCGAGCTGGAAGGCATCGCCAACCGCACCGACTACGACCTGAAGACCCACGCCGAGGAGTCCGGCGTCGACCTGTCGTACTTCGACCAGACCAAGGGCGAGCGCTGGGTGCCCTACGTCATCGAACCCGCCGCGGGCCTGACCCGCTCGCTCATGGCCTTCCTCGTCGACGCCTACACCGAGGACGAGGCCCCCAACACCAAGGGCGGCGTGGACAAGCGCACCGTGCTGCGCCTGGACCACCGGCTCGCCCCGGTCAAGGCGGCCGTGTTCCCCCTGTCGCGCAACGAGCAGCTCTCGCCCAAGGCCAAGGACCTGGCCGCGGAGCTGCGCACCCACTGGAACGTCGAGTTCGACGACGCCGGGGCCATCGGCCGCCGCTACCGCCGCCACGACGAGGTCGGCACGCCGTACTGCATCACCGTCGACTTCGACACCCTCGAGGACCAGGCCGTGACGATCCGCGAGCGCGACACCATGGCCCAGGAGCGCGTCGGCCTGTCCCAGGTGTCGCAGTGGCTGGGGGCCCGCCTCCTCGGGGCCTGACCCCCGGTGGGTCCCGTGGTGCCCACCGCACCGGCGACGTCCGGCCCGCTGAGCCAGCCGCTGGCGGCCGGGGCGGTCGCTTCGGTCACGGGGTTCGCCTCCTCGTTCGTGCTCGTCCTCGCCGGCCTCACGGCCGTCGGGGCGAGCCCGGCGCAGGCCGCGTCTGGTCTGCTGGCGCTGTGCCTGGCGCAGTGCGCCCTGGCCGCGCTGCTGTCCTGGCGCACGCGGCTGCCGCTGTCCTTCGTCTGGTCGACGCCGGGGGCCGCGCTGCTCGTGGCCGCCCAGGGGCGCACCGGCTCCCTCGACGCGGCCGTCGGCGCCTTCGGCCTGTGCGCGCTGCTCGTCGTCGTCACCGGCGCCTGGCCCGCGCTGGCCCGGCTCGTGCGCCGCGTGCCGACCCCCGTCGCCGGGGCGCTGCTGGCCGGGGTCCTGTTCCCGCTGTGCCTGGCGCCGGTCACCGCCGTGGGCCGGGTGCCCGCCCCGGCCCTGCTCGTCGTCCTCGTCTGGCTCGTGCTGCGGCGGTCCCGGCCGGCGCTGGCCGTGCCCGCCGCGATGCTCGTCGCGCTCGCGGCCACCGTCGCGGACCTGCCCGGGGGCGTCGCGCTGGACTGGGTGCCCCGGCTCACCCCCGTCCTGCCCGAGCTCGACCCGTTCGTGCTCGTCTCCCTCGGCGTGCCCCTGTACGTCGTGACGATGGCCGGGCAGAACATCCCGGGGTTCACGATCCTGGAGCAGCTCGGCTACCGGGACGTGCCCACCGGCCGGGTCCTCGTCGGCGCGGGCCTGGGCAGCGGGGCCGCCGCCCTCTTCGGCGGGCACACCGTCAACCTCTCGGCGCTCGCGGCCGGGATCATCGCCGGGCCCGGCGCCGACCGCGACCCCGGCCGGCGCTGGATCGCCGCCGTCGCCGGGGGAGCGGGCTACCTCGTCCTCGGGCTGCTGGCCGCACCCATCGCCGGGCTCGTCGGCAGCACCGACCCCGTGCTCGTCGAGGCCGTCGCGGGCCTGGCGCTGCTGGACTCCTTCGTCGGCGGGCTCGTCTCGGCCCTGGCCGACACCGCGCACCGGGTCACCGCCGGTGCGACGTTCGCCGTCGTGGCCTCGGGGCTGACGTTCGCCGGGATCGGCAGCGCGTTCTGGGGCCTGCTGGCCGGGCTGGTGGTGTTCGCGGTGCTGCGCCGGCCGGCGCCGCCGGGCCGGCACGCGACGTCCCGGAGCTGAGGCGGCAGGCCACGTCGGGCCGCCGGCGGGGTCCACAATGGGTGCGTGAGTGCACCCACGACGACCGCCGTCCGGCCGCTGAGGATCGGCCCCCTCGTCTCGGCGACCCCGGTCGTCCTGGCGCCGATGGCCGGCATCACCAACTCCGCCTACCGCCAGCTCTGCCGTGAGCAGGGCGAGGGCTTCTACGTCAGCGAGATGATCACCTCCCGCGCGCTCGTGGAGCGCACGCCGGAGACGATGCGGCTCATCTCCTTCACCCCGGCCGAGCGCCCGCGCAGCCTGCAGCTGTACGGGGTGGACCCGCTGACCGTCGCCAAGGCCGTTGAGATGATCGTGGCCGAGGACCTCGCCGACCACGTGGACCTGAACTTCGGCTGCCCCGTCCCGAAGGTCACGCGCAAGGGCGGCGGGTCGGCCCTGCCGTGGAAGGCGGACCTGTTCCGCCAGATCGTGCGCGGGGCGGTGACCGAAGCCTCCAGGGGCGGCATCCCGGTGACGGTGAAGATGCGCAAGGGCATCGACGACGACCACCTGACGTACCTGCAGGCCGGCCGCACGGCCGAGCAGGAGGGCGTGGCCGCCGTCGCCCTGCACGGGCGCACCGCCTCCCAGCACTACTCCGGGCACGCCGACTGGGACGCCATCGCCCGGCTGCGCGAGACCGTCACCTCCATCCCGGTCCTGGGCAACGGGGACGTCTGGAGCGCGGAGGACGCCCTCGACATGGTGCAGCGCACCGGGGTCGACGGGGTCGTGGTCGGACGCGGCTGCCTGGGGCGGCCCTGGTTGTTCGCCGACCTGGAGGCCGGGTTCGCCGGCCGCCCCGAGCGCGTGCGGCCCGGGCTGCGCCAGGTGACGCAGGTGCTGCGCCGGCACGCCAAGCTCCTCGTCGACTTCTACGGCGACGAGCTGCGCGGCTGCCGCGACATCCGCAAGCACATCTCCTGGTACTTCAAGGGGTACGCCGTCGGCGGGGACATGCGGGCCCGGCTCGGCCTGGTCGACACCCTGGAGGCGCTGGACGAGCTCATCGCCGACCTCGACCTGGACCAGCCCCACCCGGGGGCGGCCGCGGAGGGTTCGCGCGGCCGGGCCGGGTCGCCGCAGGCGCGGGTCGCGCTGCCCGAGGGGTGGCTGGAGTCCCAGGAGCTCACCGGCGCGGCCGCGGAGATGATCCGCCAGGCCGAGCTGTCGGTGTCTGGCGGATGAGCGGCTATGGACCGGCCGACGTCGAACGGTGGGCCACCGAGCCCCCGAAGACCCACGGCCGCAGCGCCTTCATGCGCGACCGGGCCCGCGTCCTGCACTCCTCGGCGCTGCGCCGCCTCGCGGCCAAGACGCAGGTCGTGGGCCCGGGCACCGACGACTTCGTCCGCAACCGGCTGACGCACTCCCTGGAGGTCGCCCAGGTCGGCCGCGAACTCGGGGCCGCCCTCGGGTGCGACCCCGACGTCGTGGACACCGCCTGCCTGGCCCACGACCTCGGGCACCCGCCGTTCGGGCACAACGGCGAACGCGCCCTGGCCGAGGCCGCCGCCGGCATCGGCGGGTTCGAGGGCAACGCCCAGACGCTGCGCATCCTCACCCGCCTGGAACCGAAGTCGGTCGCCGCGGACGGGTCCCCGGTCGGGCTGAACCTCACCCGGGCCAGCCTGGACGCGGCCACCAAGTACCCCTGGCTGCACGGCAAGGCCCCGCGGGCGACGTCGAAGTTCGGCGCCTACGCCGAGGATGCCGAGGTCTTCGCCTGGCTGCGCGGCGGGGAACCGGGGGCGCCGGAGAACCGCCCGTGCGTGGAGGCGCAGGTCATGGACTTCGCCGACGACGTGGCCTACTCGGTGCACGACGTCGAGGACGCCGTCGTGGCCGGGCACGTCCGCCTCGACTGGCTGGAGCAGGCCGAGATCCGGGCCCGGGTGGCCGCGCAGGTGCGGGACTGGTACCTGCCCGAGGCCTCCGACGACGCGGTGGACGCTGCGCTGCAACGGCTGTCCTCCTCCGGTTTCTGGGCCGGCGAACGACCCGGTGAGGTCTTCGGCGGGCGGCGCCACCTCGCGGCCCTGAAGGACATGACCTCCCAGCTCATCGGCCGGTTCGCGAACGCCGCCGAGCGCGCGACCCGCGAACGCCACGGGGACGGCCGCCTCACCCGGTACGCGGCCGACGTCGTGGTGCCGGCCGACACGACGCTGGAGGTCGCCGTCCTCAAGGGCGTCGCGGCCACGTTCGTCATGAGCGCGCAGGAACGCCAGCCGTTCTACGCCCGCCAGCGCGAACTTCTGCACGAACTGCTCGCCGCCCTCGTCGCGGGTGGGCCCGACGTGCTCGAACCCCCGTTCCGCGAGGACCACGCCCAGGCCGCCGACGACGCCGCGCGGTTGCGCGTCGTCGTCGACCAGGTCGCCTCCCTCACCGACGTCTCCGCCCTGGCCTGGCACGACAGGCTCACCGGGTCGCGCTGAGGGTCACTCGAACGGCAGGGGCGGCTGCGGGGGACGCAGGTCCCCGGCCGTGAGCGAGCCCACCAGCGGGGTGCGCCGGGGCGCGACCAGGAGGCACGTCACGCGGGCGTCGCGCCGGGACACCTCCGGTGAGGGGTAGAGCGAGGCGTAGGTGAACAGCGCCGGCCGCAGGCCGGCGGCGAGGGTGGTCACCGTCCGGGCGCACACGGCGTCGGCCGTCCAGCGCCGCACGTCGTCGGTGGGCACGCCGCCGGGGTCGGTGATCGCCACGACCTCGGCGTCGTGCCCCTCGGTGCACGGGGCCGGTCGCTGCTCGCGCAGGCAGGTGCCCACGGGCCAGGGCGGCGGGGAGTCCAGCTCCCGGGCCACGGGTGGGTTCATGATCGTCTCGGAGTCGCCGCGGTCGGTCGCGACGGCGTACGCGGCGACGCCGAGCCCGGCGGCGACCTGCACGGCGAGGGCGCCGCCGGCGCCGAGGGCGACCCAGGGGAGTCGTCTGGTCATGCCCGGGACGCTAGGCGGGCCGGCCGTTCCCGGGACGCGGCCGCGAGCCGGCTGTGGACGGCGGGGCCCTGTGGAGACCGGGACGGCACCAGGCCCCGACGGGCCGGCCTCAGCGCGAGCGGCGCCGCGAGGAGATGACCCCGGTGTCGAACCCGGCCAGGTGCAGCCCGCCGTGGAACCGGGCGTGCTCGATCTTCAGGCAGCGGTTCATCACGACGGTCACGCCGTGCTCGGCGCCGCGGCGGGCGACGGCCTCGTCGGCCAGGCCGAGCTGCATCCACAGCACGGGGGAGCCGACGGCGATGACGTCGTCGAGGACCGCGTCCAGCTCGCTGGGGCGGCGGAAGACGTCGACGAGGTCGGGGACGCCGGGCAGCTCCGCGAGCGAGGGGTAGGCCGGGCGGCCGAGGATCTCGGTCTCGTTCGGGTTGACGAACCACAGCTCGAAGTCGGAGTCGGCGAGCAGGTAGGTCTGGACGAAGTACGAGGCCCGCGACGGCTTGTTCGAGGCGCCCAGGACCGCGACGGTCTTCGTGCGGCGCAGGATCCGCAGCCGCTCCCCGGCCGAGGGCGCCGTCCACGTCGTGCTCGGGGCGTCCTTGGACCCCGTGGCCGCGGGCTGCTCCCGCAGGTTCTCCGGGGCCGCGACGGTCCCGACGTCGGAGGGGCTGCCCGAGCTGGTCTGCGGATCGGTCACGAGTTCCCCTTCACGGCCGCGGCGAGGGCCTGGTCGAGGTCCCACAGGACGTCCTCGACGTCCTCCAGGCCCACGCTGATGCGGATGAGGTCGGCGGGCACCCCCGCCGCCTGGAGCTGGTCGGCGGACAACTGCTGGTGCGTGGTGGACGCCGGGTGCAGCACGAGCGTGCGGGCGTCGCCGATGTTCGCCAGGTGCGAGCACAGCTGCACGCTGTCGATGAACCGTTCCCCCGCAGCGCGTCCGCCGGCGACGCCGAAGGAGAACACCGCCCCGGGACCCTCGGGCAGGTACCGCTGGGCGAGGGCGTGGTGGGAGTGCGAGGGCAGCCCGGAGTACCGCACCCACGACACCCGGTCGTCGGCCTCGAGCCAGGCCGCGACGCGCTGGGCGTTGGCGACGTGCTCGCGCATCCGCTGCGGCAGCGTCTCGACGCCCAGGAGCAGCAGGAACGCCGAGTGCGGCGAGAGGGTCGCGCCGATGTCGCGCAGCTGCTCGCTGCGCAGCTTGGTGAGGAACCCGTACTCGGCGAAGTTCCCCCACCACGACAGGCCGCCGTAGGAGGCGACGGGCTCGGTCATGGCGGGGAACTTCCCGTTGTCCCACGGGAACGTGCCGGCGTCGACGACGACCCCACCCAGCGTCGTGCCGTGGCCACCGAGGAACTTCGTGGCCGAGTGGATGACGATGTCGGCGCCGTGCTCGATCGGCCGGCACAGGTACGGCGTCGCGGTGGTGGCGTCGACGACCAGCGGGATGCCCGCCTCGTGCGCGACGTCGGCCAGGGCGCGGACGTCGGCCACGACCGTGGACGGGTTCGCGACGAGCTCGGTGAAGACGAACCGGGTCGTGTCGGTGATCGCCGCCCGCACCGCCTCCGGGGTCGGGTCGACGAACACGGTGTCGACGCCGAAGCGGCGCAGCGTCACGTCGAGCTGGGTGACGGTGCCGCCGTAGAGGTTGTTGGAGGCGACGACGTGGTCGCCGGCTCCGGCCAGGGCCGCGAACGTCAGGAACTCCGCGGACTGCCCGCTGGCGCAGGCCAGCGCGCCCAGGCCGCCCTCCAGGGAGGCGATGCGCTCCTCGAAGGCGGCCACCGTCGGGTTGGAGATGCGCGAGTAGATGTTGCCGTACTTCTGCAGCGCGAAGAGGTTCGCGGCGTCGGCGGCGTCCTCGAAGACGAAGCTCGTCGTCTGGAAGATCGGGACGGCCCGGGCCCCGGTGGTGGGCTCGGGGACGGCGCCCGCGTGCACGGCGCGGGTGCGGAAGCCCCAGGTGCGGTCGTCGCCGCTGCTCTGCTCGCTGCTCACGGGGCGATCCTGCCACCCGCCGCCCGCCGGGGGCGCCGGCACCGGCGCCTACACTCCACCCGTGGCCGGGCGCATCCATCCAGACGACCTCCAGGCCGTCAAGGAGCGCGTCCGCCTCGACGAGGTCGTGGGCGAGCAGGTGACGCTGCGCTCGGGGGGCGTGGGGTCCTTCAAGGGCCTGTGCCCCTTCCATGACGAGCGCACCCCGAGCTTCACCGTCCGCCCCGTCACGGGCCGCTGGCGCTGCTTCGGCTGCGGGGAGTCCGGGGACGCCATCGAGTTCGTCATGAGGATCGACGGCCTCGGGTTCGCCGACGCCGTCGAGCGCCTGGCCCAGCGCGCCGGGATCCAGCTGCGCTACGTCGACGACGGCGGCCGGACCGCCCAGCGTCCCGCCGGCAACGCCGGCCAGCGCCAGCGCCTGCTGCGGATGCACGAGGTGGCCGAGGAGTTCTACGCGCGTCAGCTCGAGGCGCCCGGGCCGGCCGAGACCGCGCGGCAGTTCCTCGCCGAGCGGGGTTTCAGCCGCGAGGACGCCGCCCGCTTCGGCGTCGGGTTCGCGCCCAACACCGGGGATGCGCTGCTGCGTCAGCTGCGCGCCAAGGGGTTCGGCGAGGACGACCTCGTCGCCTCCGGGCTGGCGGGGCAGAGCCAGCGCGGGCTGTACGACCGGTTCCGCGGCCGCCTCGTCTGGCCGATCCGCGACGTCAGCGGGCACACCGTCGCCTTCGGGGCGCGGCGCCTGTTCGACGACGACCGCATCGAGGCGAAGTACCTCAACTCGCCCGAGACGCCCGTCTACAAGAAGTCCCAGGCCCTCTACGGCCTGGACCTGGCCAAGCGGGAGATCTCCCGCACCAAGCGCGTCGTCGTCGTCGAGGGCTACACCGACGTCATGGCCTGCCACCTCGCGGGCGTGGGCACGGCCGTCGCCACCTGCGGGACGGCCTTCGGCGAGGAGCACGCCCGGATCGTGCAGCGGATGCTCGGCGGGGCCGACGTGGCCGCCGAGGTGGTCTTCACCTTCGACGGGGACGCGGCCGGGCAGAAGGCCGCGATGAAGGCCTACGAGCTCGACCAGCGCTTCAGCGCGCAGACGTACGTCGCGGTCGCCCCTGGCGGTCAGGACCCGTGCGAGCTGCGCCTGTCCGCCGGGGACGAGGCCGTGCGCCAGCTCGTCGAGGGGCGGGTGCCGCTGTTCGAGTTCGCCATCCGCTCCACCATCGAGCGCTACGACCTCGATTCCGAGAGCGGCCGGCTCGCCGCCCTGGACGCCGCCGCGCCGATCATCGGCGCGATCCGCGACCGCGGGCTGCAGCAGCGGTACGCCATCAACCTCGACCGCTGGACGGGGTTCCTCGACGAGCGGTTCGTCCTGGACCGCGTGCGGCGCCACTCCGGCGGGTCCGGGCCGGGTGGGGCCCGGTCCCAGGCCGCGCCGCCGCCCCCGCGCCCCGCGGTCGACCTCAACGACCCCGTCGCCCAGCTGGAGCGGCGCGTGCTGTCGTGCGCGCTGCAGGCGCCGTGGTCGGTGGCCGAGGTCTTCGACGCCCTCGAGGCGGACGCCTTCGGGGCACCCGGCCACCGCGCCGTGCACGACGCGATCGTCGCCGCCGGGGGGCCCGTCGAGGCGCCGCAGGGCCCGGCCTGGCTGGCGCGGGTGCTCGACTACGCCGACGGGCCCGTGGCCGCCCTGGTCGACGAGCTCGCCGCCGCCGACCTGCCCGTCTCCAGCGAGGAGGAGCTCGAACGCTGGGGCCGTTCCCTCGTGGCCGCTCTCGCCGGCCAGGCCGCCACGCGCGCCGTGGCCGACGCGCGGCGCACCCTCATGCGCCTGGACCCGGCGGCCCAGGCCGAGGAGTACCAGGCCGCCTCGGCCGAGCTGTTCCGGCTGGAGCAGGCCCGCCGGACGTGGCAGGAACGGGCCCAGGGCGGGGCCTGACCCGTGACCGCGCGTGCACGGGGACGCCTGATGGGCTGGTACGGTGGGAGAGTCGTCACGGCGGGTCCACCGCACGGACGTGGAGTGGTCCCGCATAGCTCAATTGGCAGAGCAGCCGGCTGTTAACCGGCAGGTTGTTGGTTCGAGTCCAACTGCGGGAGCTTCCGACGAGAGGGCGCACCGGTTCCGGTGCGCCCTCTCGTGCGTGCGGGGCTGCGCGCCCACCGACGCTGTGGAACGGACTCCCGTTTCGCCGAGCGGTGCCAGCGAGCCCGACCCACGATGAGCACGTGCTCCTGCGACTGCCCGGCACCTACCCCGCCCAGGGGGACACCAGGCTCCTGACCCGCACCCTGGTCGAGCTCGACCTGGCCGGCGGGCGGGACGTCCTCGACGTCTGCACCGGCGGTGGAGCCCTCGCCCTCGCGGCGGCGCGGGCCGGTGCCCGCCGCGTCACGGCTATCGACCTGTCCATGCGCTCGGTGCTCACCGCCCGCGCGAACGCGGTCCTGGCCGGGGTGACGGTCGACGTCCGCCGCGGGGACCTGTTCGCCCCCGTCCGCGGCCGCCGCTTCGACCTCGTCGTGGCGAACCCGCCCTACGTGCCGGCCGCGACCGACCGCCTGCCCCGGCACCGCCCCGGGCGGTCCTGGGACGGGGGGACCGACGGCCGCGCCGTGCTCGACCGCATCTGCGACGACGTCCACCGGGTGCTGGCTCCCGGGGGGCACCTGCTGCTGACCCAGTCCGTCCTCGCCGACGCCGAGCGCACCGTCGAGCGCGTCACGGCGGCGGGCCTGCGGGCGCAGGTCGTGGCTCGGGCGCCCGAGCCGTTCGGGCCGGTGATGCGCCGCCGCGCCGAGCTCCTGCGCGCCCGCGGCCTGCTGCGGCCGGGCCAGGACCACGAGGAGCTCGTCGTCATCCGCGCCGAACTCCCCGCCGCCGTGGAGGCACCCCGTGTCGCCTGACGCGGGCGACGCGGCGCAGCGCGTCGTCCTCACCGGCGACGGTCCCCTCCTGCTGGAGGGTCCCGTCGAGGTCGAGCTGCCCGACGGGACCACGGCGCGGTCCGAACGGCCCGTCGTCGCCCTGTGCGTGTGCCGGCGCAGTGCCATCCACCCCTGGTGCGACACCAGCCACCGCCGTCGCGCCCGCAGGAAACCACCGGAGGAGAACGCGTGAGCACCACCTCGACCGAACCCGTTCGCACGCGCCCTGCCCTGCCGCCCTCGCGGGGGCCGGTCAGCGCAGCCGTCCGGGCCCGGCTGCGCGGGCAGGAGGTGCCGGCGGTCGACGTCGGTGGCGCCGACCCGTGGGGCGATGACCTGCAGCTCGCCCTGTACCTCTGCTACGAACTGCACTACCGGGGTTTCGCCGACGTCGACGACGACCTGGAGTGGGACCCGGCGCTCCTCGCGCTGCGCGGGGAGCTGGAGCGGTCCTTCTGCGCCGCAGTCCGATCCGTCGTCGCCGGTGGGGACGACCTCGACGGGGAGATCGCGGCCCTGCTCGTCGCGAGCGACGGCGAGGGCGGGACCTCGCACGCCCTGCGCGAACGCGGGACCCTGGAGCAGTTCCGCGAGTACATCGCGCTGCGCTCGGTGTACCACCTCAAGGAGGCCGACCCGCAGGCGTGGGTGATCCCCCGGCTGGAGGGCGCGGCCAAGGCCGCCCTCGTCACGGTTGAGCACGACGAGTACGGCGCGGGCCGCGGGGACCGCATGCACTCGGGGTTGTTCGCCGCCATGATGCGCGAACTCGGCCTCAGCGACGCCTACGGGGACTTCCTCGACGTCGCCCCCGCCGAGGTCCTCGCCGAGGTGAACCTCATGTCGATGTTCGGTCTGCACCGCAGCCTGCGCGGCGCGCTCGTGGGGCAGTTCGCCGTCGTGGAACTCACCTCGTCCCCGGGGTCGCAGCGCCTCGTCGACGCGGCCCGCCGGCTCGGCTGCGGCCCGGCGACCGAGCGCTTCTACGCCGAGCACGTCGAGGCCGACGCCGTGCACGAGCAGGTCGTGCGGCACGGCATCATCGCCCCGCTCGTCGCCTCCGACCCCGCTCTGGCCGCCGACGTCGTGTTCGGCATCCAGGCCGCGGTCGCGCTCGACGAGCGGCTGGGGCGGCACGTCCTGGGGGCGTGGGAGCAGGGGCGGTCGGCGCTGCTCGGCGGGTGAGGGCGGCGCCCCGCCTCGGATATCCTCACCGGGCGGCTCGCGGGCCGCGCGGGGCGGTAGCTCAGTCGGTCAGAGCAGGGAACTCATAACTTCATCACCCCGGGTCCTGGACCTGGGAGGACGTTTCGGCTCTCGTTCTGAGACAGCGAATCTGGCTACATCCGCGACACTCCAAGACACGGTGTGGCACCCCATCCCACCGAACAGGGACCGAACACGGACCGAACGAGGCGGCAGCCCGAAAGCCGACAGAAGCCCCGAGCCTCCATGGGCTCGGGGCTCTTCTGCATCCAGGAGTCAGAAGACGCGGGGCTGTCCAAGTGCAGAGGGGTAGCCGATACAGGGTCGATGTAAGAGCCTCCGGACGCGGAAGAGTCCTGGACCTGCTGGTAGGTGATCAAGTCTGCGGTGTCCGTCAACGTCCTCCTGGTGCCAGTAGGAGTCAGCGTCCTGACGCCTGGGCCGGACGGCTCGTGAAGGGGGCTGACATGGCTCCTGGGCTGGACTGTTACAGCCAGGCAAGCGGGCCTGTACAATCTTGTGGGCTGCCAACAGACGGTCAAGGTGTGTGTATAGACCCTAGCGATCCATGCAGCCCATAGGGGTGCCCGCAGCCTTCGACCCAGGGATGCTTAATCCGGCACCCGCCCCACCTCACCTACAGTCAGGCCGGGATTTTTCTCCCGGTTGTGTCGCCGGCCGCCTAGTCCCACCAGAGGCCGACGACATGCCCCGGTGCGGGGGAGTCCAGCAGTTGGACCGCGGGTCCCTCCCAGGCCGGATCGGTCGCCTCCCAGCCGCTCCAGATGCGCCCTGGAGCGTTCCCGGTTTCGTGGACACGGGATTAAGCTGCAAGTTGCGCGATCTCGTCTAGATGCCGATACCCTAACTCAAACTCCCGCGGCGTCAAGTATCCCAGCGCCGAATGACGTCGGACCGT
>NZ_JBGFTU010000004.1:0-240450 GCF_041276425.1 Kineococcus halophytocola | reverse complement strand
GCTCACGTGTTACTCACCCGTTCGCCACTGATCACCCTCCGAAGAGGGGTCACCGTTCGACTTGCATGTGTTAAGCACGCCGCCAGCGTTCGTCCTGAGCCAGGATCAAACTCTCCGTCGAAAAACCTTCGACCACCACGCACCGAAGCACGCAGCGGCCTTGATCTTTAGAACTTCATAGTCAGACCCTTGGACTCTGAAACCCCGTACCGAGCTGGCAAGCCGGCACGGGGGTAGATCCCAAAGGAACCCCGATCCCCACCCACACAGGAGTGGAGACCATTGGGGGTTAATGCATTGGCATCAACATTTTTCTAGCGCACTGTTGAGTTCTCAAGAACCGGACGCACCCACCCCGGACCGACCCTCAGCGAGAGGGTCAGCGGAAGAGGGGCAACTTTCCCACCCTAACCGGGAACCAGGCCAAACCTCAACCCAGCCCCGCTCAAGGAGCTTCCGGTGCCGCCACGTTCAGGCGCGGATCACCCTCGGCCAGGAGCTTCAGGTTTTCCGCCCCGCTCGGGGCGACATGAAGAACAGTACGCGGCGACCGGCGCGAGAGGCAAATCCGCTCGACGCCGGCCGCCGACCTGCTACTGCGGCAACGGAAGAGCCACCGCGGCCAGCGACTTCTTGCCGCGGCGCAGCACGGCGTAGCGCCCGTGCAGCAGGGACACGTCGGCGAGCGTCGCCTCCGGGTCCGTCACCTTGACGTTGTTGACGTAGGCCCCGCCCTCACCGATCGTCCGGCGGGCACCGCTGAGGCTGGGCGCCAGGCCGGTGTCGGCGAAGAGCTGGGCCAGGCGCGTCCCCGTGTCCTGCGGAGCCGCGGTGGGCAGCTCCTCCAGCGCTCCCCGCAGCGTCCGCTCGTCGATCCCGGCGAGCTCCCCGCCACCGAACAGCGCCGAGGACGCCTCCTCGACGGCGGCGGCGGCGGCCTCCCCGTGGACGAGCGCCGTGACCTCCTGGGCCAGGGCCCGCTGGGCGGCACGGGCCCGCGGGTTCTCCTCGACCTGCCGTCCGAGCTCGTCGATCTCCTGCGGGCTGCGGAAGCTGAAGGCCTTGAGGTAGTCCACGACCTTGGCGTCCTCGGCGTTGAGCCAGAACTGGTAGAAGGCGTACGGCGACGTCAGCTCCGGGTCCAGCCAGACGGCGCCGGACTCGGTCTTGCCGAACTTCGTGCCGTCCGCCTTGGTGAGCAGCGGCGTCGCCAGGGCGTGCACCGTCTGCTGGTCGACCCGGCGGACCAGCTCGCAGCCGGCGGTGATGTTGCCCCACTGGTCGGACCCGCCGAGCTGCAGCGAGCAGCCGTGCCGGCGGTGCAGCTGGAGGTAGTCGTTGCTCTGCAGCAGGACGTAGCTGAACTCGGTGAACGAGATGCCCGTCGTGGCCAGGCGCTTGCTGACCGCCTCCCGGTCGAGCATCCGGTTGACGGAGAAGTGCTTGCCGACGTCGCGCAGGAACTCGATGGTCGACATCGACTGCGTCCAGTCGAGGTTGTTCACCATCGTCGCGGCGGCCGGGCCCTCGAAGTCGAGGAACGGCGCGATCTGCGCCTGCAGCCCCGTCACCCACCCCGCGACCACGGACGGGTCGTTCATCGTGCGCTCCGCCGACGGTCGCGGGTCCCCCACCAGACCCGTCGCCCCGCCCACCAGGACCAGCGGCCGGTGACCGGCCTGCTGCAGGCGGCGCGCGGTGAGGACCTGGACGAGGTGCCCCACGTGGAGGCTGGCGGCGGTGGGGTCGAAGCCGACGTAGTACGTGAGCGGACCCGTCGCCAGAGCTTCCCGCAGCGCGGCCTCGTCGGTGGAGTGCGCCACCAGGCCCCGCCACTGCAGTTCGTCCCAGACGTCGTTCACGACTCGTCGGCTCCTCGGTGTCCGCGTGCGGGCGACCGTCGCCCGCCGACACGGTACGCGGACACCGTGGGGTCGTTCACGAGGGAAACGCGCCAGGGGGTGGGCGCCCCCGCACCGGCGACCCCCACGCGCGGTCCCCAGACGACGTCGTCGTCCCCGGCCGGCTCCCCCGGCAGCACGCTCAGCGCGCCCCCGGAGCAGACGTCGACCCCGTCCTGGGCGCGGTCGACGCCGAGCGCCCGGGTGAGCCGCGCCGGCCCGCGGGCCAGGTCGACGTCGCGGCGCGCGGCCACCCGCCGGGAGCGGGCGAGGTCCAGCCCGTCGACGACCTCCCCCGCGCGCAGCAGGACCGCCGACGCCGTGCCCTCCGGCCCGCACACGAGGTTCATGCACCAGTGCATCCCGTAGGAGAAGTACACGTAGGCGTGCCCGGGGGGCCCGAACATCACTCGCGTGCGCGGGGTCGGACCCCGGAAGGCGTGCGACCCGGGGTCGGCCTCCCCCGCGTACGCCTCGACCTCGGTCAGCCGGACCGCGACCACCCCGTCGGGGGTCTCGTGGCGCACGACCCGGCCCAGCAGGTCGCGCGCCACGACGAGGACGTCGCGGTCGAAGAAGGACCGGTCGAGGGTCAGGGCCGCGCCCACGCCAGGTGTCCCGCCAGGGCGTCCTGAGCCGCTTCCAGCTGTTCGGCCACGCGGACGGGCGCGGTTCCGCCGATGCCGTCGCGCGAGCTCAGCGACCCTTCCGTGGACAGCACGTCCTTGACCTCGGGCGTGAGGTGGGGTGAGATCCCGGCGAGGTCCTCGACCGTCAGGTCCCACAGCTCGACGCTGCGGTCCTCCTGCGCGGAGCGCTCCTCGCAGCGGCGCACGCACGCGCCGGAGACCCGGTGCGCCTCGCGGAACGGGACCCCCTGCCGGACCAGCCACTCCGCGACGTCGGTGGCCAGGGCGAACCCCTGCGGGGCCAGCGAGGCCATCCGGTCGGTGTGGAAGTGCAGCGTCGCGACCATCCCGGCGACGGCGGGCAGCAGGAGCTCGAGGGTGTCGACCGCGTCGAACACCGGCTCCTTGTCCTCCTGCAGGTCCCGGTTGTAGGCCAGCGGCAGCCCCTTGAGCGTCGCCAGGAGACCCGTGAGGTCACCGATGAGGCGCCCGGCCTTCCCGCGGGCCAGCTCGGCCACGTCGGGGTTCTTCTTCTGCGGCATGATGCTCGACCCCGTCGACCAGGCGTCGTCGAGGGTGACGAAGGAGAACTCCTTGGTGGCCCAGGCGATGACCTCCTCGGAGATGCGGGACAGGTCCACGCCGATCATCGCGGCGACGAACGCGAACTCGGCGGCGACGTCGCGCGCGGCGGTGCCGTCGATGGAGTTCTCCACGCTGCGGGTGAAGCCGAGCTCGTGGGCGACGGCCACCGGGTCCAGCCCCAGCGACGACCCCGCCAGGGCGCCGGAACCGTACGGGGAGACCGCGGCGCGGGCGTCCCAGTCCCGCAGGCGCTCCACGTCGCGCAGCAGCGGCCAGGCGTGCGCCATGAGGTGGTGCCCGAGCAGGACCGGCTGGGCGTGCTGCAGGTGCGTGCGCCCCGGCATCGCCGCCGTCGGGTGCGCGGCGGCCTGCGTCAGCAGCGCCTCGACGACGTCCAGGACGAGCCCGGCGACGATCCGGGCGTGCTCGCGCAGGAACATCCGCAGCAGCGTCGCGATCTGGTCGTTGCGGGAGCGGCCCGCGCGCAGGCGACCGCCGACGTCGGCACCGACGCGCTCCACGAGCGCCCGTTCCAGCGCCGAGTGCACGTCCTCGTCCTCGGGGGCCGGGACGAACGCCCCGGACAGCACGTCGGCCTCCAGGGCGTCCAGACCGGCCAGCAGGGCCTGCAGCGTCGCCTCGTCCAGGAGCCCGGCGCCGTGCAGGACGCGGGCGTGGGCGCGCGAGCCGGCGAGGTCGTGGGGGGCCAGGCGGAAGTCGAAGTGCGTCGACTTCGACAGCGCCGCCATCGCCTCGGCGGGGCCGGTGGCGAACCGGGCGCCCCACAGGCCCTTCTCGCCCTGCTGCGGGGGGTTCTGGGTCATGGCACGTCCACCTCGTTCTCGGGGACCCCGGCGGGGTCGTCGACGGATCCGGTCCGGCGCGCCAGCGCCAGGAAGCGGGCGGCGACGGCGTCGCCGCCCAGGGGGTCGCGGGTGATGACCAGGACGGTGTCGTCACCGGCGATCGTGCCGAGCAGCGACGGGATCACCGAGTGGTCCACGGCGCTGGCCAGGAACTGGGCCGCACCGGGCGGGGTGCGCAGGACGACGAGGTTCGCCGACGCCTGCGCGCTCACGAGCAGTTCCTCGCACCAGCGGGCGAGCCGGGCGTCGAGGACCTCCTGCCCGACGCCGCGGCGGGGGGTGCGGTCACCGCCCTCGGCGGGCAGGGCGTAGACCAGCCCCCGGTCGCCGTCGCGGACCTTGACCGCGCCCAGTTCGACGAGGTCGCGCGACAGCGTCGCCTGCGTCACGGCCACGCCCTCCTGCGCGAGGTGGGTGGCCAGCTCGGTCTGCGAGCGGACCGGGTAGCGGGCCAGCACCGCGGCGATCCGGTCGTGGCGGAACGCCTTCGTGCCCGCCCCCGGGCCGGGGGACGGAGCCGGGGCCGAGGTCACCGGGACTTCTCGAGCAACCAGACCAGCAGGGCCTTCTGCGCGTGCAGCCGGTTCTCCGCCTCGTCCCAGACGACGGACCGCGGCCCCTCGATGACCTCGGCGTCGATCTCCTTGCCCCGGTAGGCCGGCAGGCAGTGCAGGACGACGGCGTCGGGAGCGGCCTGCGCGAGCAGGTCGCCGGTGAGGGAGAAGGGGCGGAACCGCTCGAACTCCTGACCCTCCTGGCCCATCGAGATCCACGTGTCGGTGGCGACGACGTCGACCCCCGCGACGGCCGCGGCGGCGTCGGAGGTCACCGTCACCGAACCACCGGTGCCGGCGGCCACGGCCTGCGCGCGGGCGATGACCGCGGGGTCGGGCAGGTCCGAGGCGGGGGTGCCGATGCGCACGTGCATCCCCGCCGTCGCCCCGCCGAGCGCGTAGGAGTGGGCCATGTTGTTGGCCCCGTCCCCGACGTAGGTGAGCGTCAGGCCGGCGAGGGTCCCCTTGTGCTCGGCGACCGTCTGCAGGTCGGCGAGGATCTGGCACGGGTGGTACAGGTCGGTCAGGGAGTTCACGACGGGCACCCGGGAGTTCGCCGCCATCTGCGCCAGGGAGTCCTGGGAGAACGTCCGCCACACGATCGCCGCGACCTGGCGTTCCAGGACCCGCGCGGTGTCGGCGACGGGTTCGCCCCGGCCCAGCTGCGACCCGGCCGCGTCGATGACCAGGGGCACCCCGCCGAGGTCGGCGACCCCGACGCTGAAGGACACGCGCGTGCGGGTCGAGGGCTTGTCGAACAGCAGGGCGACGGTCTGCGGGCCGGCGAGCGGTTTCTCGGCGAACCGGTCCTGCTTGAGGCGTGCGGCGAGCGCGAGGACCTCGGCCTGTTCGGCGGGGCTGAGGTCGTCGTCGGCGAGGAAGTGCCGGACGGTCACGGGGTCGCTCCTTCCAGCGCGGTGTCGAGGATCTCGGGCAGGGCGGTCACGAACGTGTCCGCCTGGGCGGCGGTGAGCACCAGCGGCGGGGCGAGGCGGACGGTGTCCGGGCGCGCCGCGTTGACGATGAACCCGCGGTCCAGCGCCGCCTGGACGACCTGCGCGCCCAGGGGCCGGGTCAGCCCGATGCCGAGCAGCAGGCCCTCGCCGCGCACGCCCTCCACGAGCGGGTGGCCCAGCGCCTCCACGGCCGTGCGCAGGTGCCGGCCGACCGTGGTCGCGTTCTCCCGCAACCCGTCGCGGGCGATGGCGTGCAGCACGGCCAACCCGGCCGCCGAGGCCACCGGGTTCCCGCCGAACGTCGACCCGTGCTGACCGGCGCCGAGCAGAGTGGCGTTGTGCGGGCCGAAGGCGACGACCCCGCCGACGGGGATGCCGCCGCCGAGGCCCTTGGCCACGGTCACCACGTCGGGGACGACGCCGCCGTGCCGGGGGTTCTGGAACGCGAACCACTCCCCCGTGCGCCCGACGCCGCTCTGCACCTCGTCCAGGACGAGGAGGGCACCGTGCTCGGCGGTGATGCGCCGCGCGGCGGCGAGGTAGCCGTCGGGGGCGGGCACGACGCCGTTCTCGCCCTGGAGCGGTTCGAGGAACACCGCGGCCGTCGCGCCGTCGACGGCCCGGCCCAGGGCGCCCACGTCGCCGTAGGGCACGAACTCCACCCCGCCGGGCAGGGGTTCGAAGGGGGCCCGGTAGGCCTCCTTGGCCGTGAGGGCCAGCGCCCCCATCGTCCGGCCGTGGAACGCCCCGTGGGTGGAGACCACCTTCGTCCGCCCGGTGCGGCGGGCCATCTTGAACGCGGCCTCGTTCGCCTCGGTCCCGGAGTTCGCGAAGAACACCGCCGACCCCTCGGGAGCACCGGCCACCTCCAGCAACCGCTCGGCGAGGGCGATCTGCGGGGCGGAGGCGAAGAAGTTCGAGACGTGCCCGAGCGTGGTGAGCTGGGAGGTCACCGCGGCCACGAGCAGCGGGTGCGCGTGCCCGAGGGAGTTCGTCGCGATGCCGCCGAGCAGGTCGAGGTAGCGGGTGCCGTCGGCGTCCCAGACGAAGCAGCCCTCCCCGCGGACCAGGACGCGCTGGGGCGTGCCGAACGTCTGCATGACCGAGCGGGTGTAGCGCTCGATCCAGGCCTGCCCGGTGCCGTCGGTGACGGGCAGGGCCTCGGCCCGCTCTACGACCACTGGTTCCACTGCGTCTCCCCGCGGGTTCACGGCACGACCATCGTGCCGTTGCCGGAGGTCGTGAAGACCTCCAGCAGCACCGAGTGCGCCTGCCGGCCGTCGATGACCGTGGCGCGCGGCACCCCGCCGCGCACGGCCCGCAGGCACGCCTCCATCTTCGGGACCATCCCCGACTCCAGCGAGGGCAGGAGGTCGGCGAGGTCGTCGGCCTCGATCTCCCGCACGAGGGAGTCGGTGTTCGGCCAGTCGCGGTACAGGCCCGCGACGTCGGTCATGACGACGAACTTCTGCGCCCCCAGGGCCACGGCGATGGCCGAGGCGGCGGTGTCGGCGTTCACGTTGAGGACCTGACCGGGAACGGGGTTCCCGTCGTCGTCCACCTCGGGCGCGACCGTCGAGATGACCGGGATGCGGCCGGCGTCGAGGAGGTCGACCACGGCCCGCGGGTCCACGCCGACGACGTCCCCGACGAGCCCGACGTCGACGAGTCCACCGTCGACGACCGCACCGCGACGGGTCGCGCGCAGCAGGCCGGCGTCCTCCCCGGACAGACCGACGGCCAGCGGCCCGTGCGCGTTGAGCAGGCCGACGAGTTCGCGGCCGACCTGGCCCGTGAGGACCATCCGCACGACGTCCATCGTCTCGGGGGTGGTCACGCGCAACCCGCCGCGGAACTCGCTGCGGATGTCGAGCTTGCGCAGCATCGTCGAGATCTGCGGTCCACCGCCGTGCACGACGACGGGGCGCAGGCCGGCGGTGCGCAGGAACACGACGTCCTGCGCGAACGCGCGCTTGAGCTCGTCGTCGACCATGGCGTTCCCGCCGTACTTCAGCACGACGAGCGCACCGTGCCACTTCTGCAGCCACGGCAGGGCCTCGACGAGGACGCCGGTCTTGTCCTGGGCGGACAGGTCGTTCGGTTCGGGGCTCGGTGCGGGGGTCGGTTCGGGGTTCATGTGGAGTAGGCGCTGTTCTCGTGGACGTAGGCGTGGGTGAGGTCGTTGGTCCAGACCGTGGCCGTCTCCGTCCCGGCCTTGAGGTCGATGCGGACCCGCACCTCGCGGGGGCCCAGGTCGACCAGGGCCGGGTCGGCGTGCGGGGCGCCGTCGACGCAGACCGCGATCCCGTTGAGGCTCACGTCCAGCGTCTGCGGGTCGAACCGCGCCGAGGTCGTCCCGACCGCCGCCATGACCCGGCCCCAGTTCGGGTCCTTGCCGTAGACCGCGGCCTTGAACAGGTTGTTGCGCGCCACCGAGCGGCCCACCTCGACGGCCTCGTCCTCCGAGGCTGCCCCGACGACCTCGATCGCGATGTCGTGGTCGGCCCCCTCGGCGTCGGCCACGAGCATCCGCGCCAGGTCCCCGCAGACGCGGCGGACGACCTCGGCGAACGCCGCCGGGTCCGGCGTCGTCCCGCTGGCCCCCGACGCGAGCAGGACGACGGTGTCGTTGGTCGACATGCACCCGTCGGAGTCGACGCGGTCGAACGTCGTCCGCGTGGCCGCCCGCAGGGCGCGGTCGAGGTCGGCGGCCTCCACGACGGCGTCGGTCGTCAGGACCACGAGCATCGTCGCCAGACCGGGGGCGAGCATCCCCGCGCCCTTGGCCATGCCCCCGACGACGAACCCCTCACCGCTGGCGATGGCCTGCTTGGAGACGGTGTCCGTCGTCATGATCGCCGTGGCCGCGGCCGTGCCGCCCTCGGTCGACAGGCCCGCGGAGGCGGCGCGCACCCCGGCGAGCAGTTTCTCCCGGGAGAACTCCACCCCGATGAGGCCGGTGGAGCAGACGACGACGTCGGCCGCCCCGGCGCCGGTGAGGTCACCGACGAGCTCGGCCGTGGCGTGCGTCGTCTGGAAACCCTGCGGGCCGGTGAAGCAGTTCGCGCCCCCGGAGTTCAGGACGACGGCCTTGAGGTGGCCGTCGGCGCTGGCGCGCTCGCTCCACAGGACCGGGTGGGCCTTGCAGCGGTTGGAGGTGTAGACGGCGGCGCCGGCATCGAGGGGACCGTCGTTGACGACGAGGGCGAGGTCGGGGCGGCCGGAGGCCTTGAGCCCGGCGGTGACGCCGGCGGCCCGGAACCCCTGTGCCGCGGTGACGCTCACGGGGCGACCCCCACGGCCCTCAGGCCGGCGTCCTCGGGCAGACCCAGGGCGATGTTGACGGACTGCACGGCTCCTCCGGCGGTTCCCTTGACGAGGTTGTCGATGGCGGACACGACGAGGACGCGGCCGGCGTGCTCGTCGACGGCGAGCTGCAGCGCGCAGGCGTTGCCGCCGAGCACCTGCGCGGTCGAGGGCCACTGCCCCTCGGGCAGGAGGTGGACGAACTGCTCGTCCGCGTAGGCGTCCTCCCACGCGGAGCGGACCTGCGCGGCCGAGACGCCGCCGGCGAGCCGGGCGGTGCAGGTGGCGAGGATGCCGCGGGACATCGGGGCCAGCGTCGGGGTGAACGACACCGTGACGGGCCCGCCGGCGGCCAGGGCCAGGTTCTGCTCGATCTCGGGGGTGTGCCGGTGGCCGCCACCGACGCCGTAGGGGCTCATCGACCCCATGACCTCCGAGCCCAGCAGGTGCGGTTTGAGGGCCTTGCCCGCCCCGGAGGTGCCCGAGGCCGCGACGACCACGACGTCGTCGGGGACCAGCAGCCCGGCGGCGAACCCTGGCGCGAGCGCGAGGCTCACCGACGTCGGGTAGCAGCCCGGGACGGCGATGCGCGTCGCGCCCCGCAGGTGCTCGCGCTGCCGCCCGCCGCCGGCCAGCGGCAGTTCGGGCAGACCGTAGGGCCAGGTGCCGGCGTGCTCGCTGCCGTAGAAGCGCTCCCAGGCCGCGGCGTCGAGGAGGCGGTGGTCGGCGCCGAGGTCGACGACGAGGACGTCCTGGCCGAGCTCGGCCGCGACGGCCGCGGAGGCACCGTGCGGCAGGGCGAGGAACACGACGTCGTGACCGGCGAGGACCTCCGTCGTCGTCGGCTGCAGGACGCGGTCGGCCAGCGGCAGCAGGTGCGGCTGGAGCTGCCCGAGGCGGGTGCCGGCGTTGGAGGCGCCGGTGAGGGCGCCGATCTGCACGTGCGGGTGGTTCAGCAGCACCCGCAGGGCCTCGCCACCGGCGTAGCCGCTGGCCCCTGCGACGGCGACCGACAGCCGCTTCCCGGGTTCCATGTGCATGACCATACACCGGTTCGGCTAGCCATGCAGGTGCAGGTGCAGGTGCAGGTGCTCAGGCGAGCGGGTCGTCGGGGCCGTAGGGCGTGACGACGAGTTTGCGCGTCGTGGGTCCGAGGCGGGGCTCGGCGGCGCGCAGGGACTCCGGGGTGTCGGCCCCGACGCGCACGAACCGCCCGGACCACGCGTCCAGGCGGCCCGAGGCGATGGCGCGGACCATCTCCACGACGGCGTCGGGATCGGTCCACTCGGTGCGCTCGGCGTGCTGGCTCATGCTCGTCGACATCGCCGTGCGCACCACGCCCGGCGACAGTTCGAAGGCCAGCACCCCGTGCGGGGCACCCGCCACGGCGATCGCGCCGCCGAGGCGGAACAGCGCCGCTTTGCTCGCGGCGTAGGCGGCGTAGGTGCCGCTGTCCTTGGACGCGGCCCCGGAGCTGAGGTCGACGACCCGGCCGGCACCGCGCGCCACCATGCCCGGCACGACGGCGCGCGCGACGTGGAAGGGCCCCAGGACGTTGGCCTCCAGGACGGCCCGGACGTGCGCCGGGTCCGCCTCCCACGGGGGCACCTCCTGCGGCTCGATGCGGCCCGCGGCCTGCACGAGCAGGTCGAACCCGCCCAGCTCCAGCTCCAGGGCGTGCACACCGGCGGCGACCGCGGAGGCGTCGGTGACGTCGAACGCCGTAGCCACCGCGCGGCCGCCGTCGACCGTGATCTCCTCGACCAGCTCGTCGAGCGCGCGGGCGCTGCGGGCCACCACGGCGACGGTGAACCCCGCCTGGGCCAGGCCGAGCGCCACGGCCCGGCCGATGCCCTGGCTGGCCCCGGTGACCAGGGCGCGCACGGGCTGCACCTGCGGCACGTCAGACACGTTGCGTCGCTCCCGTCCGGTCGGCGGCGAGGGTGACGGCCGCATCGCGGGCCGCGCTGGCCTCCTCAGCGGTCAGCGTCCGGTCCGCAGCGCGGAAGCGCAACGCGAAGGCGAGGGACTTGCGACCCGGCCCGACCTGGGCACCGCTGTAGACGTCGAAGAGGTGCACGTCCTCCAGGAGCGGCCCGGCCCCCTCGCGCAGCGCCTCCTGCACCGTCGCGGCGGGCGTGGCCGCGTCGACGACCAGGGCGACGTCCTGCGTCGCGGCGGGCAGACCGGACAGCGGGTCGACCTGCGGGGCGGCGCCGACGAGGGCCAGGAGCACGTCGAGGTCGAGCTCGAAGGCCGCCGCCCGGGCGGGCAGCTCCAGCGCCGCGACCGCGCTCGGGTGCAGCTCCCCGGCGTACCCCACCGGGTGCCCCTGCGGCGTCGTGATCCGCGCGCACCGGCCGGGGTGCCACGGGGCGTGCTCGGCCGCCTCGACGACGACCTCGACCCCGACGGCCGCCGCGACCGTGCGCGCGGCCTCGACGGCGTCGGCCCAGCCGGCGGGTTCGGCGGTGCGGGCGAACCCGTCCGCGAGCGCCCCGGGGCGGCGCCGGACACCGGTGAGGACGCCCGCGACGTGCAGCGGCTGGGCCGGCACGGCCTCCTGCAACCGGGCCAGTTCCGCCGGCGAGGGACGGCGTTCCACCCCGAGGACCTCGGCGCGCCCGGCGCCGGGGCGGGGGTGGGTCACCGAGCCCAGCTCCATGACCGCGAGGTCGCGCAGCCCGCGGGAGACGTTGCGGCGCACCGTCTCCACGAGGGAGTCGAGCAGGCTGGTGCGCATCAGCGGCTGCTGCTCGGACAGCGGGTTGGCCAGGCGCAGCGCGCTGCGGCGGGGGTCGTCGGCGGGCAGCTGCTGGGCGTCGTGGACGGAGGCCGCCACGAACGGGTAGCTGAGCACCTCCACGAAGCCGTCGTCGACGAGGGCCCGGGCCACCGAGCGGCGGGCTCGCTGCGCCGGGGTCAGCCCGGTTCCGGCCGGGGCCGGCGGCAGGACGGAGGGGATGGCGTCGTACCCGGTGAGGCGGGCGACCTCCTCGACGAGGTGGACGCGGCCGGTGAGGTCGGGGCGCCACGGCGGGGGCGTCACGGTGAGGGCGGACCCCTCCACGTCGACGGTGCACCCGATCTCGGTCAGCGTGCCGACGACGACCTCGGCGTCGTAGGGGACGCCGACGACCCGTTCGGGGAACCCGGCGTCCATCGTGACCGGCTGCGGGGCGGTGGTCTCGCCGGCGTCGGTCGCGGTCGTCTCGGCCGTCCCGCCGCCGTGCTCGACCAGGAGGCGGACGGCGAGTTCGGCCGCGGCCGCGCAGATCGTCGGGTCGGTGCCGCGCTCGAACCGCTTGGCGGCCTCCGAGGGCAGCCGGTGCCGCCGGGCGGTGCGGGCCACGGTGACCTGCGCGAAGTGCGCGGCCTCGACCAGGACGTCCCGGGTCGTGGCCGAGACCTCGCTGGCGGCCCCGCCCATGACCCCGGCCAGGCTCAGCACCCGGGAGGTCGAGGGGTCACCGGGGACCTCGTCGGTGATGAGCAGGTCCTCGGGGTGCAGGGTCCGCTCGACGTCGTCGAGCGTGGTGAGGCGTTCGCCCGCGCGGGCCCGGCGCACGACGAGCTCGCCCTGCAGCTGGTCGAGGTCGTAGGCGTGCAGCGGTTGCCCGGTGGCGAGCATGACGTAGTTCGTCACGTCCACGGCCAGCGAGATCGGCCGCATCCCCGCCTGGCGCAACCGGTCGGCGACGAACGCCGGCGTGGGACGGGTCGGGTCCAGGCCCCGGACGACGCGGGCCACGAAACGGTCGCAGCCCAGCGCCCCGCGCACGGGGGCGTCGTCCTCGAGCCGCACGGGGAACCCGGGGCCGGAGGGCACCGGCACCTCGACGTCGACGGGGTCGCGCAGCACCTGCGCGACGGGCCGGCGGGTGCCGTGGGCGTACTCGCGGGCGATCCCGCGGATGCTGAAGCAGTAGCCGCGGTCGGGCGTGACGTTGACCTCGACGGTCTCCTCAGCCAGGCCCAGCAGGGCCAGCGCGTCCTGCCCGGGCGTCACCTCCACGCCCGGCAGGTGCCGGGCGAGCACGATGATGCCGTCGTGGTCCTCGCCGAGGCCCAGCTCGCGGGCCGAGCAGATCATCCCGTCCGAGACGTGCCCGTAGGTCTTGCGGGCGGCGATGGCGAACCCACCGGGCAGTTCGGCGCCGGGCAGCGCGACGACGACGAGGTCGCCCTCGACGAAGTTGTGCGCGCCGCACACGATGCCGCGCGAGCCGTCGGCGTCGTTGTGCGCGGGCCCCACGTCGACGTGGGTCCAGTTGATCGTCTTGCCGTTCTTCTGCGGCTCCTTCACGAGGTCGAGCACCCGGCCCACGACGACGGGCCCGGTGACCCCGGCCGTGTGGATGCCCTCCTCCTCCAGGCCGACGCGGACCAGGGACGCCGCGACGTCCACCCCGCTCGCGCCGGGTTCGAGGTCGACGTGCTCGGCGAGCCAGCTCAGGGGGATGCGCATCAGAGGTCCTTCTCCCCCGCGGCCACGGCCGGGTCCGCGACCCGCGCCACCCCGGACGCCGACAGGTCCTCCACGCCGAACGCCCGGCTGAACCGCACGTCACCCTCCACCATGTCGCGCATGTCCGTCACCCCGTTGCGGAACATCAGCGTCCGCTCGATCCCCATCCCGAACGCGAACCCCTGGTAGCGGTCGGGGTCGATGCCCGCGGCCCGCAGCACGTTCGGGTTGACCATCCCGCAGCCGCCCCACTCGATCCAGCCGCGCTCGGCGTCGCGGCCCAGGGAGAACCGCAGGTCCAGCTCGGCGCTCGGCTCGGTGAACGGGAAGAACGCCGGCCGCCAGCGCGTCTGGACCCCGTCGCCGAACATGGCCCGGGCGAAGTGGTCGAGCGTGCCCTTGAGGTGGGCCATCGTCAGGCCCTCGTCGATGGCGATGCCCTCGAGCTGGTGGAACACCGGTGTGTGGGTCGCGTCGAGCTCGTCGGTGCGGAACACCTTGCCGGGGCAGACGACGTACAGGGGCACGCCGCGCTGCAGGAGCGACCGGCTCTGCACCGGCGAGGTGTGGGTGCGCAGCACGAGACCGGAGTCGGCCCCACCGTCGGCGTCGGCGACGAAGAACGTGTCCTGCATCTGCCGCGCGGGGTGGTCGGCGTCGAAGTTCAGGGCGTCGAAGTTGAACCACTCGGCCTCGACCTCGGGCCCCTCGGCGACCTCCCAGCCCATCGCCGTGAACACGTCGCCGACGCGTTCGACGAGCAGCGGGATCGGGTGCCGGGCACCGCGGTCCGGTCGCGCCACCGGCAGCGTGACGTCGACGACCTCCTCGCGCAGCACCCGTTCGGTGTGCTCGGCCTCCAGGACGGCGGTCCGCTCGGTCACCGCGGCGCCCACGCGGCCGCGGGCCTGGCCGACGCGCTTGCCGGCGGCCGCCTTCTGCGGCCCGGGCAGGGTGCCGATGGCCCGGTTGGCCAGGGCCAGCGGGCTGCGGTCGCCGGCGTGGGCCAGGCGCGCGGCCTTGAGCTCGTCGAGGTCGGTGGCCGCGGCCACCGCGGCGAGGGCGGCGTCGAGGGCGGCCTGGACGCTCGCCTCGTCCACCGCGCCCTCGGGCACGTCGGGCTGGTCGGACATCGCTGGTGCGCTCTCCTCGTCACGGGGATCGTCGACTGCTCGTCGGTGGGCCGCTCGCAGGACCCGGCCCGATCTTCCCAGATCCCGCGGCCCGGCTCAGCGCTCGGCCCGGCCCGGCTCCCCCGCCGGCAGGCGCACGGTGAAGCGGGCCCCACCCGTGGGGGCGGGCTCCACGTCGACGTCACCGCCGTGCGCCTCGACCAGACCGCGGGTGACGTACAGCCCCAGGCCCGTGCCGCTGCGGGTGCCGCCGTGCCAGAACTTGGAGAACACGTACGGCCGGTCCTCGACCGGGACCCCCTCACCGTTGTCGTCGACGGTCAGGACGACCCAGCCGGAGTTCTCGGGGGTCTGGGAGGGCTCGGGGACGACCGTGACCACCACCGTGCCGGCCCCGTGCCGGACGGCGTTGTCGAGGAGGTTCGTCACCACCTGGGCCATTCGGTCCGGGTCGGCCCACAGCTCCGGCGGGTCGGGGTCGAGCACCAGCTCGAACCGCTCGTCGTCGTACCCGGCCATCCGCAGCCGGTCGACGTGCTCGCGCACGAGGGCGGCCAGGTCCATCGGCCGGCGGTGCACCGCGAGGCGGCCCGCGTCCACGCGGGCGACGTCGAGCAGGTCGCCGACCAGCCGGCTGACCCGGTCGGCGTCGGCGTGCACCGTGGTGAGCATGAGGCGCTTCTGGTCGTCGCTGAAGCGGTCCCACCGGCGCAGCAGGCTGGCGGTGAACTGCTTCACCGACGTCAGGGGAGAGCGCAGCTCGTGGGCGACCGTGGCGATGAGGCTCGCGGTGTCGGTCTCGGCGCGGCGGCGCCCGTCGGGGGCGCGCAGGGCCAGCACCGCGCGCCGGAGGGCTCCGGTCTCCTCCCGCTGCAGGCGCGCGGTGACGAGGAGCTCGGTGCCGCCGGGCAGGAGGAGCAGCCGCTCGCCGTGCCCGTCGCCGGCGACCCCGCCCGGCCCCCGGGAGGAGTCCGGCAGGACGTCCCACCAGCGCCGTCCCGAGGTGTCCTGCAGGGGCAGGGCGCGCCGCAGCGGGGCACCCACCAGGTCCGCGCGCGGGCGGCCCAGGAGACGTTCGGCGACGACGTTGAGGTCGGTGATGGTCCCCTCGCCGTCGGTGAGGACCACACCGTCGGGCAGGTCGTCGAGGTCGAGCCCGGGCAGCACGAGGGGACGGGCCGGCGACGCGGCCCCGGCGCTCCCCCTCGCCTCGGGCACGGGGCGACCCTAGGGCATCGGGTGATCGACCCGCGCGCGCAGCGCGGCCGTGACGGCGGTCAGCGCGTGGGGCTGTCGTGACCGGTGGGACGCACCGGCCCCTCGGCCCGGTGCGCCCGGGCGCTGGCGTAGAGGCACACCACGGCCGCGGTGGCCAGGTTCAGGCTCTCGGCGCGACCGTGCAGCGGGACGCGGACGACGGCGTCGGCGAGGGAGCGCCCCGCGTCCTCGAGCCCGGCGGCCTCGTTGCCGAAGACCCACGCCGTGCGCCGGCGCAGGTCCACCCGCTGGACCTGCCCGCGGGCGGCCTCGTCGGCGAGGTCGTCGAGGTCGAGGTCCCCGGCGCCGTCGGCGGCCAGGACGGTGGACCCGTTGCGCTGCAGCCCTTCGACCACGTCCTGCAGGCTGCGTCCGACGACGACCGGGAGGTGGAACAGGCTGCCGGCGGTGGAGCGGACGCACTTGGGGTTGAAGACGTCGACGCTGCCGGCGGTGAGCACGACGGCGTCGGCGCCGGCCGCGTCCGCGGCGCGCAGGACGGTGCCCGCGTTGCCCGGGTCGCGCACCCGGTCCAGGACCGCGACGAGCCGCGGGCGAGCGGTCAGGACGTCGTCGAGGTCGGCCGTCGTCGTGGGGCAGACGGCCACCAGCCCCTGGGGGGTGACCGTGTCGCTCATGGCCGCCAGGACCTCCTCGGTCACCGTCCACGCCTTCGGCGCGTCGTGGACGATCCGCGGGTACCGGTCGGCGGCCTCGGGGGTGGCGTACAGCTCCAGGGCGGCACCGGCGGCGACGGCCTCCCGGACGGCCTGCGGGCCCTCGGCGAGGAACCGGCCGTGCCGTTGACGCGCCGAACGCCCGGTCAGCGCCCGCACCGCGCGCACCCGTTCCGCTCGAGGGTTCGAGAGGACCGGGGCGTCGAGGAGGGGCACTGCCGGGCGTCCGGGGTGTTCTGCGGGTCTGCGGCTCAGGCCGCGGAACCCTCGGCCACCGGGGTGGCGGGGAGGGCGGCCTTGGCCGTCGCCACGAGCGCCGAGAAGGCGGCCTGGTCGGACACGGCGAGCTCGGCCAGCATGCGGCGGTCGACCTCGATCTCAGCGGCCTTCAGGCCCTGGATGAAGCGGTTGTACGTCATGCCCTCGGCGCGGGCGGCCGCGTTGATGCGCTGGATCCAGAGGCGACGGAAGTCGCCCTTGCGGGCCTTGCGGTCGCGGTAGGCGTAGACGAGGGAGTGGGTGACCTGCTCCTTCGCCTTGCGGTACAGGCGCGAGCGCTGGCCGCGGTAGCCGCTGGCCTGCTCCAGGACGGTGCGGCGCTTCTTCTGGGCGTTGACTGCGCGCTTGACGCGTGCCACGGGTACTCCTTGAAAGTCGGTCGCGGGCGGCCGGGTCGATCGGCGCTGACCAGGTGGTCACGCACCCGCTGGGTTCGGTCGAGGGGTGCCGGCCCGCAGGGGCCGGCCGCGGATCAGATGCCGAGGAGCTTCTTGATCTTCTTGGCGTCCGCGGGCGAGACGACCTGGTCGACCGAGAGGCGGCGGGTGCGCTTGCTCGACTTGACCTCGAGCAGGTGGCGCTTGTTGGCCTGCTCGCGCATGACCTTGCCGGAGCCGGTGGTGCGGAACCGCTTCTTGGCGCCGGAGTGGGTCTTGTTCTTGGGCACGTCTTCTCCTGTGTTTCGGAGCCGGGGGGTGTGCCCCCCGGCTGGTCTGGCGTGCGGCCCGCGGGAGCGTGCCTCCCGCGGGCCGTGTCAGTCGTGCGTCCTCAGTCGTCCGTCAGGACGCCGTGGCGGCCGTCTCGTCCGCGGTCCCCGCGGCCTGGTCGGCCGTGGTCCCCTCGTCCGGCTGCGCGGCCTCGGCGTCCTTGCGGCGACGCTCCTCGGCCTTGGCCTCGGCCTTCTTCTTGTGCGGCCCGATGACCATGACCATGTTGCGGCCGTCCTGGCGCGGCGAGCTCTCGACGCTGCCCAGGTCCGCCACGTCCTCGGCCAGGCGCTGCAGCAGCCGGAAACCCATCTCGGGCCGGGACTGCTCACGCCCGCGGAACATGATCATGACCTTGACCTTGTCACCCGCCTTGAGGAACCGCTCGACGTGGCCCTTCTTGGTGCCGTAGTCGTGCGGGTCGATCTTCAGACGGAACCGGATCTCCTTGAGGATCGTGTTCGTCTGGTTCTTGCGGGCTTCGCGGGCCTTCATGTCGGACTCGTACTTGAACTTGCCGAAGTCCATGAGCTTGCAGACCGGCGGCCGCGCCGTCGGAGCGACCTCGACCAGGTCGAGACCTGCTTCGTCCGCCAGCCGCAACGCGTCCTCGACGCGCACGATGCCGACCTGTTCGCCGTTGGGGCCCACGAGCCGCACCTCGGGAACACGGATGCGGTCGTTGATGCGGGGCTCGCTGATGTGCTGCTCCTTCGTCGTCGTGTGGGGCCGCCGGACACGAGGAAGGCCCCCGTGCTCGGACGCGCAACGAGGGCCACCAGATCCGACGACGCACCCACGGCCCGTCCACCGGGGACGAGCGCGACGGGAGACGCCGCTGCACCCCTCCGGGGAGGGGCGCGGACCAGACCCGCGACGCCGTGGGCACCGGGGTGGGAGGAGGCCTCCGCTTCACGTGCCGGCCCTGTGGACGCCGGTCCCCGCGGTGGTGCTGGAGCGGGATCCGGTGACGTGTGCCGGTCGGTCGCCTGCAAGGGTACCAGCATGCAGTCACAGACCCCTCCCGAGGCCGTGGACCCCGTGGACCCCGTGGACCCCGTGGACCCCGTGGACCCCGTGGACCCCGTGGACCCCGGCGCCCTGGCCGCCCGCGACATCGCCGACGTGCCGGCGGCCGAGCTCATCACGACCGCCGCGGTGCACCTCATGAGCGCGGCGGCGGTCAAGTGCGGCCTGGCGGACGGGCCCGACGCGGCCGACCACCTCGACCTCGCCGAGGCCCGCATCCTCATCACGGCCCTGGCCGGGCTCGTCGTCACCTCCGCCCCCGACGTCGGCGGGCAGCACGCCCGCTCGCTGCGCGACGGCCTGCGCTCGCTGCAGCTGGCCTTCCGCGAGGCCTCCGACGTCCCGGACGAACCGGGCAAGGGCCCCGGTGAGCGCCTGACGGGCAGCGTGGTCTGACCGCCGGGGACGCACGCCCCGCGAGGACCACCCCCGCCGGCCGGGCGACCCCCCGTCGACGCGGGCCCGCGCGGGGTGGTCGAATGGCCGACGACTTTGAACTCGCAAGCAACTGGAGGACACCCTCGTGGCGAACAACGACCTGGGCCTGCTGGCCCTGCGCCTGGGCATCGGCGGCACCCTCGTCGCCCACGGCGCGCAGAAGCTCTTCGGCGCCTTCGGCGGGGGCGGTCTCGAGGGCACGGCCGGGGCGATGCACGCGATGGGCTTCCGCCCCGGCAAGCGCAACGCGGTGCTCGCGGGCGCCTCGGAGGCCGGCGGCGGGGCCCTGCTCGCCCTCGGGCTCGCCACGCCCGTCGGCGGCGCCTCGGCCGCCGCGGCGATGGCCGCGGCGGCCTTCGTGCACAAGCCGAACGGCTTCTTCGTGACCTCCGGCGGGTTCGAGTACCCGGCCGTCCTCGGCCTGACCTCGGTCGCGCTCGCCGTCGGCGGCCCGGGCCGGTACAGCGTCGACGCGGCCACGGGCCACGTCTTCAACAAGCGCTGGACGACGGCGCTGGCGCTCGTGGGCGCCGGGATCGGTGCCTACACGACCATCAAGGCCCGCCAGCAGGCGGTGGCCGCCGAGGCCGCCGAGGCCGGGCAGGCCGGGCAGGACTGACGTCCGGGTCCGGGCCGCCGCGGCGGTCCGGACCCTCACGCCGACCTGATCACGCCGGCGCGATCAGGCCGGCAGGACCTGGAACTCCAGGGACTCGGCCCGTTCGGCGACGACGCCGGCGGCCAGCCGCTCCCCCACCCGCCGCAGCACCTCGTCGAGCCCGTCGCGGTCCAGCCCCGGCGCCACCCCCAGGACGACCCGCAGCTCGGCCCCCCGGCCCGGTTCGCACCGGGTGCCGCGCACGACCGGCAGGTCCCGCACGGCGTCGGCCACGGCCGCGGCCACCGTCGCGTCCAGCGCCGCCGGGATCCACTCCCCCTCCCGGGCCAGCGCCCAGAACGCGCTGCGGCGCACCACGAACCGGACCGGTCCGGCGGGGTCGAGCACGAGCACGTCGCACTCCTCCTGCGCCCCCGACAGCGCGGCCTGCTCGGCCGGCACCGGCACCGGGCGGGCGTCGGGACGCCAGGCGGTGAGGGCGGCGAGGTCGGTGAACAGCGGCAGCCCGCGCCGGCCGTCGGGCTGGGTGAGCAGCGCGAGGGCCATGTCGGCGCTCTTGTCGGCGCCGTCCGGCCCGGACTCCCCCAGCTCGGCGACGACGGGGGCGAACACCCGGGTGCCCGCCAGCGCGGCCACGACCGCGCGTTCGGCGTGCACGCGGGCGAGGGGGTCGACCGGGTCCTCACCGGCGGCCCGCCACGCCTCCAGCGCCGCTGCCAGCGCCGGGGAGCGGGAACCGTCGTCGGCGGCGAAGGCGTTGGGCTGCAGCGTGCGCCCGGCCCACGGGACCCCCGCGGAGTCGGTAGTGCGCGGGTCGTGGCCGGGCTCGCGAGCGGTCAGGGCCGGCCCGCCACGTCCAGGGCCTGCGGGAGCGTGAAGTTCCCGGCGTACAGGGCCTTGCCGACGATGGCGCCCTCGACCCCGGCCGCGACGAGGTCGCGCAGCACCCGCAGGTCCTGCAGGCTGGAGATGCCGCCGGAGGCGACGACGGGGGCCGTCGTGCGCGCGCAGACCTCGCGCAGCAGGTCGACGTTCGGGCCGCGCAGGGTGCCGTCCTTGGTGACGTCGGTGACGACGTAGCGGGAGCACCCGTCGGCGTCCAGGCGCGCCAGGACCTCCCACAGGTCACCGCCCTCGCGCGTCCAGCCGCGCGCGGCCAGCGTCGTGCCGCGCACGTCCAGCCCCACGGCGATGCGGTCCCCGTGCCGGGCGATGGCCGAGCGCGTCCAGTCCGGGTCCTCCAGCGCGGCGGTGCCGAGGTTGACGCGGCGGCAGCCGGTCGCCAGGGCCGCCTCCAGGGAGGCGTCGTCGCGGATGCCGCCGGACAGCTCGACGGCGACGTCGAGGCGCCCGACGACCTCGGCGAGCATCTCGCGGTTCGAGCCGCGGCCGAAGGCGGCGTCGAGGTCGACGAGGTGGACCCACTCCGCGCCCGCCTCCTGCCAGGCCAGGGCCGCCTCGAGCGGGGCGCCGTAGAAGGTCTCGCTGCCGGCCTCGCCCTGGACGAGGCGGACGGCCTGGCCGTCGGCGACGTCGACGGCGGGCAGGAGTTCGAGCCGGCGCGCGGCGGTGGCGGTGTTCTCGCTGGTCACGGGGGGCGAGTCTACGAGGGGCGGCGGCGTGGGCGGGGCCGTCGGTGCGGGCGGGGCCGTCGGTGCGGGCGGGGCCGTCGGTGCGGGCGGGGCCGTCGGTGCGGGCGACGTGGGACCGGGTGTGGGTGCGGCCGCGGGTGCGGACGTGGGTCCAGAGCACGTGGAGCGAGGCGTGGGTGTCCCCGGGACGGCACCCGGGCGACGCGCTCGGGGCACCCCCGGGTGGCCCCACGTGGGACACCAGGTGGGACACCAGGTGGTGACACCCGTGGGTGCCCCGTCGCCGCGCGGGACCTCAGGTGAGGGAGGCGACCCAGTTGCGCAGCAGCTGCGCCCCGGCGTCGCCGGACTTCTCCGGGTGGAACTGGGTCGCCGACAGCGCGCCGTTCTCCACGGCCGCGACGAACCGGGTGCCGTGCTCGGCCCAGGTGATCTGCGGCAGCGGGACCCGGCCGTCGGTGGTGTCGACCATCTCGAAGCGCTGCACGGCGTAGGAGTGCACGAAGTAGAACCGCTCGTCCTCCACCCCGGCGAACAGGCGGGAACCGGCGGGCGGTTCCACGGTCGACCAGCCCATGTGCGGGACGACGTCGGCCGGGAGCCGCTCGACGGTGCCGGGCCACTGGGCCAGGCCGTCGGGCACGCCGTCCCCGGGTTCGGTGGACGTCTCGAACATCACCTGCAGCCCCACGCAGATCCCCAGCACGGGCCGGCCGCCGGCCAGGCGCCGGTCGACGATGGAGTCCCCGCCGATGGCCTTCAGACCGGCGTTGACGGCCGCGAAGGCGCCCACGCCGGGGACGAGCAGGCCGTCGGCCTCCAGGGCCTTCGTGCGGTCCGACGTCAGCTCCACCGAGGCCCCGACCCGTTCCAGGGCGCGGACGGCGGAGCGGACGTTGCCGAAGCCGTAGTCGAGGACGACGACGGAGGTCACAGCGCCCCCTTCGTGGAGGGGACGCCGACGACGCGCGGGTCCGGTTCGACGGCGTAGCGCAGCGCGCGGGCCAGCGCCTTGAACTGCGCCTCCACGACGTGGTGCGGGTCGCGGCCGGCCAGCACGCGCACGTGCAGGCAGATCTGGGCGTGGAACGCGAAGCTCTCCAGGACGTGCCGGGTCAGGGACCCGGTGAAGTGCCCGCCGATGAGGTGGAACTCCTGCCCGGCCGGTTCGCCCTCGTGGACGCAGTAGGGCCGGCCGGAGACGTCGACGACGGCGTGCGCGAGCGCCTCGTCGAGGGGGACGGTGGCGTCGGCGAAGCGGCGGATCCCGGTCTTGTCGCCGAGGGCCTGGCGGAACGCCTGGCCCAGGACGATCGCGGTGTCCTCCACGGTGTGGTGGACGTCGATGTGGGTGTCGCCGCTGGCGCGGACGGTGAGGTCCATGAGGGAGTGCTTGCCCAGCGCCGTGAGCATGTGGTCGTAGAACGGCACGGTCGTGTCGATCTGCGTGCGACCCGAACCGTCGAGGTCGAGTTCGACGAGGACGGAGGACTCGCTGGTGCTGCGCTCGATGCGCGCGGTGCGGCTCACTTCTCTGCCACCACTTCCTGGAGTGCGGTTCGGAACTGCTGCATCTCCTCGGCCGTGCCGATGCTCACCCGCAACCAGCCCGCGGGGCCGGTCTCGCGGATGAGGACGCCCCGGTCGAGCAACCCCTGCCAGACGGAGTGCCGGTCGGCGAACCGCCCGAACAGGACGAAGTTCGCGTCGGACTCGGCGACGTCGAAACCCTTCTCGCGCAACCACACGACCGTCTCGTCGCGGCGGGTGCGGAGTTCGTCGACGGTCGAGAGCAGGGCCGCGGAGTGCTTCAGCGCGGCGCGCGCGGCGGCCTGGGTCACGGCCGAGAGGTGGTACGGCAACCGCACGATCCGCAGCGCGTCGACGAACGCGCGCGAGGCCGCCAGGTACCCCACGCGCGCCCCCGCGAGGGAGAACGCCTTGCTCATCGTGCGGCTCACGGCGAGGTTGCCGTGGCGCGGCAGGAGTTCCAGGGCGCTCGGGACGCCGGCCCGGCGGAACTCCCCGTACGCCTCGTCCACGACGACGACGCCCCCGACCGCGGACACCTCCTCCAGCACGGCCTCGACCGTGGCCAGCGGCAGCGCCGTGCCCGTCGGGTTGTTCGGGCTCGTCAGCAGGACGACGGAGGGGCGGTGCCGGCGGACCTGCTCGCGGGCGTGGTCGACGTCGACGGTGAAGTCGTCCTCGCGCCGGCCCGTGACCCACGTCGTGAGGGTGTCGCGGGCGTACTCGGGGTACATCGAGTACGTCGGGGCGAAGCTCAGGGCCGTGCGACCGGGGCCGCCGAAGGCCTGCAGCACGTGCAGCATGACCTCGTTGGACCCGTTGGCCGCCCAGACCTGCTCGGGGGCGAGCTCGGCACCGGACTCGGTGCGCAGGAAGGTCGCGAGGTCGGCGCGCAGGTCGAGGAACTCCCGGTCGGGGTAGCGGTTGAGGCCCACCGCGGCCTGGGCGACCGCGGCCGCGATGTCGGCGACCACGTCGGGGGCGACGGGGTAGGGGTTCTCGTTGACGTTGAGGACCACGGGCACGTGCAGCTGCGGGGCCCCGTACGGGTGCTCGCCCCGCAGGTCCTCGCGCAGCGGCAGGTCGGCCAGCGTGGTCGTCTCGGTCACGGCAGCAGTGTCCCAGACGCGCGAGGCCGGCTCAGACGCTGATGACCTTCGCGATCGTGCCGGTCCGGGCCCCCTCGTAGGCGGCGAGCAGGACGCCGAGGACGGCGATGCCCTCGGTCTCGGTGTGGATCGGACGGGTGCCCTCGCGCAGGCAGTCGGCGAAGGCGCCGATCTCGGCGACGAAGGAGTCGACGGGCTCGAACGCGAACGTCTCCTCCTGCCCCGAGCGCAGGCGGTAGGTGACGGAGTCCGCCGTGCCGGTGAGGGAGCCGAGCTCGCCCACGACGGAGAACTTCTCCGTCCCCGGCGCCGGGTCGTAGGCCCAGCTCGTCACCACCTGGCCGACCACGCCGTTCGCGAAGCGGACCAGCACCTGCGCGGAGTCCTCGCCCTCCATGAACGTCAGGCGGTGCGTCGAGAGGAACGCCGTCGCCTCGGTCGGCTGGGCGTCCGCCAGGTGCAGCAGGAGGTAGGTCGGGTGGTAACCCGTGTCGATGAGCTCCCCGCCGCCGCTCGTCCTGGCCGAGGCGCGCCAGCCCATGGTGGAGGGGTCGAAGTCGTTGTGGAAGCTGTCGGTCGTGCGGACCTCGTAGACGGTGCCGAGGATCCCCGAGTCGAGCAGGTCCTTCGCCTTGGCGACCGAGGGGAAGAACAGCTGGTTGTGCGCGCACATGAGGGTGACGCCCGCCGAGCGCACCGCGTCGGCCACGCGCGCGGCCTCCTCGGCGGTCAGGCACAACGGCTTCTCGCACAGGACGTGCTTGCCGGCCTCGGCGGCCGCGACGATGGCGTCGGCGTGCAGGTGGTGGGGCAGGCAGATGTCGACGGCGTCGATGTCGGCGCCGGCCAGCATCTCGCGGTAGTCGGTGAAGGCCTGCGCGTCGAGCTCGGCGGCGCGGGTGGTCGCGGCCTCCTCCACCACGTCGGCGACGGCGGTGACGGCGATCTTCCCCGCGTGCTCGCGGTACCCCTTGACGTGGGCGCGGGTGATCCCGCCCCCGCCGATGAGCCCGACCTTGACGGTCCCCTCGACGACGCTGCGACCCTCGTTCGGCACGGTCCCGCTCACTCCTTCGTCCCTGCTGCGTGGTTGGCCCGCACGACGAGGCGGGTGAGGTCGACGGCGCGGGCGAGGTTCTCGGTCGCCTGCGTGCCCGCGGCGGCGTGCCGGACCCACTGCGCGAACGGGTCCGGGGCGTCGCCCGGGACGGTGAGGTCCTCGGTGCGGCCATCGGGGTACCGGCGCCACAGGCGCTCGCCGGCGTCGGTGTAGTGCAGCGACCCCTCGGTGCCGTGCACGTCGATCGTGAAGGCGTCGTCGCTGACGAACCCCGCCTCGACGACGCCGATGCGGCCCTCGGCGTACCCGAGCGTCACGACGGCGTGGTCCTCCACCTCGCGCGCGGTGACGTGGGCGTACACCGCGCGGACCGTCTGCGGGTCGGCGCCGAGGAACAGCTGCGCCAGGTACACCGGGTGGCAGCCGAGGTCGGTCAGGGCCCCACCCACGGCGGGCGCGGGGTCGAAGAACCGGTCGGGCAGCCAGCCCCCGGCGCCGCCGTCGCGGCCGTGGACGGCGCCGTCGTGGGACAGCCGGACCCGGCCGTACGTGAGGGTCCCCAGCGCCCCGGAGTCCAGCAGCTCACGCACCGCGAGGGTGTAGCCGTGGTGGAGCCGGGGCAGGGAGACGACCAGGGCGAGCCCGGCGTCGGCGGCCTGCGCGACGAGGCGCTCGCACTCCCCGACCGTGGGCGCCAGCAGCTTCTCGGTGAAGACGTGCTTGCCGGCGGCCAGGGCGCGGGAGATGACGTCGGAGTGGGCCGTCGTCCCGGTGGTGACGGTGACGCCGTGGACGTCCTCGCGCGCCAGCAGCGCGTCGAAGTCGTCGACGTGCTCGACGCCGAGGTCCTGCGCCAGCGGCCGGCCCAGCGAGGGGTCGGGGTCGTGGACGGCGACGAGGGTGGTGTCGGGGTGGGCGGCTGCGGCGCGGGCGTAGTCCTTCGCGTGGACGTGCCAGCACCCGAGCACGGCCACGGTCAGGGGTGGGTTCGCGACAGGCACGAGAGGGGTTCCTCCGGACGCGTCATCGGGTCGTGTCGCCCCTCACGCTAGGACATCCGGGCCCGGGTGCGGAAGGTCCGGCGGCTCCCGGTCCGGGAACGTTCACGGGCCCGGGGCGCGACCCCCGTCGCCGGGGTGGCCACGAACCGTCGCGTGACGTTCACGGGCCGCGGCTGCAGATCCGCCGACCGGGTGCCGAAGATGACGGGTATGCGCGACCACTACGACCTCCTGGTCCTCGGTTCCGGCCCCGGCGGCCAGAAGGCGGCCATCGCGGCGGCCAAGCTCGGCAAGCACGCCGCTCTCGTCGACGGCGGTTCGATGATGGGTGGCGTCTGCGTCAACACCGGGACCATCCCGTCCAAGACGCTGCGCGAGGCCGTCGTGCACCTGACGGGCATGAGCGTGCGCGACGTCTACGGCGCGAACTTCCGCGTCAAGCAGGACATCACCATGGCCGACCTGGCGGCCCGCACCACCCACGTGACGCGCCGGGAGGCCGAGGTCGTGCGCGACCAGCTCTCGCGCAACCGGGTCGACCTGCACGACGGCATGGCGCGCTTCACCGGACCCAACAGCATCGTCGTGGAGGCCCCCGGCGTCCCCGCCCGGCACCTGAGCGCGGACAAGTTCGTCGTCGCCGTGGGCACCCGCCCGGCCCGCCCGGCCGACGTCGACTTCGGCTCCGGGCGCGTCGTGGACTCCGACGGGGTCCTGCAGCTGACCGAGATCCCGCAGACCCTCGTCGTCGTCGGCGCCGGGGTCATCGGCCTCGAGTACGCCTCGATGTTCGCCGCCCTCGGCACCAAGGTCACCGTCGTGGAGTCGCGGCCGACCTTCCTGGACTTCTGCGACTCCGAGATCGTCGAGGCGCTGAAGTTCGAGCTGCGCGACCTGCGCGTGGCGTTCCGCCTCGGCGAGTCCGTCGTCAAGGTGCAGGCCGACGAGCAGGGCACCGTCACGACCCTGGCCTCGGGCAAGCGGATCCCCGCCGACACCGTCCTGTACTCCGCCGGCCGCCAGGGCGCCACCGACACCCTGGACCTGGCCGCCGCCGGGCTGGAGGCCGACACGCGCGGGCGCCTCGTGGTGGACAAGCAGTTCCGCACCGAGGTCGAGCACATCTACGCCGTCGGCGACGTCATCGGCTTCCCGGCCCTGGCCTCAACCTCGATGGAGCAGGGGCGCCTGGCGGCCTACCACGCGTTCGGCGAGCAGGTGAACTCCCTCATCGAGCTGCAGCCCATCGGGATCTACTCGATCCCGGAGATCAGCTACTGCGGCCACACCGAGGACGAGCTGACCCGCGCCGCCGTCCCCTACGAGGTGGGGGTCGCCCGCTACCGCGAACTCGCGCGCGGCGCCATCGTCGGCGACTCGCACGGCAAGCTGAAGCTGCTGGTCTCGACCGAGGACCGCAAGCTGCTCGGCGTGCACGTCGTGGGGACGTCGGCCACCGAGCTGGTGCACGTCGGGCAGGCCGTCATGACGTGCGGGGGGACCGTCGACCACCTCGTCGACACGGTCTTCAACTACCCGACGCTGTCGGAGGCGTACAAGGTCGCTGCGCTGGACGTGACGAACAAGATGCGGGCCGCGGCGCGGTTCGACGTCTGACCCCCGCCCCGTCACTCACCCTGCGTCACCTCAGACGGGGGCGCGGGGAGGGGTCGTCGTCGCGGCCGCGCAGACGCTTCCAGAACGCGCCCTTGCGGGGCTCCTCGGCGCTGACGGCGTGCTCGGCGGGGTCGGCCTTGCCCAGGACGAGGTGCTGGACGAGGTCGGGCCACACGGACAGCAGCAGTCCCGGTTTGGGGTCCTCCCCGCGGGTGCCGCCGGTCCAGCTCTGCCCCTCGATGGACTCCTCGCCGACGGTGAGCAGGACGAACTCGGCCTGGGGGACGGCGGCGGACAGCGTCTGCACGTCCTGCTCCCCCGTGCCCGGGTCGTGCACGACCAGGGCGGCGCCGAGCCCCTTGACCGGGACGACGTGGGCCTGCACGCCGTGGGCCGGCAGCAGGGCGGCGAGCGCCCGGGGCTGGGTGATCCCGGCGACGATGACCGAGCGGACCGGCGTCTTCGGGCCGAACGCCTTGGCGAACTCGGCGTCGAAGTCGAACTCGGGCACGTCAGGGGTCTCCTCGTTCACGGCGCGCTCCCCTCGGCGGCGAAGCGGGCGGTGACGGCCTCGCCGTGAGCGGGCAGGTCCTCGGCCTGGGCGAGCGCGACGACGTGCGGGGCGACCTCGCGCAGGGCGTGCTCGTCGTACTCGACGACCTGGATGCCGCGCAGGAAGGTCTGCACGCCCAGACCGCCGGAGTGGGCGGCCGTGCCGCCGGTGGGCAGGACGTGGTTGGACCCGGCGCAGTAGTCCCCCAGCGAGACCGGGGTGTGCGGGCCGACGAAGATCGCGCCGGCGGTGCGCACGCGGGCGGCGACGGCGGCGGCGTCGGCGGTCTGGACCTCCAGGTGCTCGGCGCCGTAGGCGTCGACCACCGCGAGCCCGGCCTCGACGTCGTCGACGAGGACGATCGCGGACTGCCGGCCGCGCAGGGCCTGCTCGATGCGGCCGGCGTGCTTGGTGGCCGCGACCCGTTCGCCGAGGACCGCCTCGACGGCGTCGGCGAGCCGGGGTGAGTCGGTGACGAGGACCGCGGCGGCCATCGGGTCGTGCTCGGCCTGGCTGACGAGGTCGGCGGCGACGTGGACGGGGTCGGCGGTGGCGTCGGCCAGGACGGCGATCTCGGTCGGGCCGGCCTCGGAGTCGATGCCGACGGTGCCCTGGACGTAGCGCTTGGCCGAGGCGACGTAGATGTTGCCCGGCCCGGTGACGACGTCGACCGGTTCGACGACGACGGTGCCCTCGGCGTCACGGGCCCCGTAGGCGAACATCGCGATGGCCTGGGCCCCGCCGACGGCGTAGACCTCCTGCACGCCCAGCAGGGCGCACGCGGCCAGGACCGTGGGGTGGCCCGAGCCGCCGAACTCCTTCTGCGCCGGGGTGGTCACGGCGATCGAGCCGACGCCGGCGACCTGGGCGGGCACGACGTTCATGACGACGCTGGAGGGGTAGACGGCCCGGCCGCCGGGCACGTACAGCCCGACCCGCCCGACGGGCACCCAGCGCTGGGCGACGCGGCCGCCGGGGACGACCTGCGTGGCCGTGGTGGTGCGGAGCTGGTCGGCGGCCACGAGCCGGGCCCGCCGGATCGACTCCTCCAGCCCGGCGCGCACGTCGGGGTCCAGCGCCTCCAGCGCGTCGGCCAGGGCGCGGGCGGGCACGCGCACGTCCTCGGTGCGGACCCCGTCGAAGCGCTCGGTCAGCTCCAGCAGGGCCGGCACGCCGCGGGCGCGGACGTCCTCGCAGATCGGGGCGACGGCGGACAGGGCGGCCGCGACGTCGACGTCGGCGCGCGGGACCACCGCGCGCAGCGCCATCGCGTCGAGGACCTGCCCGCGCAGGTCGGTGCGGCGCAGGAGCGGGGCGGGGGTGCTCACGGGGCAGGAGTCTACGAGCCGGAGGTCCTAGGGTGGCCCGCGTGCCGCAACGCCTCCCGCTGTTCCCGCTGGGCAGTGTCCTGTTCCCCGGACTGGTGCTCCCGCTGAACGTCTTCGAACCCCGGTACCGCGCGCTCGTGCAGGACCTGGTGGGTGACCTGCCGGACCGGGCCGGGCCGGAGACGGGTGAGGACGAGGAGGACGGGGAGGTGCGCGGCTTCGGCGTGGTGGCCATCCGGGCCGGGCACGAGGTCGGCACGGGCAACCTGCAGGCCCTGCACACCGTCGGCTGCGTGGCGCTGGTCCGGGAGGTCGGTGAGACCGAGGACGGGCGCTACGAGCTCGTGACGGTCGGTGCCAGCCGGTTCCGGCTCGTGGGCATCGACGAGGACGCCGGCACGCCCTACCTCACCGGTCTGGTCGAGCCGTTCGGCGACGACGACGTGGAGGACGACGACAGCGACGGCCGCCTGACCGTCCTGGCCGACGCCGTGAGCCGCACCTTCGACGAGTACCGCGAGGTGCTGGACATCGGGGGGGCCGAGGCGCCGGAGGACCCGCGCGTCCTGTCCTACCTCGTGGCGGCCGCGGCCGTCCTGGACCTGGACCAGCGCCAGCGGTTGCTGGAGGCGCCGGACACCGTCACCCGGTTGCAGGCCGAGCTGGAGGTGCTGCGCCGCGAGACCGCCCTCATCAGCACCTTCGGCGCGGTGCCGGCCACGGAGCTGCCCGTGTGGCCCGTGAACTCCAACTGAGGGGACGCAGGTGGCCAAGCGCGCCGACGCCGGGACCCCGGCGCTGAAGCTGCTCACCGAGCGGGGCGTGGCCCACACGCCCCGGCCCTACACCGCGGTGCACGCCGGGGACGGGCCCGGGTTCGGTGACGACGCCGTCCGGGCGCTGCGGGCGGGCGGCCTCGACGTCGACGGGCACCGCGTCTTCAAGACGCTGCTGGCCGACGTGGACGGCCACCTCGTCTGTGCGGTCGTGCCGGTGGCCGGACTGCTGGACCTGAAGGCCCTGGCGGTGGCCGCCGGCGGCAAGAAGGCGGTCATGGCCGACCCGGCGCGGGCCCAGCGCAGCAGCGGGTACGTGGTCGGCGGCATCAGCCCGCTGGGTCAGCGCACCGCCCTGCCGACGTACGTGGACACCTCGGCGGAGGGTTTCGCGACGGTCCTGGTCAGCGCGGGCCGGCGGGGGTTGCAGGTGGAACTGGCCCCCGCCGACCTCTGCGCGGCGACGGGGGCCGGTTTCGCGCCGATCAGCCGCCCGGTCAGCCGCTGAACAACCGGGAGGCGCGCACGAGCGTCTCGACGACCCCGTACAGCAGCGGGATCCCCACCAGCGCCCAGCCGGCCACGACCTTGCCCCGCGCGTTCACCGGGTCCCCCTCTCGGCCGCAGGGCCGTCGGCGGCCGGTTCGTGGAACCGGTCGGCCACGGGCCGCACGAGCAGGTTGGCCACGAACCCCACCGCCAGCACGGCGACCATCGTCAGCAGCGCGGGCCGGTAGGCGGCCGCGGTGAGGCTGCCCGGGTCACCCTGGGCGTCGAGGAACCGGTTGACGATGAGCGGCCCGGCGATCCCGGCCGCCGACCACGCCGTGAGCAGCCGGCCGTGGATGGCGCCGACCTGGAACGTGCCGAACAGGTCGCGCAGGTAGGCCGGGGCGGTCGCGAACCCACCGCCGTAGAAGGACAAGATGACGACGGCGAACAGGACGAACAGCGCCGTGCTCGTCTGGCCGAACGTGGCCAGCAGGAAGTAGGCCACGAGCCCCACGCCGAGGTAGGCCGTGTACATCGGTTTGCGGCCGATGACGTCGGAGGTGGAGGACCACACGAACCGGCCGGCCATGTTCGCCATCGACAGCAGGCCCACGAAACCCCCCGCAGCCGCGACCGAGACGGCCGAGGCGCCACCGCCGGAGCGGAAGAAGTCCTGGATCATCGGGGAGGCCTGTTCCAGGATGCCGATCCCGGCGGTCACGTTGCAGAACAGGACGACCCACAACAGCCAGAACTGCGGGGTGCGGACGGCGTTGCGGGCCGAGACGCTGGCGGTCGTCACGAGGGACCGGCTGCGCACCGAGGCCGGGTCGAAACCGTCGGGTGCCCAGCCCTGCGCGGGGACCCGGATCGTCGCGGCGCCGTAGCTCATGAACAGCCCGTACACGACGGCGAAGGTGACGAACAGCAGGGCCACGGCCGACCCCGAGGGGACGCTGCCGGTGACGGTGGAGTCGTAGCCGGGGTCGTACAGCGACAGCAGCCGGGTCGACAGCGGGCTGGCGACCAGGGCCCCACCGCCGAACCCCATGATGGCCATGCCGGTGGCGAGCCCGGGGCGGTCGGGGAACCACTTGATGAGGGTGGAGACGGGCGAGATGTAGCCGATGCCCAGCCCGATGCCGCCGATGACCCCGTAGCCGAGGTACAGCAGCCACAACTGCCCGGTGGCGATGCCGAGTGCCCCGACGAGGAACCCGCTCACCCAGCAGGTGGCGGAGGCGACCATCGCCTTGCGGGGGCCGCTGCGGTCGACCCAGGTGCCGCAGACCGCGGCCGACAGGCCGAGCATGACGATGGCGATCGAGAACACGAGCCCGATCTGCGTCTGGCTGGCGCCGAAGTGGCTGACGAGGGCGTTCTTGTAGACGCTCGTCGCGTACACCTGACCGATGCACAGGTGGACCGCGAGCGCGGCGGGTGGGACGAGCCACCGGTTGAAACCGGGCGGGGCGACGGTGCGCTGCCGGTCCAGGACGGCGGGTGCGGCGAGAGGCGACACCAGGAGCTCCTTCGCTGGGTGTGCATGCCTGAGCTGTCCGGTCGGACGATCGACACCGTAGGTGAGGATTCCGGCACGGACGACCGGGAGGCGTGCGACGCGCCGGGGGGTTCCCGCGCCCGCGCCGGCCTCAGCCGGCGTGCGGCAGGTGGGGCTCCGGCTGCGCGACGGCGCCCGGACCGGCCACCGGGGCGACCTCGCCCGCCGCGGCCGGTCCGGGGAGCGTGGGCACGGGGGCCGGGACGGGGACGGGCAGCACGGGGGGTGCGGAGCGGGGCGCGCGGGCGGCCGGGCGGCGCAGCAGCGCCGCGGTCCACACCGCGAGGACGACGGCGACGAGCGCGGGGCCCCCTCCGGTCCCCAGCCGCGGGGCGAGGTCGGCCACCGTCAGGACGGTGACGGTCGAGGCCGCGGCCGCGAGCGCGCCCGCCACTCGGGGGCGGTGGCCCGCGGCCCGCAGGTGGCCGGCGACGGTCACGGCCGGCAGCAGCGCCAGGACCGCGCCGACGGCCACCCGCGCGGGCGGGCCGTCGCCGGCGAAGGACAACCAGGCGGCGCTCGCGGCGGCGCCGGCCAGGGCGGTACGGGTCCGCTGGGGGTTCACCCCACCAGTGAAGACGCTGCCCCGGCGCTCGCGCGGCCGTTCGGCCCCCGGGTCCACCGTTCGGAGCACGGGTGCGCACACCCGTTCGGGGAGCCGGAGAAGGTTTGCGGGACAGCCGGTCCCGCCACGTGGCGGGCGGGCGGGAGGTGCCCGCACGACAGCGGGCGCCGACCCGTCCTGCATGCCCAGGACGGGTCGGCGCCCGGTTCGCGCAGCGCAGCCCGGCGGGCGGGCGCCCACTCCCGGGACGCCGGTCGCTGCGCCGCGGCCCGCACCCGGGGTGCGGGAGTCCTAGAGGCCGCCGCGCCCGAGGGCGTCGGCCAGTCCGGCCAGGAGCCTCAGCCGCGCCGGGACGACGCGGTCGGCGCCGGCGCGCCGGTCCTCGGGCCAGGGCCCGACGAGGCTGACGGAGGTGTCCCCGACGGCGAGGAAGTCCTGCGGGCGCACGGCGGGGTCCGGACCGGCGGCCCGCAGCGCCGCCTCGAGCACGGCGAGCTGGTCGGGACTCCCCCGGAACGGCACGGGCGCACCGGCCCCGGAGAACCCGACGACGAACTCCGTCGCAGCCCCCACGGCCTCCACGGAGGTCAGCAGGAACACCTCGTCGCGGGCGCGGCGCACGCCCCGGCGACCGGTGTCGGCGGGCCGGGCCAGCACGGAGGCGACGTAGGCCGTGCGCCCGGCGAAGGGGCCGGTGAGGGCGAGCTCGGCGTGCGCGTGCTCGGCGAGCAGCACGTTGGGCACGGGGAAGCGGGTCGAGACCTCGACGAGGTTGCCCTCGACCCGCCAGCCCGCCGTGACCGGCAGCCCGCGCAGACCCAGCAGCCGCCGGTCCCTGGCGCGGCGGACGCCGGCGGCGGTGGACCAGGGCAGCCGGGGGCCGGACGGGCCGAGACGCACGGGCGGCTCCTCGCGACGGGGCGGACGGGGACCCGATCCTCCCACGAGCGCCCCGCCGGGCCCGGCGCCGGAACGGGCGCCGGGCCGGGTGCGGCGGTTCAGCCGGCGACCGCGGGGGCGTCGGTGGCCACGTCCGGGAGCACCAGGACGGGCGCGGTGGCCACAGCAGCGGGTGCGGGGGCCGCGGGGGTGGCGACGACCGGGGCCGCCGCGCGGGGCCGGCGCGCGGGGACCTGGACGGGGGCCGCCGGGCGCAGCCGCTCGGTCAGCAGCGCGTACAGCACGCGGAACCCGTCGCGGAAGGTGTTGAGGTTGCTCTCGCCGTGGATGCGCTCGAACTCGTAGCTGGGCACCTCGGTGATCGTGAGCCCGGCCTTGGCGATGCGGGTGTTGATGATCGTCTCGATCTCGAAACCGTCACCCCAGTGCTTGGCGTCGACCGCCGCGCCGGAGGCGTCGAGGTCCAGGGCCGGCAGGCAGTCGCGCCAGAAGGCGTTGTACCCGTAGCACAGGTCGGAGTAGCGGGTGCCGAACAGGACGTTCGCGGCCAGGTTGAGCCCGGCGTTGCCCGCGCGGCGCAGCCGGGTGATGTCGCTGCTGCCGCCGCCGGCGGCGAACCGCGTGCCCTTGGCGAAGTGGGCCCCCTCGACGAGGGCCTGGACGAAGGCGGGGATCTCGCGCGGGTCGGCCGAGCCGTCCGCGTCGAGCATGACGATGACGTCACCGGTCGCGGCGGCGAAACCGCAGGCCATGGCGTTGCCCTTGCCGCGGCGGTTCTGCAGGACGACCTTGACGTCCGGGCGCAGCGCGCGGGCCGTCTCGACGGTGCCGTCGACGCTGCGGCCGTCGACGAGGACGACCTCGTGCACGTCGGGCAGCAGCGCGAAGACGTGCGGGAGGTTCGCGGCCTCGTTGTAGGTGGGGATCACCACGCTGACCGTCGGTGCGGCAGTGGTGGTGGAGGTGGTGGTGGTGGGGAATGCGTTCGACATGATGCTCCCTGAGAATCAGGGGCCCGGTTTCGCCTCTCGCTCCCCGCCGGGCCACGGCGACCAAAGACGCCCGGCGGATCCTCACGTGCCCTCGTGTGCGGTCCCGTGGGCGGGTCCGCTGTTCAACACCCCGATCGTAGGAGGACCGCCACGGGGCGGGTGCGGAACTGACACGACCGGCCCACCCGGGCACCCGTCCGGCGCACCCCGAACGCCTCGTCGCCACGGTGAGTGACTGTCGTGTACCCCGGTGCGAGACGGTCACCGGCCCGGAGAAACCCCTGGAACCGCCCGGACGGTTCCGGGACCCGTTGTGGCGCTGGGCACTGCGCACCCGGCCGGCACCCCCAACGGCCCAACGCGTTCACCCGTTCCGGTTCCCGAACCCCCGCACCGAACTCCGGCAGCCCTACCGTGAGTGAGGAACCGTCCCCCGCGAGCGCGGCCGGGACGCGCACGCAGCAGGAGAGGAACCCACCGTGACCGACGCCGGGACCGCCGTCCTCGTCACCTCCGTGGACCTGGACGCGGAACTCGCCACGACCGGGACGCGAGCCGCCGCCGCCGCGGTCGGCGCGGCCGTGGAACGGGCCCTGTCCGAACGTCCCGACCCCGGCCGCTGCACCGCCGCCTGGGTCCTGGTCTGGTCCCGGGGCCGGCCGGCGGCGGTCCTGGAACTGCCCCTGCCCCTCGACGTCGAGGAGGTGGCGCGGGAACTGCCGACGGACCACCGGGACGCCCCGGGCGACCCCTCCCCGTCCCCGGCCGTCCCGGCGCTGCCGACGGTCTCGGTGGTCGTCCCGACGGTCGTGCAGCGGGTGGACGACCTCGACCGCTGCCTCACCGGCCTGGAGGCGCTGCGCTACCCCGGCGGTCCGGGACGGGTCGAACTCCTGCTCGTGGACAACCGCCCGGTCGTACCGGCCGACGACCCGCTGCCGGCGCTGCTGGCGCGCCACCCGCGGGTCCGCCGGGTGCCCGCGGAACGGCCGGGGATCTCCCAGGCCCGCAACGCCGGGCTCGCCGCGGCCCGCGGCGAGGTGGTCGCGTTCACCGACGACGACGTGCGCGTCGACCCCGGCTGGCTGCTGGCCCTGGGGACCCGGTTCGCCACCCACCCCGAGGAGGACGTCGTCACGGGCCTGGTCGTCCCGGCCGAGCTCGAGACGCCCGCCCAGCGCGACTACGAGGCGCACTACGGGGGGTTCGGCGGCCAGCGCCGCCTGACCCCCGCCCAGGTGGCCCCGGTCCCCGGCCGGCCCGGCCGGGTGCGGGAACTGGACGCCACCGGTTCGACCGTCCGGGAGTTCCCCGTCTACGGGGTGGGGGCCTACGGGGCCGGGGCGAACATGGCCTTCCGGCGGACCGCCCTGCCGCGGGGTTTCGACGTCCGCCTGGGCACCGGCACCGCGACCCGCGGCGGGGAGGACCTCGCCGCCCTCGTGGAGGTGCTCTGGCGCGGTGGCCGACTGGGCTACGAACCGGCCGCCGTCGTCCACCACAGCCACCGGCGCGACCGGGCCGGCCTGGAACGGCAGCTGCACGGCAACGGGGTCGGGTTCACCGCGATGCTGACCGCCCTGGTGTGCCGGGACCGGCGGCACCTGGGGGCGCTCGCGGCCCTGGTGCCCGGGGCCGCCGTGGCGAAGGTGCGCTGGGCCCTGGCCCGGGCGGGCGCTCGCCCCACCCCCTCGCCCACCACCCCGTCCACCATCCCGTCCACCCCCGCCGTGGCGGGCGACCCCCGGCGGCTCGTCCTGCTGGAACTGCGCGGCATGCCCTGGGGCCCGCTGGCCTACTGGCGCACCCGCACCACCGTCCGTCCCGTCCCGCAGGAGATCTCGTGAGCGACGTCCTGGCCAGTCCCCTCCCCCGCACCGGGGCGAACCTCGCGCCGACGGTGAGCGTCGTCGTCTGCGCCTACACGCTGGAGCGGTGGGACGACCTCGTCGCCGGGCTCGCCGCCGTGCACCGGCAGACCCGCCCGGTCCAGGAGGTGCTGCTCGTCGTCGACCACGCCCCGGACCTGCTCGAGCGGGCCCGGACCGCCCTGGGACCGGGGACCACCGTGCTGGAGAACGTCTTCGAGCGCGGCCTGTCCGGTGCCCGGAACAGCGGGGCGGCCGCCGCGACCGGTGACGTCGTGCTGTTCCTGGACGACGACGCCCGCCCGGACGCGGACTGGGTGGCCGCGGGCGTGGCCGCCTTCGCCGACGCCGACGTCGTCGGGACCGGCGGGGCCGCCGTCCCGGCCTGGGACGCACCGGGCCGGCCCGCGTGGTTCCCCGAGACGTTCCTGTGGGTCGTCGGGTGCAGCTACGAGGGCCTGCCCGGTGACGGCGCCCCGCTGCGCAACCCCATCGGCGCCAGCATGGGTTTCCGCCGCGCGGACCTGCTGGCCGCCGGGGGTTTCACGGCGGGGATCGGCCGGGTCGGACGGCACCCGGTGGGCTGCGAGGAGACCGAGCTGTCCATCCGCGTGCGCCGGCGCCGCGCCGGCAGGGCCCGGATCGTGCACACCACGGGTGCGGTCGTGCACCACCGGGTGCGTCGCGACCGGGCCACCGTGGGGTACTTCCTGCGCCGCTGCTTCTGGGAGGGTTTCTCCAAGGCGGTCGTCGCCGCCGCGGTGGGCCCCCAGGACGCCCTGTCCTCGGAACGTTCCTACGCCGCGCGGGTGCTGCCCCGGGCCGTCGTGGCCGGGCTGCGGTCCACCGCGACGGGCCACGGCAGCGCCGGGGTGCGCCAGGCCGCGGCCGTCGTGGCCGGGTTCACCACCACCGCGGCGGGGTACGCCTACGGGCTCACCTCCCGCCGGTCCCCCCGCACGACGACGGGAGCCGGCCGTGGCTGAGGCGCCCGCCCTGCCCGTGTGGTGCGCCGAGGTCGACCTCGCCCCCGGTCGTCCTCCCCTGCCCCCCGCCCCCGCCGGTGCGCGGTCGGTGCGCGTGCTGGTCCGCCTCGACGGCAACCCCCTGGGGTACGTCACGGCCCCCGCGCACCCGGGCCCGGACGACGCCGCCCTCCTGGCCGGCCTGCCCGCGGGCGCGCGCGACCGCGTCCGCGCCCGCCGGGCCGGTGCCCCCGCGACGGACGCGCTCGCCGACGTCCCCACCGACGTGCGGGTCAGCGTCGTCGTCTGCACGCGCGACCGCCCGCAGGTGCTCGCCCGCTGCCTGGAGCACCTGGGCCGGCTCACCTACCCCGACCTGGAACTCCTCGTCGTCGACAACGCCCCCTCCGACGAGGCCACCCGCGCCGTCGTCAGCGCCGCCGCCGCCCGCGACCCGCGGGTGGTGTACGCCCGCCAGGAGGTCCCGGGGTTGTCGCACGCCCGGAACCGCGGGCTGGAACTGGCCACCGGTGACGTGGTGGCGTACACCGACGACGACGTGCGCGTCGACCCGTGGTGGGTGCACGGCCTGGTCCGGGGTTTCTCCCGCCGCCCCGACGTCGCGTGCGTCACCGGACTGGCCGTCGCGGCCGCGCTCGACACCGAGGTCGAGGCCTACTTCGACGCGCGCGTGTCCTGGTCGACGTTGCGGGAACCGCGCGTCTACGACCTCGCGACCGGTGCCGCGGGCGGGGCGATGTACCCGTACGCGGCCGGCCTGTTCGGCACGGGTGCCAACGTGGCCTTCCGGCGCGCCGACCTGCTGCGGCGCGGAGGTTTCGACGCCCTCCTCGGGGCCGGCACGCCGACCCGCGGGGGTGAGGACCTGGACGCCTTCGTCCAGACGGTCGTGCACGGCGGCGCCGTGGCCGTCGAACCGTCGGCCGTGGTCTGGCACCACCACCGCAGCACACCGGCCGACCTCGCGCAGCAGATGTACGGCTACGGGACCGGGCTGACGGCGTTCTACACCAAGCTGCTGCTCGACCCCCGCACGCGGCCGGGGGTGCTGCGGGTGGTCCCGGCCGGGCTGGCCCGGCTCGCCGGCACCGTCGCCGGGGTCCGGCGCCGGGACCGCTCGCCCCGGGCGGGCTCCACCTCCACCTCCCCGGTCCTGGCCCCGGCCGCGGGTCTCCTGCGCCGGGAACTGACGGGCATGCTCGCCGGTCCCGCGCTGTACCTGCGGGCCCGCGCGGGCCGGGCCTGACGGCTCCGCGGGCCCGCAGGCCCCGGGCCCGCCGCCCACCGTCCCGGGAGGGAGGTGGGCGGCGGGGTGGCCGGCCTCAGCGGGCGGGTGCGGTGGCGAGGTCGAGGTCGTCGAGCACGGGGTCCCCGGGGGCGAACTTGCGCGCCAGGAACCGGCCGCACCCCAGCAGGTGCTCCAGGTCGCCCCGACCGAACTCGTCGGGGCGGCCCGAGGCCGGGTCGCTGAACCGGATCTCGTGCAGCGCGGCCCGTTCCACGACGAGGCCGGGTTCGGCCGCCAGGAGCGTGTGGACGAACGCCTCGGTGGGGATGACCGTGCGGTCGAAGAACCCCAGGAGGGCCTGGCCCTCGGGGGTCTGCAACCGGTCCAGGAACACCTGCAGGGCCCGGCGCGAGAGGGCGAACCACGCCGACCCCCACCAGACCTCGACCCCGGCCACCGGCGGCGAGGCGCGCCGGCCCACCTTCGGCGGCAGGCCCGTCCCGGTGGGCATGAGGTAGAGCCGGACGAACGGCTGGGACCGTTCCACGGCCAGCGCCAGGAGTTCGGCCGCGCGCCGCACGGGGCGCGGGGAACGCCGGCCCCCGGGCCAGGAGGGCAGCGTGGCGTAGCGGAACCCGTAGCGGCGCCGCACGTCCCTCGCGGTGAGGGGGTCGCGGGTCTGCGCGACCGGCTGGGCGTCGACGACCGCGTCGGCCGCGGTGTCCCGCAACCGGGCCCGCAGCGCGGCGGCCGGTGCGACGGGGTAGTCCTGCTCGGACAGGGTCAGGACCCAGTCGACGTCCAGTTCGGCCAGCACCCACCGCAGGACGCGGTGCCGCTCGTGCTCCAGGCTGGCGTCCCCCCAGACGACCGGGGCGGTCACCAGGTGCAGGTGCCCGCCCACGGCGGTCACGACGGCGGGGTCCAGCGGGTTCTCGAACCCGTTGTGCAGCAGCACGATCTCGGCGTCGGGGTCGTTGCGGCGCAAGGTGGTGAGCAGCCGGTCGAGCTGGTCGCCGGAACGGTAGGAGGAGACGAGGTAGGCCAGCTTCGGGTCCCGGACCCCCTCGGCGGTGCCCGTCACGACAGCACCAGCGCGAAACGCACCAGGGTCGCCAGGGCGGCCCCCGCGGCGCACACCACGGTCAGCGCCAACAGCGCGCGCCGCGGGCCGGTGGTCGGCCCGGGGGCGGGGGTGCCCCCCGTGGTGGCGGGGACCGGCCGGGACGTCAGGTCCAGGGCCAGCGCCCCGAGCCCGGCGGCGACCAGGAGCACGAGCCCCAGCCAGGAACCCAGGGCCCGGGCGAGGTCGGGCGGGAACAGCGCGGCGAGCGATCCGTCGAGCAGGGGGTCGACGAGGTGGTGCACCGGGTCCTCCAGCGGGGGTCGGGGAGACGTCGGGGTGGGACGGCCGCGACGGGCGGTCCGTGGCGGGTGGGGTCGTGCGGGTCAGGGGTGCGGATCAGGGGGTGCGGATCAGGGGGTGCGCTGCAGCAGGAGGGCGTCGTCCCAGCGACCGGCGACGTGGTACCCGGTGGCGGTCAGGCGGTCGCCGAACCGCCACAACCAGCCCGCCGGGCGGCCCTGCTGCAGTTCCCCGAAGGCCTCCTGCTCGGAGCTGAGCAGGACGAACTCCGGCGGGTCGTCGTCGAAGCAGGACGCGAACCCGTCGGACAGGCAGGCGTCGACGTCGAGGAACCGTTCGTTCGCCGAGGCGACGGGGTAGCGCGGCGCCAGGCCGGAACCCTCCAGGGTGGTGGCCACCGCGTCGTCCGGGCCGGCGAGGGCGAAGTACCGCTCCGAGGCCGCGACCAACCCGGGGGCGGTCCGCTCGAAGGACGTGTTCAGGCCGCGGGTCCCGACCAGCAGCAGACCGGCGACGACGGCCAGCGCGACGGCGGGCACGACGGCGACGGCGGTGGCGGTGGCGGTGCTCCCGGCCGGGGACGGCCCGCGGCGCCGGTGCCGGCCCCACCCGCGCGGTCGCACCGCGGCGGGCGCGCTCAGGTCGCGCAGGGCCAGGACCGCCAGCGGGGCCAGGACCGGGGAGGCGAACAGGAAGCAGCGGATGACGACCTCCCCGCCGTAGCTCTGCACGGCCAGCAGCCCGAACGGTCCCAGGGCCAGGCCCGCGAGCAGCAGGCTCCCGGGCCGGTGGCGCCGGCGGGACAGCCCCGCGAGGGCGAGCAGCAGGAGCAGCCCGGACCACGCCATCCGCACGTACTGGGCGCGCTGGTACGTGGGGTCGCCGGTGAGCCGCTCGGCCACCCCGGCCCCCAGGGAGGAACCGACCTGGCCGACGTCGCCGAGGACCATCGCCAGGTGCCCGTGCCAGAAGTCGGTGGCGCCGTAGCTGAACCACCCGGCGAACAGGACGGCGGCCAGGAGCCACAGCGCCCGGAACCGCGCCCGGCCGGTCACGGTGAACACGACGAGCGTCAGCAGCAGCGTCAGCGGGGTCAGCTGGTGGGCCGCGACGATCGCGGCGACGACGACGACCAGCGCGACCAGCAGGGCCCGCGAGGCCGCCGGGCTCACCCCGGTCGGGTCGGCCGGGGTGCGGCGCAGCGCGACGGCGACGCGGTCCCGCCACGACGGGGCCGCACCCGCCGTCCCGGAGGGTTCGGAGGACCCGGGCACCCCGGACAGCCACAGGCACGTCGCGAGGACCGCCAGGTAGCAGGTGAGGGCCGTGGCCTGCGGGGAGAAGTAGTCCTGCTGGTACCAGTTCGTGACCATCCCGGCGAGGACGGCGGCCCACGCCCAGCGCGGCGACCCCGTGACGAGGCGCCCGAGGACGAGCAGCGCGGGCAGGTTCACCAGCGCCGAGAACAAGGGCGCTAGGGCGAGGAAGGAGCGGGCGTCGGGGACGCCGGCGAGCGCGACGAGCTGGGCCCCGGCCCCCCAGAACGCGGGCCAGCTGAACCGGGCGTCGACCCCGGCCGGGACGGCGCCGTGGGTGGAGACGTGCTCGATGAACCCGACGTGGACCCACGCCGTCGGGACGCTGCCGAACCCGTCGGCGGCGGCCACCGTGGTGTAGCCGACGAGGGCGAGCAGGACCGTCACCCCGGTGAGCACGAGGTGGTCGGGCCGGTGCCGGCGCAGCGCCAGGACGGCGACCACGGCCAGGACGACGACGGCGAGCACCACCTGCCAGCCCAGGAGGGGCAGCACGCCGAGGGCGGAGACCCGGCCCAGCGGCAGGACCCGCGTCCCCCACCACCACAGGGCGGCGGCGCCCAGCAGCAGGACCACCGACACCGCGCGCAGCCCCCCCACCCGCTGCCGCCAGGGGGTCGCCGGGCGGACCGGCCACCCCAGGGCGCGCAGGCGGGTGCGGGCGGGCCGACTGCGGTGCAGCACGAGCACCGTCGCCGCCACCGCCACCGCGCTGCCGGACCAGGCGGAGCCGACGGGGTGCCAGAACCCCGTCGTCAGCGCCGTCACGCCCTGCAGCAGGGCCCAGGAGAAGCTCAGGGCGACGCCGAGCGCGGCCGTGACCAGCACGTTCGGCAGCCGCAGCGCCAGCGCCAGCGGCAGGCCCGGGACGAGCGTGGCGAACAGGACGGCGCCCACCGCCTGCCCGGGCAGGTGCCCGGGCAGCGCCGCGAGCGCGGGGACGAGGACGGCCAGCACGAGCGAGGCCACCAGCGGGACCCGCAGCGCGTGCAGGACGCGCAGGGACCGCACGTCGGGACGCTCGGCGCCGGGGGCGGCCCCCGCGTCCGGACCGGCCGGCCGGCGGGTCCGGGCCCTCGCCGCTCCCGAGGCCGCTCCCGAGGCCGCACCGTCCGGGCGCCGGCCCTGCCGGGACCGGCGCAGCACCAGCGCCGGGAGGGCGGGCAACGCCGCCACCGCCGCTGCCGTCCCCGCCCGCAGACGTCCGTCCACGCCTCCCCCTCACCTCGTCGTCCCGGTTCCAGGCGGAAGCGGGCTCTCCTCGATCGTCACGGAACGCAGCGGCCGCACCCGCACCCCGTCCGGTCGGGGGTGGGCCGTCCGGGGGGCCCCGGGGGCCCGACGACCCGGCCGGGTGCACCCGTCCGGGACGGACCGCCCGGGGCGGGACCCCGGCCCCTGGACGGGGCCCTCAGACCGCCCGGCGCACCCGGCGCAGCAGCACGAAGCACCACGGCAGGCACGCCAGCGCGAGCGCGAACCGGACGCCGTTGGTCACCGGGTCCTGCGGCAGCAGCACCGTCGCGCCCGCCACCGCGCTCACCAGGACGATCTCGGCGTGCACCCGGCGGGCCGCCCGCGGGAACGCCCCCAGACCGCGGGCGCACCAGCGCTGGGCGGTGCTCTGGACGCAGAAGGCCAGCAGCGTCGCCACGGCCGCGCCGAGGATGCCCCAGAACGGCACCAGGACCAGGTTCAGGCCGATGTTCAGAGCCGCGACGGCCACCGAGACGACGGCCAGCAACCGGGTGCGGCGCTCGATGACGAGCATCCGTCCGCTCGCGCTGCCCGCGGCCCCGGCGTAGGCGCTGAGGACGACGACGTAGACGACGGCCAGCAGCCCGGCCGGTTCGAAGGTCGCCGGGGCGATGACGCGCAGGACGACGGGCGCACCCAGGACGATCCCGAGCACGACCGGGGACAGCAGCCGGTAGATGGTGTCGCGGGTGGCGCCGATGAGCTCGGCGCGCCGGACGCGGTCGGCGACGGCGGCGAACCGGGGGGTCCAGGTCGAGCTCGTGAGCCCGATGACCTGGGTCGCGACGTAGCCCACGGTGTACGCGATCTGGTAGCGACCGACCTCGGCGGGACCGGTCAGCCGTTGCAGCACGATGCGGTCGCCGGCGTTGAGCACGAAACCGGACAGCGAGTTCAGGACCAGCGGGACGCCGAACGCCACCGCGGGGGCCAGGGCCGGCCAGGACAGCGCCCCGCGCCAGCGCGGGCGGGTCAGGCACAGGCCCACGACGGCACCCACCGCGTCGGCGACGAGCAGGCCGCTGACGTAGCGGGTGACCCCGCTCGGACCGGCGGCCTGGACGTGGGCCAGGACGAGCACGACGCCGAGCACCTGCCCGCCCACCGCCGACAGCAGCGTCACCAGGGCGTAGGGGCGCAACCGGTCCGCGGCCAGCAGCAGGCCCAGGGCGACGAACACCCCGGCCGTCGGCACCGTCCACAGGACGGTCAGGAGGAGCACGGGGCGGTCGGTGAACCCCAGCACCGGCCCCCACCAGCCGGCCGTGACCCAGACGAGGCTGGTGGCGGCCGTCGCCACGAGCAGCGCGGCGCCGGCCAGGGACCGGGCGGCCCGGTCGTGCCCGTCCTGGGCGAACCGCAGGACGAGAGCGTGGTCCAGCCCCAGCAGGACGACGGCCATCAGCAGCTGGTGCAGCGAGACGGCCAGCGCGAGGGTGCCCAGGGCGGCGGGGTCGCCCAGGACGTGCGCCAGGACCGGCGAGGCGAACGCGCTGGAGACGAGCTGGGCCCCGGCGACGACGACGTAGAGCAGACCCCGCCCGAACAACGTCGAACCGCTCGCCTGCCGCTGGGCCTCGTCCTGCCGGTCCTCCCCGGCCGGACCGCCGGCGGGTTCTGCACCGGCGGGTTCTGCACCGGGGGGTTCTGCACCGGGGGGTCCGGCCAGGCGGGCGGGCGTGGCGGCGCTCACGGGGCGACCTCCGGTCGGTGCTGCGGGTGGGGCTGCGGGTGGGGCTGCGGGTGGGACACGCGGATCAGGTCCACGGGTGGCTCTCGATCCGCACGAGCTCGACCTCCACGAGGGCCTCGGCCGTCGGCAGCCCCCCGGGTTCCCCGGCGGTGCTGCCGGTCTCGGTCTGCAGCACGAAGTGCATGGACGTGTCCGGGACCCCCGTCGTGGAGGACCCGACGACGGTTCCGTCGAGCAGGAAGCGGACCAGCCCCGGGCTCCACTCCACGACGGCGGTGTGCCAGTCGTCGAGGAAGGCGTCCGTGCCGAACTCCTCCACGGTCCCGGCCGGGTCGGCGTGGTGCAGGAAGGCGCCGATGGTGTGCTGCAGGTCGGCGTCGGGGAAGTCGATCTCCCCGTCCTCGGGCCAGCGCTCGCTGTCCGGCCACAGCAGGAAGGCGAGCTTCCACCCCGGGACCGGGTCGGCGCGCAGCCGGACGGTGTACCGGCCGTAGCGCTGGCCGTAGTGGGGCAGGCGCGGGACGACGGCGGCCGAGGCCGGTTCCCCGTCGACCTGCTGCAACCGGAACCGCAGCCGGCCCCCGCGCACGGACAGGACCTCGTCGGGGCGGTACACCCCGCGCTTGGAGGTGTCCCGCCACCCGGTCGGGTACACGTCGAACCGGTCGCCGTACACGCCGCGGAACTCCCCCTCGGCGGCGTCGTCGGAGAACTCCTCGTGGAACTGCACGGCCTCCCCCGTCGCCTCCTGGGCCGAGCAGGCGGAACCGGCCAGCACGGGCAGGGCCGCGGCGGTCCCGCCCAGGGTCAGGAGGAACGACCGGCGGGTCCTCGTCGTCCCGCTCACCGGCCGGTCCCCCTCTGCGTCGTGCGGGACCCGGGTGGGGCCGCCCGTCCATCCTGCGCGCCTCCGCACGGGCCGGAGAACTCCCGTGAGCACCGCTGCGCCGTTCGGGCGACACGATCGACCCTTGCGGCGCAACGGGTCAGACCCTTTCCCAGATCGCGACCCAGTCGATGAGGACGTGGGCCTGCGACCCGGCCGGCGGGACGGTCTTGCCCGTGATGGTCTGCAGGACCAGGTGCAGGGGTTCGGTCGGGACGGTCGAGGAGGTCCCGGTGCGCCGGCCGTCGAGGAAGAACGTCACCGCCTGCGGCGTCCACTCCACCGTCGCCGTGTGCCACTGGTCCCACGTCGCGGGGGTGAACACCGACAGCGCGTTGGCCGCCGGGGTCGCGAGGTCGTGGTTGTGGGCGTCGACGGTGGTGGCGGTCGTCATGCCCTCGGCGAAGTCGATCTCGCCGTCGTGCCAGTCGTCGGCGTCGGACCACAGCAGGAACGCCGCCCCCCACCCGGCCCCGGGATCGGCCCGGAAGCGCACGGAGTAGCGGCCGTGGGTGCGTCCGCCCCACGTGCCGTCACCGTTGACGAGGGCGACGACCCCGGCCCCCAGGGCCGTACCGCCCTCGGTGCGCGTGTGCAGGTCGAGCACGCCGTCGTGGACGGAGGCGACCTGCCGCGTGCGGTACTGGAAACTCCCCGAGGAGTCGGGGAAACCGTCGTACCCGGCCCAGCGGTCGGCGTAGGCCGGGCCGGGGAACCGGCCCGGGGCGACGTCGGTGTCGAACCCCTCGGCCAGCACCTGACGCCACCCGGGCAGGTCGCCGACGGGCAGCGCGTCGGCCGGCGCGGGGGCGCCGGCCGCCGTCGGGGTCCCTCTCGCGGGGGTCGCGGCGGCGGGGTTCGCGGCGGCGGGGTTCGCGGCAGGGGCGGCGCCGGCCAGCGGCGTCGACGCGCCCGCGGGGACGGTGCCGGGGGCCGTCGGGCCGGCGTCCGCGGTGGGCGGCGCCTGCGGTGCCGTGGTCTCGGTCACCGCCGGGGAACCGGGGGCGACGACGAGGGTCCCGGACCGGCCGACGGACGACCAGACCCCGCCGGTGCGCACGCAGGCCGAGAACGACCAGGTGCCCGCCGGCAGGGTCCCGGTGGTCGTCAGGGCGACGGCCCGCGGCCCGAGCTCGACCCCGCGGGTCAGGGGGAAGTCGGCCCGCCCGCCGGCGGCGTCGGTGAAGCAGACCCCGGCGTACTCGGCGGTGGTGGCCACGTCGGCCGACACCGTCACCTGGGCCGAGACGTCGACCCCGCTGGCGACCACGACCGCGGAACCGCGGTAGGCGGCGGCGTCGGCCCGCACGGCCTGGAACCACACCGCGACCAGGACCGCGGCGGCCAGGGCGGCGGCCAGCAGGACCCGCCCCCGCGAGCCGGCCGGGGTCCGGCGCAGCAGGTCCTCGGCCGGTGCGCGGTGGGCGGCGGGTGCGCGGTGGGCGGCGGGGCCCGCCGGGGCGGTCCGGGCCGTCACGGGGTCCAGACCTGGATCTCGGCCAGCCCCACGTTCCGCGTCGAGGGACCCACCCCCGTCACCTCGAACCGCACCGACCCCGTGGAGACCGCCGGGAACGAGACCACCGTCCCCGCCGCCGACACCGCACCCACCGGCACCACCGACCCGTCGGAGAACACCAACCGACCCGAGACCACCTCGTCGTCACCGTTGGGCCGGTCGAACAGCACCACCCGGTCCACCCTCACCGCAGAACCCCACGACAACGACAACCACGAACCGACCCCACCACCGACCGTGGCCCACTCCCGGCCGAAGTCCCCCGGGTACCCGTCCACCACACCGTCGACGGCCTTGTCCGCGCTCTGCCCCGTCGACCAGTCCTGGCTGGAGGCCTGCACCGACGCCGCCCCCGCCACGTTCACCGACCCGACCGGAACCTGCGTCGGCGGTGCCGTGGGTTCCGGGGTGGGTTCCGGGGTCGGTTCCGGGGTGGTGACGGTGTGCTGGCGCCGCATCCACGCCGCCTCGGGGCGGCCGGGGGCCTCGCAGTCGGCCCGGGTGGAGCACTCCTTCCAGTCCCACCGCGCGTACTGCAGGTACGCCGACCACTTGCGGTCCAACGGGTCCCCGTCGACGTTGGCCGGCAGGTCGGCGCCGGGGTACCCGAGGTACCCCACCAGGCGTGCCCCGGGGGCGGACCGCTGCTGGGCGAGGCGGGTGAAGTAGCCGACGGAGTGGTGGTCGCTGTGGTCGCCGTCCCCGTACGTCCCGGCGAAGTCCAGGGTCCGGACGGTCGTGGCCCCCTGGGAGGTGATGAGGGCGCCGAGCGTGGCGAGGAGGTCGTCCCTGCCGTACCGCTGCGTCCCGTCGACGGTCTGCAGGGTGGGCAGGTCCCCCTGCCACAGCTTCTGCAGGCTCTGGTGGCCGTGGGCGGGGAAACCCGAACCGTCGAGGTTGCCGTCGGGCAGCTGCAGGAACACCAGGGAGATCCGCGGGGCGGCGTCGAGCGTGGCGACCTCGGCGGTGCGGTCGGCGAACGTCCTCGTGGTGGTCGTCCAGCGGTCCTCGACCCCGGCCATGTGGGCGTAGGCGGCCTGCACCCCGGTCCGGCGCGACTGCCAGTACCAGGTGCTCGAGGCCTCTCCCGCGTCGGCGGCCGTGACGTAGACCGTCCGCACGCACTGACCGGCGTGGATCGAGTCCAGCACGTCGGGGTTCTGGAAGAACAGGTCGTCGTCGGGGTGGGCGTCGACCGTCACGACGGCCCCCGCGGGGCACTCGGTCCGGTCCTGACTCACCGGGTCCACGGGGTCCACGGGGTCCACCGGGTCCGCCGCGGCCGGCAGCACCGCGGAACCGGCCAGCGCCAGGCCGGCGACCGCGCCCAGGACGGCGCGCACCCCGGCCGCGCGCCACCGGGGGACGGCGCGGGGCTCGGTCTGCGGCGGTCGGGTCTGACGCACGGTGCTCTCCTCCTGCGGGATCACGGGGACCTCACCCCGTCGCCGCACCGTAGGTCGGCGTGCGGGCCCGGTTCGACGGTCCGTCACCGGGTTCATCCGAACGCGCTGCCCGGTCTGCCCGGACGGAGCAAGGGCACCCCCGGGCACGGCACGGGAGGTGACGGGGAGCCGGTTCCCGCGGCGTCCGGGGGTGTGCGGGGGGGGGTGCGGCCGGTCGGGGCCCCGCCTTGGCCCGTCCGGGTGCCGGTGACCCCCCGGCCCGGTCCGGTGACCGCACGATGGTGGCGTGCGCATCGTCACCCAGAGCAACGCCTTGCACCCCCTGGGCGGCGTCGAACTCTGCACCGTGCAGTGGACGCAGGGGCTGAGCGCCCGGGGGCACACCTTCGCGGTGGCCCACACCGCGGACGGGGCCCAGCGCGCGGACTTCACCGCGGCCGGGGCGTCCCTGCACGGGTCGGCGCACTTCTCCTTCGACCCCCGCACCGCCCCGCGCGACCTGTGGCGGATGGCCCCCTCGGTCCGGTGGGCCGCCGGGCAGGACCCCGACGTCGTCTGGTTGCAGCGCTTCGAGCACAGCGTGTGGGGCCACGCCGTCGCGGCCGCGGCCCGGCGCCCCCTCGTCGTGCACCTGCACCAGGCCCCGGAGTCGGGCCACGTCCGGCTCCTGGGCCGGGGCGTGCCGGTGTTCGTGGCGACCTCGGAGTTCATGCGCCGGCGCTGGGCGTCGGCCGGGTTGCCCCCGGAGCGGATCCGCACGGTCCGCAACGCCGTCCCCGCCCACGAGTACCCGGTCGGGGGCGAGGCCGAGCGCCGCGCGGCCCGCGCGGCCCTGGGCCTGCCGCCCGGCGCGTTCACGGCCCTGCACTACGGCCGGCTGTGGCCGCCCAAGGGCACCGGGGTCGTGCTGGAGGCGTGGCGCCGGCTGGGCCTGGGCGCGGAGGGGCACCTGCTGCTGGTCGGGCAGGTCGACGACCCGCAGGTCGCGGCCGAGATCGCCCGGGGGCAGCAGGAGGGCTGGTGCACCTGGCTGCCGGGCCGGGCCGACGTGGTGCCGCTGCTGCACGCCTGCGACGTCGTGCTCTTCCCGACGCTGCTGCCCGAGGCGTTCGGCCGGGTCGCCCTGGAGGCGCTGCTCACCGCCCGCCCCGTGCTGGCCTCGGCCGTCGGCGCCGTGCCGGAGGTGCTGCGGGGCTCACCGGCCGGCCGGCTGCTGCCGCCGGGGGACGTCGAGGCGCTGGTGGAGGCGCTGCGCACGACGGCGACGTCCGCGGCACCGGCCCGGCTGGCCCGGGAGGCGGCGGACTGGGCGCGCCGGGAGTTCTCCTACGAACGCCACCTCGAGGAGGTCGAGGACGCCCTGCGGGGGGCGGCCCGGGCCGGCCGCGGGCGCGCACCGGCGCCGGCCGGGACGCTCAGCCCGGTCTGAGCGGCCCCGGCCCCGGGGCGGGTCAGGCCGCCAGGAGCGGACGCCACCAGTCGGCGCGCTCGCGGTACCACCGGACCGTGTCGGCCAGGCCGGAGGCGAAGTCGTGGACGGGGGCGTACCCGAGCTCCTCGCGGATCTTGCGGCAGTCCACCGAGTACCGCAGGTCGTGCCCCTTGCGGTCCGGCACGTGCCGCACGCGGCGCCAGTCGGCGCCGAGCGCGTCCAGGACGCGCTCGGTGAGGTCGCGGTTGGTCAGCTCGGTGCCCCCGCCGATGTTGTAGACCTCCCCGGGGCGGCCGGAGCGGACGACGAGGTCGATGCCGCGGCAGTGGTCCTCGACGTGCAGCCAGTCCCGCACGTTCGCCCCGTCGCCGTACAGCGGGACCGACCCGCCCTCCAGCAGCGTCGTGACGAACAGCGGCACCACCTTCTCGGGGAACTGGTAGGGGCCGTAGTTGTTCGAGCAGCGGGTCGTGCAGACCGGCACCCCGTGGGTGCGGCCGTAGGCGCGCACCAGCAGGTCGGCCGAGGCCTTCGAGGCCGAGTACGGGGAGTTCGGTGCCAGCGGGCTGTCCTCGGTCCACGACCCGTGGGCGATGGACCCGTACACCTCGTCGGTGGACACGTGCACGAACTTCTCCACGCCGTGCCGGGCGGCGGCCTCCAGCAGGACCTGGGTCCCGGTGACGTTGGTGCGCACGAAGTCGGACCCGCCGGCGATGGACCGGTCGACGTGGGTCTCGGCCGCGAAGTGCACGACGACGTCGGCGGCGGCCACGAGCGGGTCCACGACCGCGGCGTCGGCCACGTCCCCGCGCACGACGCGCAGCCGCGGGTCACGGGCCACCGGGTCCAGGTTCGCCGGGTTCCCCGCGTAGGTGAACTTGTCGAGCACGACGACCTCGGCCGGGGCCGGACCGAACCCCGCACCGGGGGGCGCGGACAGGACCGACCGCACGTAGTGGCTCCCGATGAATCCCGCCCCGCCCGTCACCAGCACCTTCATGCGACCCAGCGTAGTGGCACAATCACCGCATGCGGGGGATCATCCTGGCCGGGGGTTCGGGCACGCGCCTGCACCCCATCACCCGGGGGACGAGCAAGCAGTTGCTCGCGGTCTACGACAAGCCGATGGTCTACTACCCGCTGACCACGCTCATGCTCGCCGGGATCCGCGAGGTCCTGGTCATCACCACCCCGCAGGACGCCCCGCAGTTCCGGCGCCTGCTCGGCGACGGTTCCCGGTTCGGCCTGGACCTGTCCTACGCCGAGCAGCCCGAACCCGGTGGCCTGGCCCAGGCGTTCCTCATCGGTGAGGAGTTCATCGACGGCGGGCAGGTCGCTCTCGTGCTGGGGGACAACGTCTTCTACGGTCCGGGCCTGGGTCAGCAACTGTCCCGGTTCACCTCCGTGAGCGGCGCGGCCGTCTTCGCCTACCAGGTCCGCGACCCCAGCGCCTACGGGACGGTGGAGTTCGACGACACCGGCACGGTCGTGGGGCTGGAGGAGAAACCCGAGCACCCGCGCAGCAGCTACGCCGTCCCGGGGCTGTACTTCTACGACGCCGACGTCGTCGGCATCGCCCGGGGGTTGCGCCCCTCGGCCCGCGGGGAACTGGAGGTCACCGACGTCCACCGGGAGTACCTGCGCCGCGGCCGGCTGCACGTGGAGGTGCTGCCCCGCGGAACCGCCTGGCTGGACACCGGCACGTTCGACCAGATGCTCGCGGCCAGCAACTTCGTCGGGACGCTGGAATCGCGCCAGGGCCTGAAGATCGGCTGCCCCGAGGAGGTGGCGTGGCTGCAGGGCTGGATCGACGACGACGAACTGCGGGCGCGCGCGGCGGAACTGGCCAAGAGCGGGTACGGCGACTACCTCCTCGGCCTGCTGGACCGGCCCCGCCGGTCGCCCTGAGGGGTTCCCGCTCACCGGCTCACCCCGCCCCCGGCTCACCCCGGCCCTCGGTGGCCGCGGTCAGGCCGGCCGCCCGCAGGACCTCCGGCGCCGCGAGGGCCCACCGGTCCTGCCAGTCCCCCGGGGGTTCGACCCCGGCGGCCCGCAACCCGTCGCTGTCGAGCACCGAGAACTCCGGCCGGCGGGCCGCGGTGGGGAACTCCGCGGTGCTCACCGCCCGCACGGGGACGTCGGTGATCCCGGCCGCGGCCAGCACCGCCGCCGCGAACGCGCACCACGTCGTGCGACCGGCCGCGCCGGCGTGGTACGTCCCGGCCGGGGCCCCGGCCCCGACGAGGTCGACGAGGACGCGGGCCACGTCCGCGGTCCACGTCGGGGCGCCCCACTGGTCGTCGACGACGGACAGCGCGCCGCGCTCGCGGGCCAGGCGCAGGACCGTGCGCGGGAAGCACGGCCCGCCGGCCCCGTACAGCCACGCGGTGCGGACCACCAGGGCGTCGCCGCCGGCGGCGTGCACGGCCCGCTCCCCGGCCAGCTTGCTGCGCCCGTAGGCCGAGACCGGCGCCGTCGGGTCCTGGGCGCGGTAGGCGCGCCGCGTCGCGGCCGGTGCCCCGACCCCGCCGGGGGACCCGGACGGTCCGGCCGACCCGTGGAGCCCGTCGAAGACGTAGTCGGTGGACAGGTGCACGAACCGGGCCCCGGCCGCCGCAGCGGCCCGGGCCAGCGTCCCGGCGCCGGTGGCGTTGACGGCGACCGCGGCGCTCTCGTCGGACTCGGCGAGGTCGACGGCGGTCCAGGCCGCGCAGTTGACCACGACGTCGGCGCCGGTCAGCAGCTCCCGGGCCCGGCGCGCGTCCTGCACGTCCAGGTCGGCGCGGTGCAGCGCCAGGACGTCCCCGCCGGGGTCGGCGCGGCGGACCGCCCGCACGACGTCGGGCGCCAGCAGCCCTCCGGCCCCGGTGACCACCCAGCGCATTCGCCTACCCCCCGTCACGACCATCTAGATGCTTCGTCGTCGCGCAGCATACTGAGCGTCATCTGCCGTCGTGCAGGTCTTCACTCAGCGATGTCCAGCGACACCAGGAGTCACACCGTGCACGTGGAAGAACTGACCGTCCCGGGCGCCTTCGTCTTCACCCCGACCCGGCACGAGGACGACCGCGGGACCTTCCTGGAGTGGTTCCGCGCCGACGACCTGCGCGCGGCGACGGGCCGCGACCTGGACCTGGCCCAGGCCAACTGCTCGGTCTCGGCGGCCGGGGTCGTGCGCGGCGTCCACTACGCCGACGTGCCGCCGGGGCAGGCCAAGCACGTGTCCTGCCCCGCCGGGGCCGTCCTGGACGTCGTCGTCGACCTGCGGGTGGGCTCCCCCGCCTTCGGCTCCTGGGCCTCGGTCCTGCTCGACGACGTGGACCGTCGCACGGTGTTCCTGCCCGAGGGCGTGGGGCACGCCTTCCTCGCCCTGGCCGAGGCCTCCACGGTCGTCTACCTGTGCTCCACGGGGTACTCCCCCGGCCGCGAGCACGGCGTCGACCCCCTCGACCCGGACCTGGCGATCGCGTGGCCCACCGCGGGACGGGACGGCTCGCCGCTGACGCTGCGCCTGTCGGAGAAGGACCGGCGCGCCCCCGGTCTGCGGGAGGCGCTCAGCGCGGGGGCCCTGCCGACGTGGGCGGCGTGCCCGGCCCCGGCGCGGTCCTGAGACCCCCGCCGGGCGCGGCCCCGCCGGGCGCGGCCGGGCGCGCGTACTCGGCGTAGGTCCAGCCCCAGGCCCCACCGGCCATCCCCAGCCCGCGGGCGGCGGCCCGGGCCCCCCGGGCGTGCCAGCGGGGTCGCCCCAGGAGCCGGCCGGCGGCGGCGCCCGCCCCGCCCGCCGCGGCGCGCAGCGCCCCCGCGGCCGTGAGCCGGACCCGCGCCCGCCACCGGTCGCCCGGTCCGCCCGCGAGCGCCAGGGATGTGCGCGACCAGCTGTTCCCGCTGCGCAACGCCCTGCGCAGCACCCACTCCCGGCTCGCGCGGGCGGCCGGGACGACGTCGGTGACGAGCGCCTCGTCGCACCAGAGCAGCCGCAGCCCGGCCGTGGTCAGGGAGCGGGTGAAGAGCGTGTCCGAGCCGCCGCTGAGGCCGAAGCGCTCGTCAAAGGCGGCGGGCAGGTCGACCCCGGCCGCCCGCAGGGCGCGCAGGTCCAGCAGCAGGTTGTTGGTCGCGGCGACCTGCACGGGGGTGCCGGTGGGCAGCCGGCGGCGCTCGAAGAAGCCCCCGGCGGTGATCCACGGGTCCAGGGGGGTCTGGAAGCGGGAGACGACGGGGCCGACGACGCCGGCCGCCCCGGAGCGGCGGTGCTCGGCCAGGAGGGCGTCGAGCCAGCCGTCGGCGGGTCGTTCGTCGTCGTCGAGGAAGACGAGCAGGTCGGCCGGGCCGGCGCCGGGGCCCGTGGGCCGGTCGGCGTGGGCCAGGGCGCGGTTGCGCGCGGCCGCGATGCCCGGGCGCGCCTCGTGGACGTGGCGCAGGGGTGCCCCGGGGGTGGCGGCGACCCGTTCGACGAGCTCGCGGGCCCCGGCGGCCGGGTCGTTGTCGACGACGAGGACCTCCGCCGGTGGCCGGCTCGCGGCGGCCTGGGCCCGCAGCCGGGGCAGGAGCGCGGCGAGGTCGTCCGGGCGCCGGTAGGTCAGGACGGCGACGACGACGCGGAGGTCGCCGGCGGCGGCGCCCCCACCGTCGCCCCCACCGTCGCCGGTACCGCCGGCGGGGCCGACACGCCCGGGCGCGTCCGGCCCCACCGGCGCCGGTGCGCCGCCCGGCGCCCCGTCCGCAGCCCCCTCGCGCGCCCCCGCGGCCTCCCCTGTCGAGTGCACACCGTGTACCGTCCGTCTCTCTCCGCATTTCACCGTCCGGAGGCCGTCCTCACGCGGTGGGGACGCTCCGTGACCTACATTTCTAGCAAGACGCGCACGCAGCGTGACCAGAACAGCGAGCTGGACCACACGTACCACGAGGACCCGGGGGGGACCGCACGTGAGCGCCGGAGGCTTGACCCGGGAGGACACCCGGCCCCAGGACGGGACCGCGCAACGCCCACGCTACGGCGAGGCGGTGCTGCGGCTGTCGGGCGCGCAGAAGAGCGCCCGCGGCGCCCCGGCCTACTCCCGCTTCGTCAACCGCCCCCTCGGGCGCCGCCTGGCCGCCGCCGCCCACGTCGCCGGCGCCACGCCGAACCAGGTGACGGTCGCCTCCGGGCTGAGCACCGCCGCCGGCATCGGCGCGCTGGCGCTGCTGCCGCCGGCCTGGTGGACCGGCCCGGTCGTGGCGGCGCTGCTCGTCCTGGGGTACGCCCTGGACGCCGCCGACGGCCAGCTCGCCCGGCTGCGCGGCGGCGGGTCCGTCGCCGGGGAGTGGCTGGACCACGTGGTCGACGCGGCCAAGACCGCCACGATCCACCTGGCCGTCCTCGTCGCCGCCTACCGGGGCTGGGAGCCGCGGCCGCAGGCGTGGCTGCTGCTGCCGCTGCTGTTCAGCGCCGTGGCCAGCACCTGGTTCTTCACGATCATCCTCAACGACCACCTGCGCCGGCGCGCCGGGACCCGCGACGGGCAGGCCACGGTCGCCGCCGGGGAGGCGCGCCAGCACTCCACGCTGCGGTCGCTGGCCTCGGTGCCCGTCGACTACGGCGTCCTGTGCCTGCTGACCGTCCTGTCCGGTCTGCCCGTCGTCTTCGGCTGGGCCTACGGCGCGCTCGCGGTCGCCTTCACCCTGGTCACCGGGGCCTCGATGGTGGCCTGGTTCCGGCAGGTCCGCGCCCTCGACCGGGGCCCGTCGTGACGGGCCCGGCCCCCGTCCCCGGCGACCGGGGCCCCGGGGTGCACGCCGACCGGACCGTGGACCTGCGCACGAGCGGTGCGGGCGGGCCGGGCGGTACCGGCGGGGCCGAGGGCACCACCACCGGGTACGTCCCCGGGGCCTGGGACCTGTTCCACGTCGGGCACCTGAACATCCTGCGGCGGGCCCGGCGCTCGTGCGACGTCCTCGTCGTGGGCGCCGTCACCGACGAGGTGCTGGCCGCCACGAAGGGCCGGCGCCCGGTCATCCCGCTGGTCGAGCGCCTGGAGATCCTGCGCAGCCTGAGCGTGGTGGACCGCGTCGTCGTCGACGACTGCACCAGCGACAAGATGCCCATGTGGCAGCGGCTGCACTTCGACGTCCTGTTCAAGGGCGACGACTGGCGCGGGACCGCCAAGGGCGCGGTGCTGGAGGCGAGCATGGCCGCCGTCGGGGCCCGGGTCGTCTACTTCCCCTACACGCACGGCACGACCTCGACGCTGCTGCGGCAGTTCATCGAGACGAACGGCTGATCCCCGTGGGACCTGGCCGACCCGTGGTCCTGCAGTCGTTCCGCACCCCCCGGCCCACCTCGAACCCCTACCTGGCCGCCCTGCTGGAATCGTTGCCGGCCGGCGGTGAGCGCGGGGTGGACGTGCGGACGTTCTCCTGGCGCACGGCTCTGCTGGGGCGCTACGACGTCCTGCACGTGCACTGGCCCGAGCTGCTGCTGCGCAGCCACCGGCGCGGCGGGCGCGCGGCCCGCGCCGCGGCGACCGGTCTGCTCCTGGCCCGGTTGGCGCTGCGGCGGACCCCGCTGGTGCGCACCGTGCACAACCCGAGCCCGCACGAGGACGGCGGCCGCCTCGAGCGGTTCCTGCTGGCCCGCCTGGACGCGGCGACGACGGTGACGGTGCACCTGAGCGCGCGGACCGTGGGGACCGTGTGCCCGGGCTCCACCGCCGTCGTCGTCCCGCACGGGCACTACCGCGGGCAGTACGCGGGGCACGAGCACCGCGCCCCGGTGCCCGGCCGCCTGGTCCACCCCGGCCTGCTGCGCCCCTACAAGCAGGTGGAGGCGCTGCTGGCGGCGTTCACCGCCCTGCCCGGCGAGCACAGCCTGCACGTCCTGGGCGCGGCACCGGACGCGGCCCTGGCCGGGCGGGTGCGGGCGGCCGCGGCCGGGGACGACCGGGTCCGGGCCGACCTGCACCACGTCGGGGACGCCGAGCTCGTGCGCGCCGTGACGGCGGCCGAGCTCGTCGTCCTGCCCTACGCCCCGCGCGGGGGGTCGGGGGCGCAGCTGCTGGCCCTGTCCCTGGACCGGCCCGTCCTGCTGCCCGCGGGACCGGCCGCGGCCGAGCTGGCGGCCGAGGTCGGCCCCGGCTGGGTGCACACCTTCACCGGCCCCCTGTCCCCGGCCCACCTGCAGGCCGCCCTGGCCGCCGTGCGCGCCGACGCGCGCACCGGGACGCGGGCCGACCACCCCGACCTGTCCGCGCGCGGGTGGGACGTCGTCGGGCGCGCCCACGCCGACGTCTACCACCGGGCCGTGGGCCGGGCGGCCGGCGACCACCGCGCCCACCACGCCCGGCCCGTCGGCGCCGGCGTCGGCGGGGCATGAGCGCCCCCGCGGTCGAGGCGGCCCCGGCCACCGCGCGGCGGACCCCGCCCGACGCCGTCCTGCTGCCCCTGGTCGGGGTCCTCGCGACCATGGCCGTCTCCCTCGGCGCGTGGCGGCCCTCGCTGTGGACCGACGAGGCCGCCACGATCAGCGCCGCCCGGCGCACCCCCGCGCAGCTGTGGCGGATGCTGCAGGAGCTCGACGCCGTGCACGGCCTCTACTACGCCGCCCTGCACGTCTGGACGGACCTGGCCGGCACCTCCCCGTTCGCGCTGCGGCTGCCGAGCGCCGTGGCCGTGGGCCTCGCGGCCGTCGGCGTGCTCGTCCTGACCCGTCGCCTCGCGGGCGGCACCTCCACCGCCGTGCTGGCCGCGGCCGCGTTCACCCTGCTGCCGCGCACCGCCTGGTCGGGGACGGAGGCGCGTTCCACCGCGGCGGCCACCGCGCTGGCCGTGTGGTGCACCGTCCTGCTCGTGCGGGCCCTGGCCACCCCACCGGGCCCACCGGGCCCCCCGGCGCGCCGGTGGTGGGCCGGGTACGCGCTCACCGCGGCGAGCGCGGTCGTGCTGAACGTCTACCTGGTGCTCCTGCTGGCCGCCCACGCCGTCACCGTCGCGCTCCTGCGCGAAGTCCCGGTCCGGCGCCGGGTCCCCTGGGCGGTGGCGGCCGGGGCCGGCCTCCTGCTCGCCTCCCCCGTCGTGGTGCTGGTGCGCGGGCAGGGCGGGCAGCTCGGCGGGTCCTCCCCCGGTCCGGTCACGCTGGCGCGCCGGCTCGTGGTGGACCAGTTCTTCCTCGGGGAGACCCCGACGACCGGGTCCGGCGCCGGCGGCTGGTCCTGGTGGCAGCCGGCGGCGGTGGCCCTGGCCGTGCTCGGCTGGGCCCTCGTGCTGCCCGCGCTGCGCCGGGACGCCACCGGGCGCCGCCCGGCGGTGGCGGTGTGGTGCCTGCCCTGGCTGCTGCTGCCCTCCGGGCTCGTCGCCCTCGCCGCGCTCCTGGCACCGGCCACGGCAGGCCCGCTGCACAACCCGCGGTACTTCGCGTTCTGCGCCCCCGCCCTCGCGGTGCTCACGGCCTGCACCCTCGCGACCCTGCCCCGCCGGCCGCGGCTGCTCCTAGCCGGCCTGGCCGCGCTGCTCGCCCTGCCCGTGCTCGTCTCCCAGCGCACCCCGCACGCCAAGAGCTCCTCGGACTGGGCCCAGGTCGCCGACCACCTGTGCCGCCACGCCTCCCCCGGTGACGCCGTCTACTTCGGCGCTCGACGGCCCCCCGTGGACGGCACGGTGACGCTCACGACGCGGAACATCTCGGTGGCCTACCCGCGCTGCTTCGCCGGGCTGGACGACCTGACGCTGACGCGGACGCCCGCAGCGGCCGGGGACCTCACCGGCCGGTCGCGCCCGCTGGCCGCGGCCGACCTGGCCGCCCACGACACCGTCTGGGTCGTGCGCCGCCCGGGAGACGCGACCGTCGCCGCCGACGACGAGGTCCTCGCGCGCGCCGGCTTCACCGAACGCAGCCGCTGGTCCGGGCCGCTGGACGAGGTCGTGGAGTTCACCGCCGGGGCGCGGGGGCGGTGAGGGTCCCGCGCCCGCCGGTCTGGGAGGATCCGGACTCGTCGTCGCAGAGGAGGAACCCGTGCTCGCGGACTCGCCGATGACCCTCGTCGTCATGGTGGTCGTGGTCCTGGTCGTCATCGTCGGTGTTCTCGTCGCGCTCCTGACACGTCGCCGGTGAGGCCCGGCGGAGGACGGCGCGACCACCGGCGGGTTCGGCGCTGACGGACGTGGCGGGGACCACCGGTTCCCGATCCCCGCACCCGCCGTCCGAACCGGACGGAAACCCGTTCGCGTTGCGCCGCAGGACGTTCAGCCGCCGTCGGTTCGGCGGCCGACCCTCAGCAGCCGGGCGCTGAGGACGGCGAGCACCACCCCGCCGAGACCGACGAGGGCCCAGAGCACCCGGAACGCGCTCGTCGGTGGTTGCCGGCTGAGCAGGTGGGCGGTGAGGCACGTCAGCACCAGCACGGTGCCCGTCGACAGGCCGAGGACCGGCACGAGCCGTTGCGGACGCCGGGGGGTCACGGGTGCTCACCCCGCCGCGCACCGGGGGGACGTGTCCCGCCCGTCGAGCTCCGGAACGTCACGGGGCCGCGCTCAGCCGAAACCCCGGACGAACCGGCGTTCGGCTCGCCCGGCCGAGCCGCGCACCTCGACGTCACCGGTGGCGGTCCACCCCGCCCGCTCGTAGACGCCGACCGCCCGTGCGTTGTCGACGATGACCCACAGCTCCCCGCGTCGGACCCCGGCCCGGTGGGCGTGCTCCTGCACGTGGTCCAGCAACGCCCGCCCCGCCCCGCCCCGCAGCCCCAGACGTCGGGGTCGGTGGCCAGGTACCGGACCTCCAGGGACCGTCCCCGGGTGATGAGGAGGCAGAAGCCGACGGCGTCCGGGCCGCGACGCGCCAGGTGCAGCGAGGCACCGTCCCCGGTGAGCGTGCGCCGGATGCCGGCCAGCTCCTCCTGCACCGGGGCCGCGACGGGCAGCCCGTCGCGCACCGCGGTCGCGCGGGCCCACAGACCGGCGGCGGTGCGTTCGGCGTCGTGGCCCGCCACCGGCCCGACCGTCAGCTCCGCGTCCGTGGTCCGCACCGGTCCATCGTGCCCGGGCCGCTCACCCGACGGCGACCCGGCCGGCCTCCCGCGCCCGCCGCCGCAGGTCCCGGCGGACGAACCACACCCCCGGCGCGAACTGGCACAGCGCGACGGCGACGGCCGAGCCCACGACCGGACCGGCGGCCCCGATCTGCAGGGTCAGCCACCAGGACAGACCCAGGTTCAGGGGGACCATGAGCAGCACGGGCGGCACCTGGAAGCGCAGGCCCGCGGCGTCGGTCATGTACATGCCGAGGGGGTAGTTCGCGGCCTGCACCACGACGAGGGCCACCAGCGCCCCGGTGAGCCGGCCGTCGAGGTGGACGGCCCCACCGCTGACGAGCGGCACGACCCACGGCAGCAGCAGCGCCAGGACGAGGGCCGCGAGCGCCGCGGCGGCGCCGAACGCGGTGGCCATCCCGAACGGGGACCGCACGTCGCCGGTGGTGCGGGCCCGGGCGAACACGGGCCACAGGGCGACGCCGGCGGCGCTGACCGTCTGCGAGAGCAGGGAGAACAGCGAGAACCCCAGCCCGTACTCGGCGAGGTCGGTGGCGGTGGCGAGGTGGCTCAGCAGCAGGCGGTCGGTCTGCATCGCCAGCGGCAGGGCCAGGGTGAGGACGAGCCAGGGGCCGGCGACGCCCAGGACCGGCGCGCCGCGCACGGCCCGCACGCGCCAGACGTCGCGCAGGACGCCGCCGGCCAGACCGGGCAGGGCGCGGAAGGCCAGGACGGAGCCGAGGGCGGCGATGGCGGCGGCCCCGGCGTAGGAGAACGCCGCGAGGTAGCCGCCGCCGTGCCCGCCGGTCAGGACGAGGACGGCGACGGTGGTCGCGAAGATCGGGGAGGCGAGCCCCTGGACGAGGATGCGGACGTGGTTGCGGCCCAGGGCCGTGAGGATGCGCTGGCCCACCGCCAGCGGCAGCGTGAGGCAGAACAGGACCAGGCAGGCCAGGGCGGCCACGGGCCCGGACCCCGGTTGCAGCCCGTCGCCCAGCAGCACCGGCCAGCCGCCGGCGAGGGTCAGGCCGACCCCGACCGCGACCAGGGCCGCCCCGGAGAGCGCGACGACGCGGAAGACGCCGACGAGGGTGCGCCGGACGTGCTCGTCGCGGGTCGGGTCGACCGACCCGGCGACGCTGGTCAGGACGGCGGCGCCCATGCCGAGGTCGGCGAACGGCAGCAGCGCGGCCATCGAGACGAGCAGGCCGTACTGGGCGTAGGCCTCGACGCCGAAGTGCTCCAGGACGAGCCGGATGGACACGATCGAGACGAGGCCGGAGACGCCCAGGACGAGGAGCTTGGTGCCGGCGCTGCGGCCCACCGAGCGCCACGTGGCCGCGTCCGTCCTGCCGGTCGTGCCCGTGCGCGTCCTGACCGCACGGAGAACACTCCTCACCGGGTGTGCTCCTCTCGGGGGGTGAGGCACCTATATTTGCAGTCGCCCGACTCCGGAGGGCAACGCCCGAGGAGGGGGATCCGTGGACCTGTTCGCCTACCTGGCGCTGCTGCGACGGTCCTGGCTGGCCCTGCTGCTGTGCTTCGCCCTCGGCGGTGCGCTCGGCTACGGCGCCAGCTTCCGCACCGACCCGCAGTACCGGGCCACGGCGAGCGTCTTCCTGTCCCCCGGTCAGGGCCAGTCGATCGGTGAGCTGGCCCAGGGGTCGTCCTACACGCGCAGCCTGGTGCAGTCCTACGTCCGGCTGGCCACCACCCCGACGGTCCTGCAGCCGGTCGTCGACCAGCTCGGCCTGGAGACCACCGCCGAGGACCTCGCCGACCGGGTCGACGTGCAGTCCCAGCAGGACACCGTCCTCATCGACATCACCGCGGTGGCCGGCAGCGGGCAGCGGGCCGCCGCGATCGCCAACGCCGTCGGGGACGGGCTCGCCGACGCCACCGAGTCCCTGACCCCGCGCGGGACCACCGCCATCGAGGTCACCACCGTGACGCCCGCGACGGCCCCGGCGGCCCCGTTCTCCCCCGACCGGCGCCTGGACGCCGGGATCGGGGCCGTCCTGGGGCTGCTGCTCGTGGTGGCCCTGGTCGTGACGCGCGAGGTGCTCGACACCCGCGTCCGGGACGCCGACGACGTCCTGGACGTCAGCGACGTGCCCGTCCTGGCCGCCGTGCCGGCCCGGGACGCGGTGCGGCGCGGTCGCGCGGGAGGCCGGGGCACGGGACGGGTGGCCGCGCGCGGGGACCGCACCCGGGCCGTCCGGCGGCTGCGGGCCAACCTGCGCTTCCTGGCCGCCGAGGGCACGTCCCAGCAGGTCGTCCTCGTCTCGGCCGCCGGTGAGGGCGCCCCGGACCTGGCGCTGGAGCTGGCCCGGGCGATGGCCGACCACGAGACGCGGGTGCTGCTGCTGGAGGCGGACCTGCGCACCCCGGTGCTGGCCCGCACCCTGGGCCTGGTGCCGGGGCCGGGGCTGGCCGACGTCCTGCTCGACGGGCTGCCCGTGGCGGCCGCGGTGCGGCGCGGCGGGCTGGACGGCCCGGCCGTGCTGCCCGCCGGGTCGCTGCGCGAGGACCAGGCGCTGGACCAGAACACCGACGAGCTCGTCGGGTCCGCTGCGCTGCAACGCATCCTGCGGGACCTGCGGACGCAGTTCGACGTCGTCCTCATCACCGCCCCGCCCGTCCTGGCCGCCACCGACGCCGCGGTGCTCGCCGCCCGCGTCGACGGGGTGGCCCTGCTCGTGGAGAGCCCGGCCACGAGCCGGCGCCAGCTGGCCGACGCGCTGCGGGACCTGGAGATGGTGCGGGCCACCGTCCTGGGCGTCGTCCTGGACCACTCCCGGCGGCGGCCCTCGCGGCGCGGGGCCCGCCCCGGGCGCGGTCGCGTCCGCGCCGGGGACCTGGCGACCCCCACCCTGCGCCTGGACCCGCCCGGCGCCCAGGACGGCGGCGCCACGCCCGAACGCCCCCGGGTCCGCTCCGGGCGCCGGTGAGGCACTGGTGAGGACGGCCGTGAGGCACCGGTGAGGACGGCCGGGGGTGCGCAGGCGCACCTGCTGCGCCAGGTGCGCGCCGAGCTGGACGGCGGGGCCACGACGCGCCAGGCCTGCCGGCACGTCGGCGCCCTCGCCGGGGTCCACCCCGCGACGCTGCTGCACTGGTGGCGGGCCTCGGACCGCACGGGCGCCCCGGGGCGCAGCGCCCGCAGCGACCGGGACCTGCTCGTCCTGCGCGTCGTCGCGGTCGTGGGGGTGGCGGTGCTCGGGGCCGACGTGACGCTGGGCGACGTCCTGCCCACCGCCGGTGTCGTCGTGGCGGGGTTGCTGCCGGTCTGGGCCGCCTCGCTGCACCGCTTCCCCGGGGCCCGGCCCCTGCTGCTGCTGGCCCCGGCCGCGGTCGGCGCCGGCCTGGTCCTGCTCCTGCTGCCCGGCGCCCACGACGTCGAGGCGCGCTACGCGGTCGCCACCTGCACCCGCACGCTGACCGTCGTCCTGGGCATCGGGTTCGTGCTGTGGTGCCGGGACGTGCTGCGGGTGGAGACCCTCGCCCTGAGCTACGGGGCGGGGGCGCTGCTGGCCGCCGCCCCGCACGTGGCCGCCTCGGCCAACGCCTGGAAGTACCAGCTCGCGCTGCCGGTGACCCTCCTCGTCCTGGCCCTGGCCCAGCGCGTGCCCGGGCCCGCGGGGTCGGTCGCGGTGCTGGTCGCGCTGGCCGGTCTGGGGGCGGTCAGCATCGCGCGCGACTACCGCAGCTTCTTCGGCTTCACCGTCCTGACCGCGGTCGTCGTCGGCTGGCAGCTCCTGCGCGCCGGCCGTCGGGTGCGCCGGCGGCCGCGCCGGGCCCCGGTGGCCCCGTGGCTGGCCACGGGCGCGCTGGTGGCGGTGGCGGGGTTCGTGCTCTACCGGGCCGCCGAGCAGCTCCTGCTGTCCGGGGTCCTGGGCCGGGAGCTGCAGCTGCGCTCGCAGGCCCAGGTGCGGGCGGCGGGGTCCCTGCTGGCCGGGGGGCGACCGGAGTGGGCGGGCACCTGGCGGCTGGTGCAGGACTCCCCCGCCGGGTTCGGCCCCGGCGCCGTCCCGACCCCGCACGACGTCGTCGTGGCCCGGCAGGGGCTGGCCACGGTCGGCATCGGGCCCGAGAACGGCTACGTCGACAACTACATGTTCGGCGGGCAGTTCCGGCTGCACTCCACGGTCGCCGACGCCTGGTCGAGCTTCGGCTGGGTCGGGGTCGCCCTCACCCTCCTGCTGGGCGCCCTGCTGGTGCACGCGCTGCTGACGCGGGTGGCCGCCGGGACCGCCTCGGCGCTGGTGGTGCTGCTGGGGCTGCGGGCGCTGTGGAACCTGGCCGTCGGCCCCATGTACTCCGACCTGCCCGAGACCGCCCTGGCCCTGGCGCTGGCCCTGGTGCCCCGGTCCGGGGCTCCCGGGCGCCTCAGCCGCGGTGGCCGGCCCCGGCCCGTGCGCGCACCGGGGCTGCCCCAGCGTCCGCCGCAGCGCGCGCCGCACCGGGCACCGGTGGGCGTCGGGGGCTGAACGCGACCACCCACCCCGCCAGCGTGCCGCGCACCGCCGCGCGCAGCGGGGCGCGGTCGACCAGCAGGCGGCGCCACCCGTCGCGGCGCAGCACCTCGGCCGCGTAGCGCGGGGCCCCCAGCGCCTGCCGGGCCGCCGCCCGCGCACCGAGGTTGCGGCGGGCGAACAGCAACCGGTTGCGGCAGTGGAAGCGCACGTAGGCCGGGGACTTGCCCGCCCCGGCCTGGGTGCCGCCGACGGCGTGCACGGCGAGCAGGTCCTCGCGCACGAGCAGCCGCCCGCCGCGGCGCTGCACGCGCAGGCTGAGGTCGACGTCCTCCCAGTACAGGAAGTACTCCGGGGCGAACCCGCCGACGGCCTCCCACAGGTCGCGGTGCACCGCCAGGCACGCCCCGGTCAGCCACGGCACCAGGTCCGGCCCGGTGAGCCGGCCCGTGCGCCCGGTGCGGCCGGTGCGCAGCGAGACCTGCGCCCCGTCGAACCAGCGCCGGCCGTCCTCGCGGACGATGCGGGGGGCCACGAGCCGGTCCGGGTGGGCCCGCACCTCCGCGTGCAGGGCCGCCGCGACCGCCGGTTCCAGCCGCAGGTCCGGGTTCACCAGCAGCAGGGCCCGGCAGCCGGCGGCCAGCGCGTGCGCGGCCCCGGCGTTGACCCCGGCCCCGAAGCCGTCGTTGCGCGGCAGCAGGACCGCGTCCAGCCCCCGGCGCCGGCACAGCGCGGCCACCGCGTCCCGGTGGGCGGCGGTGGAGAAGTTGTCGACCACGACGACGCGGGCCACCGCGGTCAGGTCGTGCCGCAGCAGGTGGTGCTCGAGCACGGACGGGTCGCCGTAGTTCACCACCACGACCCCCAGCCCGCCCGCCCCGGGCACCGGGCTCACCGGGCTCACCGGGCTCACCGGGCCCCCACGGGCAGCGTCTGCTCCAGGCCCGCGACGAGCCCGGCCCGGTAGCGCTCGGGGGCGAACCGGGCCGCCGCGACCGGTGCCTGCGCCGCGGCGCTCGCGCGCAGCTCGGCCAGGTCGGCGGCCACCTGCACCACCGCGCGGGCCAGGGCCGGGGCGTCCCCCGCCGGCACGAGGCGGGCGCTGGGCACCCCGGCCACGGCCTCGGGCAGCCCCCCGACGTCGCTGACCAGGACCGGGCGGCCGGCGAGCACCCCCTCCACGGCCGTGTTGCCGAAGGGTTCGGGCAGCACCGACGGCACCAGCAGGACGTCCGCGCGGGCCAGGTGGGCGAACACGTCGGGGTCGAAGCCGTGGCGGGTGACCCGGCCCGCGAACACCTCCGCGCCCAGCCGGTCCTCCAGCTCGCGGGCGAAGCCGGCGTGCTCGCCGAAGACGTCGCCGACGAGGTCGAGGTGGGCGTCCAGCCCGCCGGCCAGGACGGCGGCGACGGCGTCCAGGGCCACGAGCACGCCCTTGCGGCGCGAGAGGCGGCCCACGTAGAGCAGCCGCAGGGGTCCGGCACCGGTGCGGGCCGGCACCGGCGCCGCCGGGCCCGCGACCCCGTTGGGCAGGACGGCGGCGCGCGCGGCCAGCCCCGGCCACGAGTCCGCCAGGACGGCCAGGGAGTACTCGCTGTTGACCAGCAGGCGGTCGGCGGCCAGCAGCGGGGCGGCCAGCGCCCGCCGCACGGGCGCGGCGGCCCCGGACTCGGCCTCGTGGACGTGGCACAGGACCGGCACCCCGTGCGCGCGGGCCAGCAGCACCCACGTCGGCAGGGTCAGCGTGCTGACGTAGACCACGTCCGGCCGCAGCCGGCGCAGCAGGGCCCCGTCCCGGACGGCAGCCACCGCGCACCGCCCCGCCAGCGCGAGCACCCCCCGCGCCGACAGCGCCGACTTGCGCAGCACCGGCGCGGGCCGCACGAGGACGCGGGCCCCGGCGGCCCGGGCCAGACCCACCAGCGGCCCGTCCTCCCCGACCAGGAGCAGGGCCCGGGACCCGTCCGCGACGACGGCGCGGACGGCTTCGAGCAGCATCCGGTCCGAGCCGTACAACCCGGCCCCGGGGTGGACGAGCAGGACGCGCCGGGGCCGCCGGCTCACCCCTGCCCGCCGTCGGTGACGACCAGGTCGTCCCAGGACGTGCGGACCGTGGTCGTCTCCGCACCGCTGGACAGGTAGGCCGACAGCGCCGGGGACCCGGGGACCTGCAGGGCGGGCGTCGCGTCGGTGGCGCTGACCTGCCAGTCGGCCGGCTCGGGCGTCCCGGCCGCCCACGCCTTGGCCTTCAGCACCGTCGGGTTGGTCCCGGTGACCTGCGTCCGCACCCGCACCTTCGCCCCCGGGGAGGCCACCAGGCCGGGGAGGGTTCGGGACGTCAGGTCCGTCTGCTTGCCGGCGACCTTGCGCGTCAGGGTCAGGCTCACCGCCTGCCCGTCCTTCAGGCGCACCGACGTCCGGTAGTCGTCGTCGCCGTCGACGCGGCGGCCGTAGGCGGTGGCGACGACCCCGCCGTTCGCCGGCGGCCGGTCGGCCCAGGTCGTCACCGCCACGTCGGCCCCGGTGCCGCGGACCGACCCCAGGGTGGCGCTGGTCAGCCGGTTCCACGCCGACGTCATCTGACCGGCCCCGGAGGCGACGCGGAAGTTCGAGCTGCCGCCGGCCAGGCTCCACGACCCGCCCGGGCTCGCCCCGCCCCACCCGCCGGAGACCGTGCGGGAGAAGGAGTCCGCGGCCAGGGTGGTGGGCACGGGGTCGGGGTCCGCGCCGACGGTCACGGTCCCCAGGGTGGAGTTCGTGGAGTTCCCGTCGGCGTCGTCGGCGTAGATCCGGTACGTGTGGGTGGAACCGGGCGCCAGCCCGGTGTCGAGGAACTCGGCGGTGGGCCGGTTCCACCACGTCGAACGCGCCGTCACCGTGCCCACGGGGGTCTCGGTCTGCCCGTCGCGCACGATGCGGTAGCGCAGGTCGGCGTTGTCGGGGTCCCACGTCGTGCGCCAGCCGACCCGCACGGTCCCGGCGGCCGGGGAGGTGAGGTCGGGCACGAAGTCGGCCTGGTAGCGGGGGCCCTCCAGGTTCGGGGCGTGCGCGCGCAGGGCCATCCGCACGATCCCCTGCTGGGGCACGTTGTTCACCTTGGGGAACTCCCCGCCCAGGGAGACGTAGCGGTCGTTCCCGGTCACCGACCACGCGGCCTGGACCTGGCCGGTGACCGTGCCGACGTCGAGCGTGGGCCACCAGGTGAGCAGACCCGGGGACGGTTTCCCCGCGAACGTCCCCTTGCTGTTCTTGCCCCGCGCCTCGACGGTGGTGGCGACGGCCCGCTGGTAGCTCCACGGTTCGGTCTGCGGCCAGCCGCCGATGGGCGAGCAGTCGTGCGCGTGCCCGACGGTGTAGACGACCCCGCCGATGGGTTCGACGGAGTAGGTGTCCCCGGTGCAGCCGGCGACCCAGCGGATCCGGCCGGTGGTCCCGTCGGCGGCGAAACTGCCCTCGAAGTTCCCCTCCCCGGAGGACTTGTACTGGTAGCCCGTGCCGTAGACGTTCGTGCCGTCGGTGGCCAGGGAGTAGATCGCCGCGTCGGCCCCGCCGTTGCGGACGACGTCGGTCGCGGCCCACGGGCGGCTGGCCCCGGTGACCGGGTCCAGCGCCCCCATGCCGTAGTGGTCGGCGCCGTTGAGCGTGGTGAACCGACCGGCCGCCACGACGGACCCGCTGTCCGGCACGACGAGGCCGAACACCTCGTTGTCGGCGGCGGGGGCCCAGGGCAGCAGCGCGCCGGTGGCGGCGGAGAACGCGGCCAGGCGGCTGCGGGCGGTCTTGTTGGCCACGGAGAACTGCCCGCCGACGTAGACGGTGCCGCCGGTGGCGACCACGGCGCGGGCGCGGTAGTCGACCTGCGGGTTGAACCCCGGCACCAGGGCCCCGGTGCGCGCGTCGAGGGCGGCGATGCGGTAGCGGTTGTCCCCGTTGGCCTGGGTGAAGTTCCCCACCACGTAGATGCGGGACCCGTCGGGGGAGGAGGTGATGCCCAGGCCCTCGGCGTTGAGCGAGGCGTTGAACGTCGTCAGGAGGTTCCCGCTCACCAGGTCGTAGGCGAGGATGTTGCGGCGCGGGGTCTCCCCCGTCCCGGCCGCGGCCCCGGCCGGGCGGGCGCTGGTGAACCTGCCGGTGACGTAGACCGTGTTCCCCACGGTCGTCTGCGCCCACACGACGCCGTCGATCTGCACGGTGGGCAGGACGTCGGCGGTCACCGTGGCCGGGTCCGCCGAGACCGCCGGGGCCGTGGCCGAGCTCGTCGGGGCCGGCGAGCTCGACGAGGTCGGGGTCGGGGTGGGGGTGGGGGTTCCCGTGGCCGCGGCCGCGCGGCCGGTCACCGGCCCGACGGTCACCGCCAGGGCGACCACCAGCGCGGCCAGCGCGGCGAGCAGGACGCGGTGCGGCGTCCGTGCGCCGAGGCTGTTCATCGGTTCTCCCTGCTGCCGCCTCGTCGGCGACCCTCGTGGCGGTCCGGGGATCAGACGTCGACGGTGACGGTGTCGGTCGAGCTCACCGAGGTGATCTCGAGCGTCGTGGAGCGGGCGGTGCCCTGCGGGATCGCGTACACGAGCGTGGCCGTGGCGGACTCCCCGAGGTCCAGGACCCCGGCGGGGGCCTGGTACGGCGGGCCCTCCATCGCCGTGGCCGGGGAACCGTCGGCCCGGGTCGCGCTGACGCGGACCCCGTCGAGGTCGACGGGCTCGGGCGAGCCGTTGGTGAAGGTGAGCTGCACGACCATGCCCGGGCCGCTGATCTCACCGGGGTTCACGGCGGTGACCGTCGTCTCGCGCACCGAGGTCACCGTGACCGTCAGGCCCTCGCTGAAGCGGGCGGGGGTGCGCACCGGCACCGGCTCCAGGGTGCGGGTGCCGATGACGGCGGCGGTGGCCGCGTCCTCGGGCCCGGGCCCGTCCTCCGGGGTGGGCGCCGGGCCCGGGCTCGGCGGGGGGTCGGTGCTCCGCGCGGGGTCCGGGGTGGTGCCCGGGGTGGTGCCGGGGGTGGTGCCCGGGGTGGTGCCCGGGGTGGTGGAGGGCGCGGTGGTGCTCTGCCCGGCCCCCAGGTCCGTCGTCGTGCTGCCGGGGGCCGAGCACGCGGCCAGCGTGGCCAGGCACACGACCCCGACCGTGCCGGAGGCCGTGAGGAACCGGCGGAGGGGACGGGGGTCCTGCGGGCGGTTCACCGGCTGCTCCAGCGCGCTCGCGGTTCCAGGGCGGACTCCCGGACGCTCGCGGCGTCGAGGTCGAGCTCCAGAGCGCCGGGGTCGACGCCGTCGCGCGCGTGGGCCCGAGACGTCGCTCCGAGGTCGACGACCGCGGCCTCGCGGGCGTGGCGGACCGGCGTGGGCCGGCCCGCCAGCCGCAGGCACAGGTCCTCGTAGCCGTCGGCGACGTCGTCCCAGTCGTAGCTCGCGGCGCGGAACCGGCTGGCCCGCCCCCGGTCGCGCACCTGGGCCTCGTCGGCCTCGGCCGCCTCCACGGCGGCCGCCACGTCGGCGGGCGTGCGCCAGTAGGTGCCGGCCGCGCCGAGCACCTCGCGGTTGAAGTCGACGTCGAAGGCGTCCACGGCGGTGCCGGCGCCGATGGCCCGCAGCAGCGAGGGGTTCGTCCCGCCGACGCTGTGACCGTGCAGGTAGGTGGTCGCGCCCGCGTAGAGCTGGTCGAGCAGGTCTTGGTCCCAGACCCCGCCCACGAGCCGCACGCGGTGGTCGGCCAGGGCGTGCACGCGGGCGGTGTAGGCGTCGGAGTAGGGCGCGGACCCGACGACGACGAGCGGTGTGCGCGCCCGGGAGGCGGCGTACCCCTCCACGATCACGTCGACGTGGTTCTCCGGCTCGAAGCGGGCCACGACGAGGTGGTAGCCGCCCGGGGTCAGCCCCAGGGTCGCCAGCTTCCGCGGGTCCCCGCCGCCCTCGACCACGGGGGCGCCGTAGCGGATGAGCGTGGTGTCGGCGTCGAAGCGGGCGCGGTAGTGGTCGGCGATGCCCTGCGCGTCGGCGATGAGGGCGTCGGAGTGGCGCACGGCGAACGCCTCGGCCCAGCGGTAGTACCCCTGCCCGGCCGGTCCCCACTTGGCCCGCTTCCACTCCAGGCCGTCGACGTGGGTGGCCACGGGGACCCCGACGGCGCGCAAGACCGGCAGGAAGGGCGCGTTGGCCGCGTTGAAGACGATCGCGGCGTCGACGTCGGCCCCGCCCCGCCGGCCCAGCCGGGAGCGCAGCCGCCCGGCGCCCAGGTGGGCGACGGCCAGCGCCGACCGGCTGAGGGTCTCCAGCGACCGGCGCCGCACGGCGGGCAGCGGCACGAGCTCCATGCCCCGGTGCTCGCGCAGCGGCTCGTGCGGGGCCCCGGTGGTGGTCCCGTCCGTGGTCCCGTCGGGTTCGGGCCGGGCGCCGTAGACGACGACGCGGTGCCCGCGCTCGACGAGCCGGGAGCCGACCTCCTCGACGCAGGTCTCGAAGCCCCCGTAGCGTGCCGGGACCCCACGGGTCCCGAGCAGAGCGATGCGCAGGCCGTCGGTCGACGGTCCGCGGGCGTGTCTGATCATCGAGTTGTCCCCCCAACCGCGGTCACCCCTGTACGCGGAGTGATGACGGTAGCCCAATCGGGCGGGTGGCGGGAGGGTCCGGCGCGAGCCCGCGCGTGTCGCGACCCCTGAAGACCCCACGAGGACCCCACGAGAACCCGGTGAGGACCCCAGGAGGCCCCGGTGAGGACCCGGTGGGAGCCCGGACGCACGACGCCCCGGGACCTGTCGGTCCCGGGGCGTCGGCGGTGTCCCCCGCTGGTCTTCCGGTGCTGCGTCCGGCCTCAGCCGGCCGAGTGCGTCAGCGTCTCCCAGTTCATGAAGATGCCGCTGCCGGTCGGGCTGACCGTGCCGAGGAACCGCTTGGTCTGCGGCATGGACACGCCCATCCGGGTGGCGAAGGCGTTGTAGCCCAGCGCGTACGTCATCTTGTAGCCGTTGCCGCCGAGGTTCAGCGGCTTGGGGCAGACCCAGCCCGAGGCCGAGGGGTCGTTGACGAACTTCAGGTTGTACTCCATGGCCGCGACCAGGCGGGTGCGCTGCTCGCCGTACAGGTCCAGCCCCTGGATCCGCGCGGTCTCGGCGGCGTCCAGCGCGGAGGCCAGGCCCATCGCGGTGTGGGACGCGTCACGGCACGTCTCGGCAGCCAGGCCGTCGACGTACTTCTTCGGGTTCGACCAGTACTCGAGGTAGTTGCTGTCCTTCATGATGGTGTTCGCCGGGAAGTTCGGCTTGCTGCCGTCGGAGGACAGGTAGAACGACCCCTTGACGTGGTTGCGCCAGTCGCCCAGGCCGTTCTCCCAGGTCGCGCGGTCGTTGGTGAACACGCCGATGTTCATCGTCGCCTCGGCCATGGTGAGCTGCCAGTTCGCCGAGGTCCAGGTCCAGCCGTCGATGACGCGGGGCAGGAAGGCGGTCTTGAGCATCGTCTCGAAGCGGGCGACGTCCGCACCGCTCCAGCCGGCACCGCTGTAGCGGATGAGCTCGGCGGCCTTGGTGAACGTCTGCCCGGCCCACCCGGCCTGCAGCAGACCGTTCTTGTAGACCTTGGTGTCGAACTTGTGGTCCTTCAGGGTGCCGGAGTAGGCGTTGAGGATCTGCTTGGCCTTGTCGGCGTGGCGCTGGTCGCCGGTGAAGTACCACAGGAGCGCGTGGGTGTAGGCAGCCTGCGCGTCGTCGGTCTCGGCCGTGCAGCCCTCGTCGACGGTGTTGTACGAACCGCAGCCGACGTAGGCGGTCGGGCGCGGCGTCCAGGACAGGCTGGCGAAGCGGCTGCCCTTCATCTTGTCGAACGCCGGCTTCTGCGGCGCTTCGCCCGCCAGGGCCGCGGCGCGGGCGGCCTCCAGGGTCGTGGTGCCGTTGAGGATGCCCGGGTGGACGAACCCGTTGGTGCTCACGCGCTGCAGGGCCGGCAGACCCGGCGTGGCGGACGCGCTCGGCTGCGGGGCGGGCTTGGGCGGGTTCGTCGTCGCCGTGGGGGTCGGCGTGGGGGTCGTCGGGCGCGGCTTGGGCGTCGTCGCCGGCGCCGGCGCGGGGGCCGCGGCCACCGTCGTCGTGGTCGTGGCCACGGCCTGGAAGCTGTTGAGGGACACGGTCGTCGGGGTGCCGCTGCTGGAGAGGTACCCGTTGACGCCCACCGCGCCGGCCTTCTTCACGGCCGAGCCGCTGGAGTCCCTGGCCACGACCTGCCAGTCCGGCACGGGCTGACCGGCGGTCCAGACGCGGGCCTGGACGGTGACCGGGGAGGTGCCCGAGACCTTCGTCTCGACGCTGAGCCAGGCCCCCGAGCGCGCGGTGACCTTCAGGGCGGTCTTCGACAGCTGGGTGGAGCGGCCGTCGACGACGCGGTCGGCGCTGAGGGTGAGGGCACCGCGGGCGCCGACCGTCAGGGTCGTGCCGTAGCGGTCGCCGTCGGACTGGCGGCGCAGCTCGGTGGTCTCGTACAGGCCGATCTTGGCCGAGCCCACGGACGGGAGCTTGACCCCGTGGGTGACGGTGACGTCGGCGGCGGCGACCGCGGGCAGCGAGGCGGCGAAGCTGGCGCCCTTGGGCACCGAGGGGAAGGTCAGCTCGTGACCGCCCGTGGTGACGGTGCGGCCGCGGGGGGACTGCACCGCCCAGCGGCCACCGATCTCGGCGTTGCCGACGGCGCGAGTGGCACCGCCGAAGGTGTCCTTGGCGACGACCTCGCTGGTGGTCCGCGTGGTGGACCCGGCGGCTGCGGGGGCGGCGGCGGGGGCGGCGGCGGGGGCGGCGGCGTCGGCGCTCGCACCGGAGGTCACGAGGAAGGTGCAGGTGGCGGCCACGACGCCGAGGGCAGCGACGAGGCGACGGGAGGGCTTCGTAACGATCGTGGAGGGGGTCACGATGTAGGGATCGGGCCCGTGTCAGATCCCCTTGAGCCGCCCGCCGCCGATCACCCGTCCGCCCTCGCCCGTCGTCGGGCTCAGATTTCACCCTCCGTGACGTTCTGGGCGGCCGTCCCGGCCGGCAGCCCGGCCGGCGGTCACGCAGCGTGTGACCTGCGGCGCGACCTCGGCGCGGTGGGACCGAACGGGTGAAGTCACCCCCGCGTCAGGGGGTCCGGACCCACCGGGCCAGGACGTCACCCAGTGTGACCAGGGCCACAGCGGCGGAGACGACGAACGGCTGGACCAGGACCGCGACCCAGGCCGTGAGCGTCACGTGCGCCGCCTCGGCCGGCCCCGTCGGCGGCAGGGCGCTGCCCGTCCCGGCCGCCAGCAGGCTGGAGGTCAGGGCCCCGGCGAGGGCGGCGACGAAGACCGTCACCGGAGCCTGCCGGGCCCGGCGCAGGACGACCACGGCGGCGGCCAGGCCCACCAGGCCCGTGAGCACGCTGAAGACCCCGTCCCGGGCCATCGGGTACACCGCCGCCGAGGTCACGACGGGTTCACCGACGAGCGCGGTCGCCGGGCGCCGGGTCAGGGCCCACCAGAGCACGCCCACGACGAGGCCGGCCCCGGCCTGACCGAACAGCAGCGCGAACCCCGTCCGGCGGGTCCCCGGCCCGTCCCCGCCCGGGGACCGCCTCACACCAGGCACGAGGCGCCGAGCAACTGCTTCAGGTCGCCGAACAGGGCCGGGCTCGGGGTGACGCGCAGGGAGTCGTCAAGGCGCATGAGGGTGCCCGAGCCGCCCCCGTTCCTCGTCAGCCGCAACCGGACCTCGGTGGAGCCCCGGTGCGTCTCCAGGACCGTCTTGAGCTGCTCGACGACACCGGAGGTGCACCGCGCCGTGGGCAGCGTCACCGTCACCGGCACCCCGTCGGTGCTGGAGACGTCCGGCACCGTCAGACCCGAGGCGTAGATCGTCGGGACCTCGTCGCGCCGGTTGAGCCGGCCCTTGACCACGACGACGAGGTCCTCGGCCAGCAACTGGGCGACGTCGGTGTAGCTCTGGGGGAAGAACAGGCACTCGATGGCCCCGGCGAGGTCCTCGACGGTGACGATCGCCCAGTAGTTGCCCTGCTTGGTCGTCTTGCGCTGCAGGCCCGTGATCATGCCCGCGATGGTGATCTGCGAGCCGTCGGGGCGGGACTCGTCCTCCAGCAGCGCCGAGATCGAGACGTCGGAGGCGTTCTGCAGCAGCCGTTCCAGCCCGAACAACGGGTGGTCGGAGACGTACAGGCCCAGCATCTGCCGCTCGTGGGCGAGCAGCTCGGCCTTCTCCCACTCCGGCAGGTCGGGGATGACGACCTCGAACCCGCCACCGGGGGCCTCCTCCCCGCCGCCGAGACCGGCGAACAGGTCGAACTGGCCGATGGCCTCGTTGCGCTTGACGTCCACGACGGCGTCGACGGCGTCCTCGTGCTTGGCCACCAGGGCCCGGCGCCGGTGCCCGAGGGAGTCGAAGGCGCCGGCCTTGATGAGCGACTCGATCGTGCGCTTGTTGCACACCACCGCCGGCACCTTGGTGAGGAAGTCCTGGAAGGACTCGTAGCGGCCCTTGCCGGTGCGGGCCTCCACGACCGCCTCGACGACGTTGGCGCCGACGTTGCGGATGGCGGTGAGGCCGAAGCGGATGTCGGTGCCGACGGCGGTGAAGTTCGCGCTGGACTCGTTGACGTCCGGGGGCAGCACCTTGATGCCCATGCGGCGGCACTCGTTGAGGTACAGCGCCGACTTGTCCTTGTCGTCGCGCACCGAGGTGAGCACCGCGGCCATGTACTCGGCCGGGTAGTTGGCCTTGAGGTAGGCCGTCCAGTAGGAGACGAGGCCGTAGGCCGCCGAGTGCGCCTTGTTGAAGGCGTAGTCGGAGAAGGGGACGAGGATGTCCCACAGCGCCTTGACGCACTCCTTGCTGAACCCGTTGTCCAGCATCCCCTTCTCGAAGCCGACGAACTCGGCGTCAAGGACCTCGCGCTTCTTCTTGCCCATCGCCCGGCGCAGCAGGTCGGCCGACCCCAGGGAGTACCCGGCGACCTTCTGCGCGATCGACATGACCTGCTCCTGGTACACGATCAGGCCGTACGTCGTGCCGAGGATGTCCTTCAGCGGTTCCTCGAGCTCGGGGTGGATCGGGGTGATCGGCTCCTGGCCGTTCTTGCGCCGCGCGTACGCGGTGTGCGAACCCGCGCCCATCGGGCCGGGGCGGTAGAGGGCGCCGACCGCGGAGATGTCCTCGAAGTTGTCCGGGCGCATGAGGCGCAGCAGCGAGCGCATCGGGCCGCCGTCGAACTGGAAGACGCCGAGGGTGTCGCCCCGGCCGAGCAGGTCGAACGTGGCCTGGTCGTCGAGGTCGAGCTTCTCGAGGTCGACCTCCTCCTTGCCGTTGGCCACGACGTTCTTCAGCGCGTCGTCGAGGATCGTGAGGTTCCGCAGACCCAGGAAGTCCATCTTGACCAGCCCGAGCGTCTCGCACGTCGGGTAGTCGAACTGGGTGATGATCGCGCCGTCGGCCTCGCGCTTCATGATCGGGATGAGGTCGATGAGCGGGTCGCTGGACATGATGACGCCGGCCGCGTGCACGCCCCACTGCCGCTTCAGGCCCTCCAGGCCGCGCGCGGTGTCGACGACCTTCACGACCTCGGGGTCGGCCTTGTAGAGGTCGCGGAACTCCCCCGCCTCGGAGTACCGCTTGTGGTTCGGGTCGAAGATGCCCGACAGCGGGATGTCCTTGCCCATGACGGCCGGCGGCATCGTCTTGGTGATCCGGTCGCCCATCGAGAAGGGGAAGCCCAGGACGCGCGAGGAGTCCTTGACGGCCTGCTTGGCCTTGATCGTGCCGTAGGTGACGATCTGGGCGACGCGGTCGGTGCCGTACTTGTCCACGACGTACTGGATGACCTCACCGCGGCGGCGCTCGTCGAAGTCGACGTCGAAGTCGGGCATCGACATGCGCTCGGGGTTGAGGAACCGCTCGAAGAACAGGCCGTGGCGCAACGGGTCCAGGTCGGTGATCTTCATGGCGTACGCCGCCATCGACCCGGCCCCGGACCCGCGGCCCGGACCCACGCGGATGCCGTTGGCCTTGGACCAGTTGATGAAGTCGGCGACGACGAGGAAGTACCCGGCGTACCCCTTGGAGGTGATGACCTCGATCTCGTAGTCGGCCTGCTTGCGGACGTCGTCGGGGATGGCGCCGCCGTAGCGGTAGTTCAGGCCCGACCAGACCTCCTTGACGAACCAGCTCTCCTCGTCCTCCCCCGGTGGGCAGGGGAAGCGCGGCATGTAGGCGCCGGTGGACTCGGTGAACCCCACCTCGCACCGCTCGGCGATGAGCAGGGTGTTGTCGCAGGCCTCGGGGTGGTCGCGCCACAGGTGGCGCATCTCGGCCGGGCTCTTGAGGTAGAAGTCGGTGGAGTCGAACTTGAACCGCTTGGGGTCGGCCAGCGTCGAGCCGGACTGCACGCACAGCAGCGCCTCGTGGGCGCGGGCGTCCTGCGCGTGCGTGTAGTGCAGGTCGTTCGTCGCCACCAGGGGCAGGTCGAGGTCCTTGGCCAGCTTGAGCAGGTCGTCCTGGACGCGGCGCTCGATGTCCAGGCCGTGGTCCATGAGCTCGACGAAGAAGTTCTCGGCCCCGAAGATGTCGCGGTAGTCGGCCGCGGCCCGGCGCGCCTCGTCGTACTGGCCCAGGCGCAGGCGGGTCTGCACCTCCCCCGAGGGGCAGCCGGTGGTGGCGATGAGCCCCTCGGCGTACTGCGAGAGCAGCTCGCGGTCCATGCGGGGCTTGTAGAGGAAGCCCTCCAGGCTGGCCAGGCTGCTCATCTTGAACAGGTTGTGCATGCCCCGGGTGGTGCTGGCCAGCATCGTCATGTGCGTGTACGACCCGGCCCCGGACACGTCGTCGCCGGAGCGGCCGTTGGGGTCGCCCCACTTCACGCGGGTCTTGTCCTGGCGCGCCGTCCCCGGCGTCAGGTACGCCTCGACGCCGACGATCGGCTTGACCCCGTGCTTCTTGGCCGTCTTCCAGAAGTCGTAGGCGCCGAAGACGAAGCCGTGGTCGGTCGTCGCGACGGCGGGCATGCCCATCTCGGCGGCGGTGGCGAACAGGTCGTCCACCTTGGCCGCGCCGTCCAGCATCGAGTACTCGGTGTGGACGTGCAGGTGGACGAACGAGTCCGCTGACGAGGACGGGGACGCCATGGGGGCGGGCCTCCAAGTGGATCAGGCGGCGGGGACGAGCCGGGTGGGTCGAGGTGCGTGTCGATGGTAGGCGCCGGGTCGGACACCGACGGGGCCCGACACCCGCCCGGAGACGGGTCAGTCGGCGAGGCGCTCCAGGGCCGTGGCGAGGTCGGCCGGGTAGGAGCTGGTGAACTCCACGGGCTGCCCCGTGCCGGGGTGGGCGAAGCCGAGCCGGACGGCGTGCAGCCACTGCCGGGTGAGGCCGAGGCGGGCCGCCAGCGTCGGGTCCGCCCCGTAGGTGAGGTCCCCCACGCACGGGTGGCGCAGCGCGGAGAAGTGCACGCGGATCTGGTGGGTGCGGCCCGTCTCCAGGTGCACCTCGGCCAGCGCGGCGGCCCGGAAGGCCTCCAGCACCTCGTAGTGGGTGACGCTGGGCTTGCCCTCGGCGGTGACTGCGAACTTCCACGCGCTGCCGGGGTGGCGGCCGATGGGGGCGTCGATGGTGCCGCGCAACGGGTCCGGGTGGCCCTGGACGAGCGTGTGGTAGACCTTCTCGACCGTGCGCTCCTTGAAGGCGGCCTTCAGCGCGGTGTAGGCGTGCTCGCTCTTGGCCACGACCATGAGGCCCGACGTGCCCACGTCGAGGCGGTGCACCACGCCCTGACGCTCGGCGGCCCCGGAGGTGGCGATGCGGTACCCCGCGCCGGCCAGCCCGCCCACGACGGTCGGTCCCGTCCAGCCCGGGCTGGGGTGCGCCGCGACGCCCACGGGCTTGTCGACGACGACGAGGTCGTCGTCGTCGTGGACGATCGTCAGGCCCTCGACCGTCTCGGCCACCAGGGCCGGCGCCGCCGGCGGGTCGGGGACCTCGACCTCCAGCCACGACCCGGCGCGCAGCCGGTCGGACTTGCCGACGGCGGCGCCGTCGACGACGACGAGGCCGTCGGCGGCCAGCTCGGCGATGCGGGTGCGGGACAGGCCCAGCAGGCGGGACAGGGCGGCGTCGACGCGCTCGCCCTCCAGGCCGTCGGGCACGGGCAGGCTGCGGACCTCAGGCACCGTCGGCCTCGCTGCGCGCCGGCGTGGTCCGGGAGGAGGCCGGGCGGGTCTCCCGGGTGCCGTCCAGCCCGGTGCCCCGGACGGCCAGCACGACGATGAACACCGCGGCGACGCAGATGCTGGCGTCGGCGACGTTGAAGATCGGCCAGTGCGGCAGCTGCAGGAAGTCCACGACGTGCCCGCGCGCGACGCCGGGCTGGCGCAGCAGGCGGTCGGTGAGGTTGCCCGTGGCCCCGGCGAGCAGGAACCCCAGGGCCAGGGCCCATGGCAGGCTGCGCAGCCTGCGGGCCATGCGCACCACGACCACGACCACGACGGCCGCGAGGACCGTGAAGATCCAGGTGGCGCCGGTGGCGAAGCTGAAGGCGGCGCCGGGGTTGCGGATGAGGTGGAACTGCAGCACCTCACCGACGAAGGGCCGCGCGACCCCCGGTTCGAGGTTCGCCACGGCCAGGACCTTGGTCACCTGGTCCAGCGCGTAGACGACGGCCCAGACCACCAGGGTCCACAGGGCGCGCCGGGGACGCGGGGGCTCGGGCGCGGCGGGGTGCTCGGGGGGTGTCTGGGCTGGGCTCATGGCCGGCCCAGTCTCCCACGACCGGTCCCTCCCCCGGGCCCGCGAGGCCCGGGAGGGGGAACCCGTCGGCGACGGCTCGTCGGCGGGTCAGCGACGCTCGGCGCGCGACTTGCAGGGCATGCAGAGGGTGACCCGGGGGAAGGCCTGCAGGCGGGCCTTGCCGACGGCGCCGCTGCAGGACTCGCAGACGCCGTAGGCGCCCGAGGACATCCGGACCAGCGCGCGCTGGGTCTGCTCGAGCAGGTCGCGGGCGTTGTTGACGATCGTCATCTCGTGCTCGCGCCCGGCGGTGGTGGCGCCGTGGTCGACCTGGTCGTCCCCGGACCCCTCACCGCTGGAGCGCACCAGGGCGGAGAAGGAGGAGGTGGCGTCGTCGAGCTGGCGGGTCAGCCGGTCGACCTCGCTCATGAGCTCGGCGCGGACCTCGGCCAGCTCCCGGGGGGTCCACGCCTCCTCGGACTCCTTCACCGGCAGCTCGCGCACCGCCGCGGCCCGCGCGGCCCGGCCCGTCGCGGCCTCGACCGCCGCGCCCGCCGTCGTGGTGGTCTCCGTCGTCCCCGCCGACACTCCGTGCACCGTGGTCCCCCCTCTCGTCCTGCGCGGCTGTGCTGCCGCGTGCGGGAGACACTAAAGACAATCACCCATAGTGAGCAACCGGAAACAGAAAGTTGTCACACGTGGTCCGTCCGGGACCCCCCGGAGCACGGGCCGGAACGACGACAGCCGCCGCCCCGGACGGGGCGGCGGCTGCGGGCAGACAGGTCCGGTCAGCGCGGCAGGGCGTCGTCCGGGACGACGCGGGCCACGCGCCGCAGGTCCTCCAGCTGGGAGGCGATGAAGTGCTCGAGCTGCTCGCGGTAGGTGCTCTCGCGGCCGTGCAACTGGGTGATGGTCTGCTCCAGCGCGACCCGCCGGCCCTCCAGCTCCCCCAGCGTGCGGTCCCGACGCTCCTCGGCGTCGGCGACGACCCGCTCGGCCTGCTCCTGCGCGGCCAGGACGAGCGCGTCGCGCTGGGACTCGCCCTCGCGGACGTACTCGTCGTGCAGGCGCTGGGCCAGGGCGATGACCCCGGCGGCGCGGGCGGCGGCGTCGTCCCCGGCCGGCTGGGCCGCGGCGGCCGCGACCAGGGCCGGCTGCGGCTCGGGCTCACGCACCGGTTCGGGCGCGGGCTCCGGCTCCGACTCGGGGGCCTTGTCCAGCGACGGGGCCCGGGTCGGGGCCGGCGCCGACCCCGTGGCCTCCGAGGTCCCGGTGGTTCCCGTGGTCCCGGCGGTTCCCGTGGTTCCCGTGGTCTCGCTGGGGGCGCCCGCCGCACCGGAGCGGGTGAGCTCGGCGACGCGGGACTGGCACTGGTTCAGCTGCCCGCGCAGCTCGGCGTTCTCCGCGTTGAGGCGGCGCAGCTCGGCGACGACCTCGTCGAGGAAGTCGTCGACCTCGTCCTGGGCGTACCCCTCCCGCACGCGCGTGGGGTTGAAACGCTTCTCGACGACGTCTTCGGGAGTGAGCGGCATCTTCAACACCTCTGCTGACGAGCGGGTTCCGGCGGACCGCCCGGGCGGACGGCGGTTCGGCCACACCGTAGCGGACGTGATCGTGCCCGGCCCGGACAGCCGGGGCGGCCCGGCGGCCGTGCCCGGGTCAGGCCGCCAGGGCCGCGCGCTGGGACAGGCCGTCGAACGTGGGCATGAGGATCGAGCACAGGATCGCCAGGACCAGGAAGGCCAGGTCGAGCTGGACCGCCCCCAGCCGCAGCGGCGGCAGGATCCGGCGCAACGCCTTCAACGGCGGGTCGGTCACGGTGTAGACGACCTCGGCGAGCACGAGCACGACCCCGCGGGGGCGCCACTCGCGCGACAGGGCCTGGACCCAGTCCAGGACCAGGCGCCCGATGAGGCAGATGAAGAAGAGCAGGACGACGATTTCGAGGAGCTTGAAGACCACGGCCACGTCATCATCCTGCCTGATCGGGACGCCTGGCGGGGTCCGGCGCCACCCGTCAGGACTGGTTGAAGAAGGTCCGTTCCACCGGACGCTCCTCCTCCTGCGTCGCGACCTCGACGTTCTGCGGGGAGAGCAGGAAGACCTTGTTGGTGACGCGCTCGATGGCCCCGTGCAGCCCGAAGACCAGCCCGGCGGAGAAGTCGACGAGCCGCTTGGCGTCGGAGTCGTCCATGTCCGTGAGGTTCATGATGACCGGCACGCCCTCGCGGAACGACTCACCGATGATCTTGGCCTCGTTGTACGTGCGCGGGTGGATCGTCGTGATGCGGTGCAGCTCCGCCGACGCCGAGGAGGTCGCGGAGCTGGAGGTCTGGGAGACCACGTGGGCCACCTGCTTCCTGATCGGGGTCACCTGGGCCGTCGTCGCGGCGGGACGACGCTCGGCCGCCGGCTCCGGACGGGGATCGTGCCGCACCTCCAGGCGCGGTTCGGGACGCGGCTGCTCCCGTGGTTCCGGACGCGCCGCGGACGTCGTCTCGGTCCGCGGCCGGGTCTGCTCGACCTCCGCGTCCTCGGCGTAGCGGTCGTCCTCGGCGAGGCCGAGGTAGACCATCGCATTGCGCAGCGCGCCGGCCATCGCAGGCTCCTCGGGATCGTGCTCGTGGGTCGTCGGGCGGTTCTGAAGTGGTGCGGTGGTGCTGCTCGGGTGGTGCTGTGGTGGTGCACGCGGCCGGTCGCGGGGGACGCGGCCCGGTGTCGGACGCTACCGCGCGGGTGGACGAGATCCGAGGATCGCACTGCCGACACGCAGGTGTGTCGCCCCGGCCGCCACGGCCGCCTCCAGGTCACCGCTCATGCCGGCCGAGACCTGCACGGCGCCCGGGTGCTCGGCCCGCAGCCGCTGCGCGGTGCGGGCCAGCTCGGCGAAGGCGCGCTCGGGCTCGACGTCCTGCGGTGCCACGGCCATGACCCCGAGCAGGTCGAGGTCGTCACCGGCCGCGACCGCCTCGGCCACCCGCAGCACGTCGTCCCCGCCGGCCCCGCCGCGCCCGGCGTCGGCGTCCAGGCCCAGCCCGGCGGCGAGGTCGACCTGCACGAAGCAGCCGATCCGCCGGCCGGCGTGAGCGGCCCCGGCCTGCAGCGCGGTGGCCAGCCGGGTCCGGTCCACGGAGTGCACGACGTCGGCGTACCGAGCCGCCGAGCGCGCCTTGTTCGTCTGCAGCTGGCCGATGAAGTGCCAGCGCAGGGCGAGGTCGCCCAGCTCGGCCGCCTTGGCCGACGCCTCCTGGTCGCGGCTCTCCCCCACGTCGCGGACGCCGAGACCGGCGAGGTGCCGCACGTCGTCGGCGGGGAAGAACTTCGTCACCACGACGAGCGTCAGCCCGGCCGGGTCCCGGCCGGCGGCGCGGGCCGCGGCCCGCACGCGGTGCGTGGTGCGAGCCAGGGCCGCCGCCAGCTCCTCGGTGCGGCTCACGCCAGCACCACCGCCCCGGCCGAGCGGCCCGTGGTGCCGTCGCGGCGGTAGGAGTACAGGTCCGCGTCCTCGGCCGTGCAGCGGGCCACGTCGCGGGAGGGGACCCCGAGCCCGGCCAGTTGCGCCCGCACGCCCGCGGCCACGTCGACGGCCGGGGTGCCGCGACGGGTGCGGGCCCGGGCCGCCGGGACGAGGGCGACCACGTCCTCGGCCATGCCCGCGGGCACCTCGTAGCAGCCCCCGCAGACCGAGGGCCCCAGAGCGGCGTGGAGGTCGCGGGCCCCGGCCGCGCGCATCGCGGCGACCAGCGCCGGCACGACCCCGGCGACCAGGCCCGGACGACCGGCGTGGGCCACCCCGACCAGACCGGCCCGGGGGTCGGTGAGCAGGACCGGGACGCAGTCGGCCACGACGACGGCCACGGCGATGCCGGGGACCCGGGTGAACAGGGCGTCGGCCTGCGGGGCCGTCGCCGGCGGGCTGACGACCTCGACGACGTCGGCGCCGTGCACCTGCCGGGGCACGACGAGCGCGTCGGCGGCCAGGGCGCGGCGCAGGGCCTCGCGGTGGGCGGCGACGAGCGCCGGGTCGTCCCCGACGTGGTCGCCGAGGTTGAGACCGGCGTACGGGGTGCGGCTGCGCCCGCCCGCGCGGGTGGTGAACCCGCCGCGGACGCCGGCCGGCAGGCCGGCGTCCAGCAGCGGGAGCGTGCTCAGGGGACCGTGGATGCCCACCTCAGGAACCCGCGGGGCTCACTTGAGGAAGTCGGGCACGTCCAGGTCGTCCTCCTCGGGCCGGGGCCGGCTCGGGCGACGCGAGGCCGTGGTGTCCTGCGGCAGCTCGATGATGCGGGGCACCTGCACCGGGTCCGGCGAGGGCACGACCTGGGGGGCCTGCTGGGCGTACTGCGACTGCTGGTGCTGCGGCTGCTGCGACTGCTGGTGCTGCGGCTGCTGGTGCTGCGGCTGCTGCTCGTGCTGCTGCTGGTACTGCGGCTCGGCCGGCTGCTGGGTCTGCGCGTACTGCGGCGCCGGGGCCGCGTAGGACGGGGCGGGCTGCTGCGGCTGCTGGTACTGCTGCTGCTGCGGCTCGGAGTAGGACGGTTCGGGCGTCGCGGGGCGCGTGGTGCGCGGCGGGACGGCGCTGGCGGGCACCGGGCGGCCCGAGACCTGCCCCAGGGCGCGCTCGTCGCGGCGGCTCTTGGGGGTGCCGGCGTCGAACCCGGCGGCGATGACGGTGACGCGCACCTCGTCGCCGAGGGCGTCGTCGATGACCGTGCCGAAGATGATGTTCGCCTCGGGGTGCGCGGCCTCCTGGACCAGGCGCGCGGCCTCGTTGATCTCGTACAGGCCGAGGTCGGACCCGCCCTGGATCGACAGCAGGACGCCGTGGGCGCCGTCGATGCTGGCCTCCAGCAGCGGGGAGTTCACCGCGGCCTCGGCGGCGTGGATGGCGCGGTCGTCCCCGCGCGCGGAACCGATGCCCATGAGGGCGGACCCCGCGCCCTGCATGACCGACTTCACGTCGGCGAAGTCGAGGTTGATCAGACCCGGGGTGGTGATGAGGTCGGTAATGCCCTGGACACCGGACAGCAGGACCTGGTCGGCCGACTTGAAGGCGTCCAGGATGCTGACCTGCTTGTCGGAGATCGACAGCAGCCGGTCGTTGGGGATGACGATGAGCGTGTCGACCTCGTCGCGCAGCTCGGCGATGCCGCTCTCGGCGGAGTTCGCGCGGCGGCGGCCCTCGAAGACGAACGGGCGGGTGACCACACCGATCGTCAGGGCGCCCAGGGACCGGGCGATGCGGGCCACGACGGGTGCGCCGCCGGTGCCGGTGCCACCGCCCTCGCCGGCGGTGACGAAGACCATGTCGGCGCCCTTGAGCACCTCCTCGATCTCCTCGGCGTGGTCCTCGGCGGCCTTGCGGCCGACCTCGGGGTCGGCGCCGGCGCCGAGCCCGCGGGTGAGTTCGCGGCCGACGTCGAGCTTGACGTCGGCGTCCGACATCAGAAGCGCCTGCGCGTCGGTGTTCACCGCGATGAACTCGACGCCCTTGAGGCCGACCTCGATCATCCGGTTGACCGCGTTCACACCACCGCCGCCGACGCCGACGACCTTGATGACCGCTAGGTAGTTCTGCGGAGCTGCCACGGTGGTTGCCTCTCGCCTCTTTCGCCTGGTCCGTCTGTGCTGCAAAACCCTGACCCTCAAGTAGAGGGTCAACGTTATGTCACGTGCTGCTGGGTGGTGACCGTAGGGATCGGAACGGGGTTGAGGCAACCACAGCCCCGGCGTGTCGCGGCAACACGTCGTTCGGACGCGGATCCGAGGGCCGCTGTCACTTTGAGTGATGAGGGAACGACTTGCGGTTGCCACTGCGGGCGGCGGGGTCGGGGTCGTTGACGCGGAGCGCCGATAGGCTCCGAGCGGCGGGGGGGATCGGTGGGTAAGGCGTCAGGGGGTGGCGGCGGGGGCGTCGGGGGCGGAGACGTCGACCGACGTGGCCGCCGCGACGGCCGGGTCGGCGAGCATCCGCAGCAGCACCTCGGTCTTGCGCTCGGGCCGGCCCTCGTCGCCCCAGACGACCTCCGGCCCCTCGGCCAGCCGGAAGGTCACCGCGTCCGGGCCGGTCGCGGAGATGGAGGCGACCTGGCTGCGCAGCTCCTCGCCGAGGGAGGCGTTGACGGTGATCGCGGCCTGCAGGGCGTCGTTGCCGGCCCGGTCGACGTCGACGTCGAGCGTCGGCACGCCCGCCGGCGCGGCGTCGGCGTGGACGAGGACGTTGCCCTCCCCGTCGACGAGGTCGACACCCCCGGCGGTCGAGGGCACGGCCGCCACGGCCTGCCGCTCGTGCACCGCCACGACGAGCGTGTGCGGCCAGGACCGGGACACGTCGGCCCCCTGGACCAGCGGCAGCGCCGTGAGGGACCGGGTCAGCGACCGGGTGTCCACCCCGGCCAGCGGGGTGCCCTCGACACCGCGCAGGACGCGCTGGACCGCGGCCGGGTCGGTGCGCTCGACGCCGGTGGTGCGGACCTGCTCCACGCGCAGCCACGGGGAGGCCAGCAGCAGCCACCCGGCCGCCACGGCCAGCACCAGCAGCACCCCGAGGGCGGCCAGGGAGCGGCGACCGGGACGCCAGCGGCGGGCGCGGCGAGCCCCGGCGAGGTCGGCGACCCGGGCCCGGGCACCACCGGCCGGCCGCTGGCGGGACGTGGTGGGCCGCGCCGGTGGCTCCGGACGCGCGGGACGGGCCGGCCGGGCGGGCCGGGCCGGGCGGACGGCGCGCGCGGCGGGGGACGCGGCGGAGGGGGTGGCGCGGGTGGCCCGGCGCCGCTGCGGGGCCCCGCTCGTCTTCGGTGCCGGCGGCACCGGCGGCGGGGACGGCTGGCGGGGCCGGGTGGGGCGCGCCATCAGCGCCGCCCCAGGGTCTCGAGCACCTGCGGGCCCAGGGTCGTGACGTTTCCGGCGCCGACGGTGAGCAGGAGGTCGCCGGGGCGCACCAGGTCGGCCAGGACGGCGGTCGCGTCCTCCAGGCGCGGCACGTACCGGACGTGCCCGGCCTCCAGCGGCACGGCGTCCGCGATCAGAGCCCCGGTGACGGCGGGGTCGGGGTCCTCGCGCGCCACGTACACGTCGAGCAGGACGACCTCGTCGGCCAGGGCCAGCGCCCGGGCGAACTCCCGGGCGAAGGTCCGGGTGCGGCTGACCAGGTGCGGCTGGAAGACGACCACCACGCGGCCCTCCCCCGCGACGGGCCGGGCGGCCCGCAGCAGGGCCTCGACCTCGGTCGGGTGGTGGCTGTAGTCGTCCACGACGCGCACCCCGGCGGCCTCGCCCTTGAGCTCGAACCGGCGGCGGGCCCCCCCGAAGGAGGCCAGCCCGGCCAGCACGGCACCGGGGTCGGCGCCGAGCTCGACGGCGGCGCAGAACGCCGCGGCGGCGTTGCGCAGGTTGTGCTCGCCCGGGACGGCGAGCCGCAGCTCCCGCGGCCCGGTCCCGTCGTCGATCCGGGCGGTGGGGGCCGGGCCGAGCCGCACGTCGGTCAGCACGACGTCGGCGGTGGCGGACGTGCCGTAGGTGCGGACCCGGACCCCCCGCTCGCGGGCGTGGGCGGCCAGGGCGGCGGACCCGCGGTCGTCGAGGCAGGCGACGAGCAGGCCACCGGGCTGCAACCGGGCCAGGAACTCCTCGAACGCGGCCGTGTACGCCTCGGCGGTCCCGTAGTGGTCGAGGTGGTCGGGTTCGACGTTGGTGACGACGTCGAGGACGGGGGCGTACGCGCGGAAGGAGCCGTCGGACTCGTCGGCCTCGGCCACGAAGGGGCCGGACCCGTCGCGGGCCCCGCCGTCGGTGCCCCCGGTCAGCTCCCCGCCGATGGCGTAGGAGGGGTCCAGACCGGCGGCGACGAGCGCGACCGCGAGCATCGAGGTGGTCGTCGTCTTGCCGTGCGTGCCGGCCACGGCTACCCCCCGGCGGCCGGCCATGAGCGCGGCCAGGGCTTGGGAGCGGTGCAGCACGCGCATCCCGCGCTCGCGCGCGGCGAGGAGCTCGGGGTTGCCCTCGCGGACGGCCGAGCTCACGACGAGGGTGTCACCGGCGCCGAGGTCGGCGAGGTTGGCCGGGTCGTGGCCCACGCACGTGCGGACCCCGAGCTCGGCCAGCCGGTGCAGCGTCGGGGAGTCCACGGCGTCGGTGCCGGAGACCTGCACGCCGCGGGCGGCCAGGAGCCGGGCGACGCCCGAGACCCCGACACCCCCCAGTCCCAGCAGGTGCACGCGCCCGAGGTCGCTCAGCGCGGGCGAGCCGGTCACCGGGCCGCCGCCTCGACCAGGTCGGCGAGCCGCTCGTCGCCGTCCAGGACGCCGAACCCGGCCGCGGCGCGGGCCGCGTCGGCGAGGGCGGCGCGGTCGGACAGCAGGGGCAGCACGCGGGCGCGGACGAACGCGGTGTCGAGGTCGGCGTCGGCGACGAGCACGCCCCCGCCGGCGGCCACGACGGACTCGGCGTTGCGGCGCTGCTCGCCGTTGCCGATGGGCAGCGGGACGTAGACCCCGGGCAGCCCCAGGGCGGTCAGCTCGCTGACGGTCCCGGCGCCGCTGCGCCCGACGACGAGGTCGGCCGCGGCGTAGGCGGTGTCCATGCCGTCGAGGTAGTCCCGCACCACGTACCGCGTGGTGTCGGTGCCCGCCGGCAGCGGCACGGACTTGCCGCGCCCGCACGCGTGCAGCACCTGGAACCCCGCCCCCAGCAGGTCGGGGGCGCACGCGCCGAGGACGTCGTTGATGCGCTGGGCCCCCAGCGACCCGCCGGTCACGAGCAGGGTCGGGGTGTCCGGGTCCAGGCCCAGCTCGCGGCGGGCGGTGCGGCGCAGGGCGTCGCGGTCGGCGGCCCGGGCCAGGGCCACGACCTCCGAGCGCAGCGGCATGCCCGTGTGGACGGCCGCGCGCAGGGGGGTGCCGGGGAACGTGACGGCCGTGCTGCGCGCCCAGCGCGCGCCGAGGCGGTTGGCCACCCCGGGCAGGGCGTTCTGCTCGTGGACGACGACGGGCACCCCCGCGCGGCGGGCCGCGAGGTAGGCGGGGACGGCCACGTAGCCGCCGAACCCCACGACGACGTCGGCCTGCACCTGCCGGATCGCCCGGGCCGCACCGGCCACGGCCGCCCGCAGCCGGGCCGGCAGGCGCAGCAGGTCACCGGAGGGCTTGCGCGGCAGCGGCACCCGCGGGACGACCACGAGCTCGTAGCCGCGCTCGGGCACCAGGCGCGCCTCCAGCCCCTGGGCGGTCCCCAGGACGAGGACCCCGGTGGCGGGGTCGCGCCGGCGCAGGCGGTCGGCGGTGGCCAGCAGCGGGGCGACGTGCCCGGTCGACCCCCCGCCGGCGAGCAGGACGTTCACCGCGCCACCGTCCCGGTGCGGGTGCGCCGGGTGCGCCGGCGGGCGGAGCCGCGCTGCGGCAGCACCGCCAGCGACCGCGCCACGACCGACTCCCGGGCCCGGATCGCCTCCGGGGCCCCGGGTTCGGCGCGCGCGAAGGACAGCAGGATGCCGATGCCGAGCAGGGTGAGCACGAGCGCGGACCCCCCGGCGGAGATGAGCGGCAGCGGGACCCCGATGACGGGCAGCAGGCTGAGGACCACGCCCATGTTGATGAGGGCCTGCCCGATGATCCACGCGCCGATGCCCGCGACGGCGAGCTTGGTGTAGAGGTCCTGCGAGCGCCGCACGAGCCGCATCACCGCCAGGGCGATGACCCCGAAGAGCACGAGGATGGTCAGGGTGCCGGGCAGGCCCAGCTCCTCGCCGATGATCGCGAAGATGAAGTCGTTGTGGGCCTCGGGCAGCCACGACCACTTCTCCCGGGACGCGCCCAGGCCCAGGCCCCAGAACCCGCCGGAGGCCAGGGCGTACTGGCCCTGCACCGGCTGCCAGGCCAGGCCGCGGATGTCGTCGGCGGACGCGGCGCCGGAGATCCAGTGCTGCACGCGGTTCATGCGGTTGTCGCTGGTGACGACGGCGAGGACGGCGACCGCCGCGGTCACCGCGCCGGCCAGGGCGAACCAGCGGCCGGGGATGCCGGCCACCCACAGCATGACGACGACGACGGCCATCATGATGAGCGCGGTCCCGAGGTCGCGGGTCAGCAGGACGATGCCGACGGTGAGCCCGACGGGCAGCGCCATGGCGCCCAGGAGCTTGACCGGCTCCCCCAGGCAGTCGCGGCGGCGCGTCAGGGCGAGGGCGAGGGCGAGGACCAGGGCGACCTTGGCGGCCTCGGAGGGCTGGGCCTGGAACCCGCCGATGACGATCCAGTTCCGGTTGCCGTTGACGACCTTGCCGACGCCCGGCACGAAGACCAGGAGCTGCAGGACCGCGGCCCCCGCGAGGGCGGGCAGGGCCAGCCGTTGCCAGGTCCGGGCCGGGACCCGGCTGGCGACCGTGAGCACGACCGCGCCCAGGACGGCGAACGTCGCCTGGTTCTTGAAGATCGAGAACGGGCTCCCGTACCTCGTCAGCGCCTCGACGCTGGAGCTGGACAGGACCATGACGAGCCCGATGACCACGAGCACGGACGTGGTGGCCAGCAGCACGTGGTGCGTCGCGAGCGGGGAGTCCAGCAACCGGGTCCGCTCCCGGACCCACTCCCCGACCGCGTCGAGCACGGCGGGCCGGCGCCAGCGGTCCCAGCCCGGGACGCGCTGGCGCGCTCCCTCGACGGCCACGCTCAGGCCCCCGGGAACCGGCGCGTCACGGCGGCGGCGAACTCCTCGCCGCGGTGGCCGTAGGAGCGGAACTGGTCCCAGGACGCGCAGGCGGGGGCGAGCAGCACGGTGTCACCGGGCGCGGCGAGGTCCGCGGCGCGCGCCACCACGAGGTCCATGAGGTCGGCGGTGTCGGTGGTCACGTCCCCATCCTGCGCGAGGTCGACCTCGACGACGGGGACCTGGGGTGCGTGTCGCCGCAGCGCGTCCGCGACCAGGGCGCGGTCGCGGCCGATGAGCACCGCGGCCCGCAGCCGGCCCGCGTTGGCCTGCACGAGGTCGTCGAAGGAGGCGCCCTTGGCGTCGCCGCCGGCGATCCACACGACGGGCTCGAAGGTGGCCAGGGAGGCGTTGGCGGCGTGGGCGTTGGTGGCCTTGGAGTCGTCCACCCAGCGGACCCCGCCGGTGCGGGCGGGGTCCAGGACGGTCGCGACCCGGTGCGGTGCGGGGCGGAAGGCGAGCACGCCGTTGCGGACGGCGACCTGCGGCACGCCGTGCGCGCGGGCCAGGGCCGCCGCGGCCAGGACGTTCTCCACGGTGTGCGGCGGGACCGGGTCGTCGGTCCCCTCCGGGCGCAGGTCGGCCAGGGAGCACAGCTCCGCGGCGTGGGACTGCCGCTGCTCGAGGAACGCGCGGTCGCACAGGACGTCCTCGACGAGGCCGAGCATCGACAGCCCCGGCGCGGCCCGGGTGAACCCGATCGCGCGGGCGCCCTCGACGACGTCGGCCTCGCGGACGAGGTCCTCGGTCCGGGGGTCGGCGACGTTGTAGACGCAGGCGACCTCGGTGCCCTGGTAGATCCGGCCCTTGGCCAGGGCGTAGGCCTCCAGCGAGCCGTGCCAGTCCAGGTGGTCGGGGGCGAGGTTGAGCACCGCCGCGGCCCGCGGGCGCACCGAGGCCTCGACGTCGGTGGACAGCCAGTGCAGCTGGTAGCTCGACAGCTCCACCGCGAGCACCTCGAAGGCGTGCGGGTGCCGCAGCGCCTCCACCAGCGGGGTGCCGACGTTACCGGCGCTCGTGGCCCGCAGCCCGGCGGCGCGCAGCATCGAGGCCAGCATCTCCACGACCGTCGTCTTGCCGTTGGTGCCCGTCAGGGTCAGCCAGGGCGCCGCCCCCGTCTCCGGGCGCATCCGCCAGGCCAGTTCCACGTCGCCCCACACGGGCACGCCGGCCAGCGCCGCGGACACCAGCAGCGGGGCGTCGGGGTGCCAGCCCGGGGAGGTGACGACGAGGTCGAACCCGTCCCAGGGGTGCGGCGGGGCACCGACGTGCTCGGGCCCGAGCAGGACCGTGGCGCCGAGCACCTCCAGGAGCTGGGCCTTCTCGCGCTGGGACTCCCCCGTGGCGGCGTCCACGACGACGACCTCGGCCCCGACCTCCAGGAGGGCGTCGGCGGCGGCGAAGCCGGACACCCCGATGCCGGTGACGAGCGTGCGCAGACCCGACCAGCGGGAGGTGAGGTGGCGCAGCTCGCGGACGCGGTCGGTGTCGTCGGCGCGGGGGTTGGGGTTGCCGAGCCAGGAGTCGAACACGCGGGGCTCAGGCACCGGTCACCCACTCCGCGTAGAAGATGCCCAGGCCGAGGGAGACGAACAACCCGGCGATGATCCAGAACCGGATGACGATGGTGACCTCACCCCAGCCGGCGAGTTCGAAGTGGTGCTGCAGCGGGGCCATCCGGAAGATGCGCTTCCTCGTGAGCTTGAAGCCGCCGACCTGCAGGATGACCGACAGCGTGATGATGACGAACAGCCCGCCGAGGACGACGAGCAGGATCTGGGTGCGCGAGAGGATGGCCAGCCCGGCCAGCGCGCCGCCCAGGGCCAGGGAGCCGGTGTCCCCCATGAAGATCTTCGCGGGACTGGCGTTCCACCACAGGAACCCGAAGCAGGCCCCCATGACGGCGGCGGCCACGACGGCCAGGTCGCGCGGGTCGCGGACCTCGTAGCAGCGGGACTCGACCTCGGTCAGGGAGTAGCAGCTCTGGTTGGACTGGAACGTGCAGATGAGGACGTAGGCGGCCAGGACCATCGTCGTCGCGCCCGTCGCGAGGCCGTCGAGGCCGTCGGTGAGGTTCACGCCGTTGCTGACCGCGGAGGTGATGAGCAGCACCCACACGACGAAGGCGATGGTGCCGCCGACCGCGCCGAACCAGGCCAGGTCCAGCGGGGTGTCGCGCAGCACCGAGATGTGCGTGGAGGCGGGTGTCGCCCCGTCCCTGTCCGCGGAGGGGAACTGCAGGGCCAGGACGGCGAAGGCGATGCCCACCACCCCCTGGCCGATGAGCTTGGCCCGGGCGGTCAGGCCCAGGCTGCGCTGCTTGGAGATCTTCAGGAAGTCGTCGAGGAAGCCGACGATCCCCAGCCCCGACATGAGGAACAGCACGAGCAGTCCCGACGCCGTCGGGGCCCGGCCCGTGAACACGTGCGCGGCGCCGTAGGCGAGCAGGGCGGCGAGGATGATGACGACCCCGCCCATGGTGGGCGTGCCGCGCTTGGTGTGGTGGGTCGTGGGCCCGTCGTCGCGCACGAACTGGCCGTACCCGCGCCGGACGAGCCAGCGGATGTACAGCGGTGTCCCGAAGAGGGCGACGACGAGGGAGAACGCTCCCGCGATGAGGACGGTCCTCACGTGTCCGACGCCTCCGCTGCCTGCTGGGTGCTTTCCTGCACGAGTTCCTCCGCGAGCCGGGCCAGCCCGGCTCCGTTCGACGACTTCACGAGCACCACGTCCCCCGGCCGCAGGCGCGGGCGCAGGAACTCCAGGGCGCGCTCGACGTCCGGGACGAACGCCGCCTCCTCGCCCCAGGACCCCTCCATGACCGCGCCGGTGTAGACGGGGCGGGCGCCGGCGCCCACGACGAGGAGCTGGTCGACGTCGAGGCGGACGACGGTGCGCCCGACGACGTCGTGCTCGTCGCGGGAGGCCGCGCCCAGCTCGAGCATCTCCCCCAGGACCGCCCACGTGCGCCGCGGGCCCCCGTCGGCCACGGCGGCCATCCCGACGAGCGCCTTGAGGGCGGCGCGCACGGAGTCGGGGTTGGCGTTGTAGGCGTCGTGGACGACGGTGACGCCGTCGGGGCGGTCGATGACCTGCATGCGGCCGGGGCTGGCCGGTTCGGCGCGGGACAGGGCGGCGGCGACGTCGGCGACGCCGGCGCCGGTGCTCAGCGCGACGGCCGCCGCGGCCAGCGCGTTGGTCACCTGGTGCTCCCCGTGCAGGCGCAGCGCCACGTCGGCGCCGGCCCCGTCGTGCTCGAGGCGGAACCGGGCCCGGGCCCGGGCGTCGAGCGCGACGTCGAGGGCCCGCACGTCGGCGCGGGGGCCGCGGCCGAAGGTCAGCACGCGCGCCCGGGTGCGCGAGGCCATGGCCGCGACGCGGTCGTCGTCGGCGTTCAGGACGGCCAGGCCCTCGGCCGGCAGCGCCTCGACGAGCTCGCCCTTGGCCCGGGCGGTGGCCTCCAGGGAGCCGAACTCCCCCGCGTGCGCGGCGCCGACGACCAGTTCCACCCCGACGTCGGGGCGGGCGATGGCGCACAGGTGGGCGATGTGGCCGGGGCCGCGGGCGCCCATCTCCACCACGAGGGCCCGGGTGCCGGCCTCGGCGCGCAGCACCGTCAGCGGGGCGCCGATCTCGTTGTTGAAGCTGCCCGGCGGGACGACCACCGGACCGTCGAGCACGTCCCCGAGGACGGCGGCCAGCAGGTCCTTGGTCGTCGTCTTGCCCTGCGAGCCGGTGATCCCGACGACCAGGGGGCCCGTCCCGGCACCGTCGGCCCCGCTGCGCAGCCGCTCCAGGACGGCGGTGGCCAGGCGCCCCAGGGCGGCGACTCCGTCCTCCACGCGCACGAGCGCGGCACCGGCGGGCAGCTCGACCGCGCGCTCGGCCAGGACGACGCGCGCGCCCGCGGCCACGGCGGCGGCGGCGTGGTCGGCCCCGTCGGCCCGTTTTCCGGGCAGGGCCACGAACAGCGCCCCCGGCACGACGGCCCGGGAGTCCACGACCACCGGCCCCTCGGTGCGCAGGTCCGGCGGGCCGGGGACCTCCAGCCGTCCTCCGGTCAGCTCCGCGACCTCGGTCGCGGTCAGCGCGATCACTGGGCACCTCCCCGGGCGCTGCGCGCCCCGTCCTCGTCCTGGTCCCTCACGGGCTCGGTGCCCCGGGGCCGCCACGCCCGCAGCTCCTCGGCGGCCACGGCGCGGTCGTCGAAGGGGCTCACGCGGCCGGCGACCTCCTGACCGGTCTCGTGGCCCTTGCCGGCGAGCAGCACCGTGTCCTGCGGCCCGGCGCAGCGGGCCAGGGCGGCGGCCACGGCGGCGCGGCGGTCGCCGACCTCGAGGACCTGCGCGGACCCGCCGGCGGCGCGGGCCCCGGCCAGCACCTGCGCGCGCACCGCGGCCGGGTCCTCCGAGCGGGGGTTGTCGTCGGTGACGACGGCGACGTCGGCCATCCGGGCCACCGCCGCGCCCATGAGGGGTCGCTTGCCGCGGTCGCGGTCCCCGCCGGCGCCGACGACGGCGACGAGCCGGCCGGGGGTGCCGGTGCGCAGGGTGCCCAGCACGCGCTCGAGGGCGTCGGGGGTGTGGGCGTAGTCGACGACGACGAGCGGGGCGCCCTCGCGCACCACCGGCTGCATGCGCCCGGGCACGCCCTCGGCCTGCGCCAGGCCGGTCTCGACCTCACCGGCGCTCAGCCCCAGCCGCAGCGCGGCGACGGCGGCCACGGCCGCGTTGGCGACGTTGAACCCCCCCGGCAGCGGGCACGTCAGGTGCAGCTCGGCGTCCGGCCCGCTGAGGCGGAAGCCGCTCGCGGCCCGGCCGGGGACGACGTCCCCGACGGACCAGTCCGCGCCGGCGCCGGCCGGGCCGACGGTCTCGACCGGGACGGTCGCCAGGTCCACCACGCGCCGGCCCCAGCCCCCGGCGTCGGCGGGGTCGATCCACACGACCCCGCGGCGGGAGTGCTCGGGGGTGAACAGGCGGGCCTTGGCCGCGAGGTAGGCCTCCATCGTCCCGTGGAAGTCCAGGTGGTCCTGGGACAGGTTGGTGAAGGCGGCGACGTCGAGGACGAGACCGTCCACGCGGTGCTGGGCCAGGGCGTGCGAGGACACCTCCAGCGCGCAGCCGCGCACCCCGGCGGCGACCATCCGCGCCAGCAGGGCGTGCAGGTCCGGTGCCTCCGGGGTCGTGCGGACGCTGCCGACGCGCTCCCCGGCGATGCGCGTCTCGACGGTGCCCAGCAGACCCGTGGTCCACCCGGCGCGGCGCCACAGCGACTCCAGCAGGTACGCCGTCGTGGTCTTCCCGTTCGTCCCGGTCACGCCGAACGACGTGAGCCGGCTGCCGGGGTCGGCGTGGACCCGGCGGGCGAGGTCGCCCAGGACGGCCCGCGGGCGGTCCACCACGAGCAGGGGCAGCCCGGTGGCCCCGGCGTCGGCGCGACCGGCCGGGTCGGTGAGGACCGCGACGGCACCGGCCGCGGCCGCCTGGGCGGCGAAGCGCGCGCCGTGGACGTTGGCCCCGGGCAGCGCGGCGTACAGGTCACCGGGCGCGACCCGGCGCGAGTCGAGGGTGACGCCGGTGACGGGGGTGAGGGGGTTCGAGGGGGCGACCGTGCCGAGGACCTGGGCCAGGTCCGCGAGGGTGGGTCGTCCGCCGTCGGTCATCGGCACGGTGGGAGGTTACCCGTCCGGTGCGTGAGTTCCGAACCACCCGGGGCGTGTGTCACCGACCGGCCGCGTCGCCGGCCGCGCCGGCGCTGACGTCCTGCTCGGCCTCGGTGTCCCCGCCCCACGTCAGCGGCAGGTCCGCCGGGGGTTGCGCGGACGGTGCGATGCCGCGCTGGGCCAGGGCGTAGGTCATGACGTCCTTGAACACCGGACCCGCCGCCGAACCCCCGTAGTAGTTCGTCCTGGGGTCCTGCAGGATCACCGCGACGACGAGTTCGGGGTCGTCGGCGGGGGCGAGCCCGATGAAGGAGGCGGTGTACCCGTCGTAGCGGCCGAGGTCGACGTCGTACCGGTTCGCCGTCCCCGTCTTGCCGGCCACGAGGTACCCCGGGATCTCGGCGGCCGCGGCCGTCCCGGCCTCGCTGACGACGGCCTGCATCATGTCCCGCAACGTCGTGGCCGTGGCCGCGCTCACGACGCGGGAAGCGGCCCCGGCCGGTTCGGTGCGGTAGTCGCCGTTCGGGTCCGACGTCCCGGCGATGAGCGTGGGTTCGACGCGGACCCCGTCGTTGGCGATGGTGGCGAACACGGACGCGGCCTGCACGGCGGTGACCGACAACCCCTGCCCGAACATGACGGTGTACCGCTGGGTGCCGGAGTACTTCGCCGGGTCCCCGAGGATCCCGCCGCTCTCGCCGGGGAAGTCCAGCGTCGTCTTGGCCCCGAACCCGAACGCCAGGTGGTAGTCGTGCAGGATCTGGGAGGTCCGGTTCAGGTCGGCGTCCAGCGCCTCCCCCGCGAAGATCGTCCCGATGTTGCTGGACTGGGCCAGGACGCCTGCGAGCGTGAGCTTCTCGTCACCGTGCGGGTGGGAGTCGTGGAAGGTCTTGTCGTAGCGCAGGAGTTCACCCGGGACGACGAACCGGCTGCCTGCCGTCACCACGCCCTCCTCCAGGGCGGCGGCGAGGGTCACGACCTTGGCCGTCGACCCGGGTTCGAAGACCTTGGTCAGCGCGGTGTTCTGCAGCTGGTCGTTCGTGAGCTTGACGAGGTTCGTCGGGTCCAGGCTCGGCGCGCTCGCCAGGGCGAGCAGGCGCTGCTCCTTGTCCATGATGACGACGGTGCCGGACTCCGCACCCGTCTCGGCGACCTTGGCGGCGATGGCCGACTGCGCCTTCCACTGCAGGTCCGAGTCGATGGTCAGGTGCAGGGAGGTGCCGTCGACGGGATCGACGGTCTCGCGGTCCCCCAGCGGGATCTCCTGGCCGCCGGCGCTGCGCTCGTAGCGCATCGACCCGTCCTCGCCCAGCAGCAGGGAGTTCCGGGCCAGCTCCAGACCGGACAGCGGCCGGTCGTGGAACGCCTTGGTGTCCGGGTCCTGCTCGGGGGTTCCGAGGACGCCGACGAGGGTGGAGGAGGCGGCCCCCGTGGGGTAGATGCGCTGGGTCTGGCGCTGGGAGGTGATGCCGGGGATCCCCAGGTCCGAGACCCGCTGCCACAGTTCCGGCACGATGCCCAGGGCCACGACGGCGTACCGGTTCTCGCCGGTGAGCTTGTCCGTGAGGGTGCTCTCGTCGATGCCGAGCAGGGGGGCCAGTTCCGCCGCCGCCCCCGCCGGGCCGGTGCCGCGACCCTCCTTCCACCGCTTCCCGTTGCGCAGGTTGAAGGAGGCGATGGTCTTCGGGTCGGCGATCACGTCGCGGCGTTCGACGGACGTGGCGAGCACGACGCCCCGGACGTCGAGGATGTCCCCGCGCTTGGCGTACAGCGTCGCCGTCGACGTGCGCTGCTTCAGCGCCCGGTCGGCGAGCTTGCTGGCGTCGGCCCCCTGCAGCTGGACCAGGCGGCCGCCGAGGACGGTCAGCCCGCCGAGCACCCCGAGGGTGTAGACGCGCATCCGCATGTCGGGACGCGGGCGGGGGTCCGGCTCGTCGGGACGGGGGCGGCGACGGGACACGCGGGGTTACCTCTTCGACCTCTGGACGGGGCGCGGTCTCAGCGGTCCGACGCCCGGGTGGTGGACGGGGCGGTGGACGGGGTGTCGGACGGGGTGCTGGACGGGCGGGGTGCCGGGGTCGCCTCACCGACGGCACCGCTGCCGGTCAGGTGGACCGCGTCGGGGGCGGGGACCATGCCGAGCTGACCGGCGCGGGCCGCGAGGTGCTCCGGGGACGCCTGCTGGGCGAGGTCCTCGGCCACGGCCTGCTGCTGGTCGGCCAGGCGCCCGCTGCTGACCTGCAGGTCGGTGATCTCGTAGGCGTCCCCGGCGATGGCGATGTTCGTCAGGAGCAGCCCGAGCAGACCGGCGGTCAGCAGCAGGACGCAGGCCACGGGCAGCGGCAGGCGCACCCGCCGGGTGACCGGCGGGGTGACGACCTGGAGTTCGGGACGGTTCTCCGCCGGCGTCGCGGGGTGGCGGACCGGAGCGTTCCGGGCCGCGATCAGGGGCTGGCTCATCACGGCGTCCTTCCGTCGGTCGTGCCGCGGTCCGGCCCGAACTGGGTGGTCTGACGGGTGCTGCTGGGTCGTTCCCGCTGCCGGGTGTCGGGCGTCGGGGCCCGACCGCTGGAACGGGAACGATCCTGCTCGGGCAGTCGGCGCACGGCGCGGAGGCGCGCCGACGCCGCGCGGGCATTCTCGGCGAGTTCGGTGTCACCGGCCTGTTCCCCGCCGCGGGTCAGCAGTTCCGCGCGCGGACCCGAACCGGCCGGCACGAACGGCAGGTCCGGCGGCGCCGAACTCGAGGACAACTCCCGCAAGACGTTCTTGGTGATGCGGTCCTCGAGGGAGTGGAACGTCAGGACGGCCAGCCGACCGTCCGGCGCGAGCCGTTCGAACGCCGCCGGCAGCGTCCGCTCCACGACGCCGAGTTCGTCGTTCACGGCGATGCGCAGGGCCTGGAACGTGCGCTTGGCCGGGTTCCCACCCGTGCGCCGCGTGGCCGCGGGAACGTTGGCGCGCACCAGGTCCACCAGCCGGGCGGAGTTCTGGAACGGCTCGCGCTCGCGCTCGCGCACGACCGCCGAGGCGATGCGGGGGGCGAACCGCTCCTCGCCCCACGTCCGCAGCAACCGGGTCAGCTCGCCGTGGGAGTAGGAGTTCAGGACGTCGGCCGCGGTGGGTCCCGTCGTCGGGTCCATCCGCATGTCCAGCGGGGTGTCGCGGGCGTAGGAGAAACCCCGCTCGTCCTCGTCGAGCTGGAAGGAGGACACCCCGAGGTCGAGGAAGACGGCGTCGACGGTCTGCAGGCCGAGGTCGTTCAGGGCCTGCCCGACGTGGTCGGACACCGCGTGCACGAGGGTCACCCGGTCGCCGAACTCGTGCAGCCGGTGGGCGGCGAGTTCGAGGGCCGCCGGGTCGCGGTCCACACCCACGAGCCGCAGGCCCGGGTGGCGGCGCAGGAGTTCGGCGGCGTGACCGCCCATGCCCAGGGTGAGGTCGACGCTGACGGCGCCGGGGTGCTGCAGGGCGGGCGAGAGCACGGCGGTGCAGCGCTCGAGCAGGACGGGGACGTGCCGCCCGGCGGCCTCGGCCGCCCGGTGGCCCGCGCGCTCCAGGGTGTCCAGGGGGTCGTCGGCAGCGGGGTGCTGTCCACCCACCCGTCCCACCCCCTGCCCTGCCGCTCGCCCTGCCGTCCGCACCGTCGCCACCTGCCTGCCGGTCCCCGGTGGTCCCCCACCGGTCCCGCCGTCGGACGTGGTCCCCATCCGCTCGTGCCCGTCGGCCCTGGCACCGGGGAAGTGGTGTCAGGACCGTCGGGTCCGGGCGGCTGGAGGCCGCGACCGACGGCGCCCCCCGAACCTGGACCGGCTCGGGGGTGGGGATCAGAGGATCCCCGGGAGGACCTCCTCACTGCGTTCGGCGAAGGCGGACTCCGCACCCTGCAGGTAGGTGTCCCAGGTCGGCAGGTCCCACAGCTCGACCCGGCTGCCGGCACCGATGACGGCGACGTCGCGGTCGAGCCCGGCGTACTGGCGCAGCAACGGCGGGACGGTGAACCGGCCCTGCTTGTCGGGCACCTCGCTCGAGGCACCGGACAGGAAGACGCGCTGGTAGTCGCGCGCCTCCTTGTTGGTGAGCGGCGCCTGCCGCAGCTCCTCGTGCATCCGCTGGAACTCCTGCATGGGGAAGATGTAGAGGCAGCGGTCCTGCCCCCTGGTGATGACCAGACCGTCGAGCAGCTGGTCCCGGAAGCGAGCCGGGAGGATCAGCCGGCCCTTGTCGTCCAGTCGGGGTGTGTGGGTGCCCAGGAACACCGCGCACCCCCACCGGACACGTCTGTCATCGGTCGTCGAGTCCTCGTGCACGACCCCCTGTGGACCGCGCTCCTCCACGGTACTCCACTTTCCTCCACCGTCAACGTCAATCGACTCTGAGTGATCGCTTGAATGCGGTGTCGATGCAGGTCAGAGGGGGTGGGGCGCGGTGGGGGGCCCTCGGGGCCCCACGAGCCCGTCACGCAGCGCACACGCTCCCTCCCCGACCCGGACCGGCCCGCGCGGCCGCCCCGGCGGCACCCGGGCAGCCGCGCGGGGACCCGGTGGGGGGAAGTGGTGGGGGGACGTGGGGCACACCGGGCCCGCGCGGGCCGCCGGCCGCACCGGTGGACGGGCGCGGGGGGTGTGTCGTGGGGCAGAGTGGGAGGGGTCCGGCACCGGTGCCCGGACGCCGGTCGCCCGCGGCCCGCGCCCGGCACCGGTGGCCGGCACCGGGCGTTCGACCTCCCGACGTCCGCCGACCGAGACGAGGGCACGTGACCACGACGAGCGCACTCCCCGGCAGCCACCCCGCTGAGCCCGTGGCGCTGGACCCCCAGGACCTGCCCGCCGCGCTGGAGAGGTTGCGCGCCGCCGCCGACGACCTGGCCGCCGCCGTCGACCGCGTCATCCAGGGCAAGGACGAGACCGTGCGGCTCGCGCTGACGGTCCTGTTCTCCGGGGGGCACCTGCTCGTCGAGGACGTGCCCGGGGTCGGCAAGACGATGCTCGCCAAGTCGCTGGCCCGCGCCATCGACGGCAGCGTGCGACGCATCCAGTTCACCCCGGACCTGCTGCCCAGCGACGTCACCGGCTCCAGCATCTGGAACCAGGAGCGCGCCGCCTTCGAGTTCCGGCCCGGCGCGGTCTTCGCCAACGTCGTCATCGGCGACGAGATCAACCGGGCCTCGCCCAAGACGCAGTCGGCGCTGCTGGAGTGCATGGAGGAGGGCCAGGTCACCGTCGACGGCAGGACCTGGCCGCTGGAGCGTCCCTTCATCGTCTTCGCCACGCAGAACCCCGTGGAGATGGACGGCACCTACCCGCTGCCCGAGGCCCAGCGCGACCGCTTCACGGCCAGGGTCTCCATGGGCTACCCCTCGGCCGCGGCCGAGCTGACGATGCTCAGCGAGCACGGGGTCACCGAGCCCCTGGACGCGGTGACCCCCGTCGTCGATGTCGCGCAGGTGCGGGACCTGTCCGCGGCCGTGCGCGGGGTCCACGCCGCCGAGGCGCTCAAGCAGTACGTGGTCGACCTGGTGCGCCGCACCCGCGCCCACCCCGACCTCCGGCTCGGCGCCTCCCCCCGCGCCGCCCTGCACCTGCTGCGCGCGGCCCGCTCGCGGGCGGCGCTGGAGGGGCGCGACCACGTCCTGCCGGACGACGTCCAGGCCCTGGCGGTCCCCGTCGTCGCCCACCGCCTGCTGCTGACGGCCGACGCGCTGCTCGCCGGCCGCGACGGTGCGGACGTGGTGATGGACGTGCTCCGCTCGACGGCACTGCCCTCGCCGCGGTGAGCGGGTCCCGGTGAGGACCGGCACCCGGCCCACGGCCCGCGGGTGGGTGTTCACCGCCGTGGGCCTGGTCGTGCTCGTCGGCGCCCCCGCCCTGGGCCAGCGCGACGTCCTGCGCCTGGGGGTGCTCCTGCTCGCCCTCGTCCTGGTCGCGGCGTGGTCCACCGGCCGGGCCGCAAGGACCCTGGAGCTGGTGTCGAGGTCGAAGGACGAGCTCGTCGAGGCCGGGGGGGCCGCCACGGTGCGGCTGTCCGTCCTGGGCCGGGCACGCGCCGGGGTCCGGCTCGTCGTGGAGGACGCGGCCCCCCTGGCGCTCGGGGGGACCACGCGGCTGCCCGTCCCGCGGCTGCGGGCGGGTGAGACCCTCGACCTGGAGTACAGGGTGAGACCGGAGACGAGGGGGTCCTACGCCCTCGGCCCCGCCGACGTCGTCGCCGACGACGTCTTCGGGCTCGTCCGCTCCCGCCGGACGCTGGGGACCTCCGGCGTCCTGGACGTCCTGCCCCGGGTCCACCCCCTGGGCGAGCTCGGGCTGGGCGAGGTCGGCGGCGCCCGCGGGTCCTCGGCCGGGGCGGCCGCCGCCGCCGAGCCCGACGACGTCTCCATCCGCGAGTACCGCGTCGGGGACGACCTGCGCCGCGTGCACTGGCGGTCCACCGCCCGGCGGGGTGCGGTCATGGTGCGTTCGGACGAGCACCCCGGACGCCCCGACGTCGTCGTCCTGCTCGACACCCGCGAGGACGCGCACGCGGGACGGGGAGCCGGTTCCTCGCTGGAGTGGGCCGTCAGCGCGGCCGCCTCCGCGTCGGCCCACCTGCAGCGCCGCCGCCACCGCGTCCGGTTGCTGCACGACGGCGCCTACGACCCCCCGCGCGAGCTGGACGAGACCTCCGCGGCGCGGGGACTGCTGCGCTCGCTGGCCCGGCTGCGCCCCGGCGGGGCCGACGGCCTGGCCCGGTCGGTGGCCCAGCTGGGCCGCACCGAGGCGGCGCTGCTCGTCGCCGTCCTCGGGGACGTCGACGAGGACGACGTCGCCCCCCTGCTGGCCGCCCGCCCCCTGGGGGTGCCGGCGCTGGCCGTGCTGCTGCGGACCCGGGAGTGGGCCGGGACACCGGCCCCCCGCGGCCGGGACGAGGCGGCCGGCGGGCCCGGCGCCGCGCACCCCCTGGAGCGCGTGCGGCTGGTGCTGGCCCGCGCGGGCTGGCGCACCGCCGTCGCCGGTCCGGGCGAGTCCGTGCCCGACGTCTGGGCGCGCCTGACCCGCGCGGACGGCCACGGCCACCACGCCTCACCACCCCCACCCTCCCGGGAGGTCCCGTCGTGACCCGCAGTGCCCGGACCACCCTGTGGGCCGCCGCCGCCAGCGCCGCCGCCGTCCTCACGCTGCACCCGCTCGTCGTCTCCTCCGGCTGGATCGTCGGCGCGCTCGGCACCGTCTGCGCCGTCGCCGGCGCCGGCCTGGTCGTCCGGGGCCTGTTCCACCGGCCGGGGCTGGCCGTGGCCGTCCAGGCGCTGGTGGTGCTGGTCGTGGTCGTCGTCCTGTTCGGCGGCGGGACGGCGCTGCTCGGGGTGGTCCCCACCCCCGCGACGGTGGACCGGATCGCGCAACTGGCCACCGACGGGGTCCAGGTCATCCAGCGCTACAGCGTCCCCGCCGTCGACCTGCGCGGTCTGCGCCTGCTGCTGGTGGCCGGGGCCGGGCTCGTCGCGCTCGCCGTGGACCTCTTCGCCGTCACGCTGCGGAGCCCGGCCCTGGCCGGGCTGCCGCTGCTGGGGGTCATGGCCATCCCCCTCGCCCTCGCCCCGGGAGGGTCCGGCGCGGTCGTCTTCGTCCTGGCGGGGGTGCCCTACCTCGTCCTGCTCGCCGGCGAGCGCCGCTCGGCCGGCCGGGGGCGGGGCACCCGGGGCGGTCGGTCGGTGGCCGGGGTCACCGCGAGCGCCACGGCGGCCGTCGCCCTCGTCGCCGCCGTCGCCGTGCCGGCGGCCGTGCCCGGGCTGGACGAGCGTCCGCTGACGATCGACACCGGGTCCGGCGACACCATCGCCGTCATCAACCCGATCCTGAACCTCAAGGCCTCGCTCGGGGCCCGCTCGGACGCGACGATCGTCACGTACACCACGGACGAACCGGACCCCGCGCCGCTGCGGATCGTGACGGCCGACGTCTTCGACGGCCAGACCTGGGCGCCGAGCACCGGCGCGGACATCCCCCGCCGGCAGCGGGTGCAGGACGGCCTGCCCCCGGCCCCGGGCCTGTCGCAGGCGGTCCGGGACGCCTCGGTCGTGCGGACCACCAGCATCTCGATCCGCGGTCTGGACCAGACCTACCTGCCGCTGCCCTACCCGGCGCTGCGCGTGGACATCCCCGGGAACTGGCTGTACGAGACCGACAGCCTCAACGTCGTCGGGGACGGGGAGACGACCCGGGGACGGCAGTACCGGGTCGAGCACCTGGACGTGCAGCCGACCGAGCAGCAGCTGCGGGAGGCCCCGCAGGCTCCCGGTGACCTCCGGGACCGCTACACCGAGCTGCCGCCGATGCCGGCGGTCGTGGCCGACACGGCGCTGCAGGTGACGGCCGGTGCGAGCGACGACTACGAGCGGGCGGCGCTGCTGCAGCGCTACTTCCGCTCCAGCGGTGGGTTCACCTACTCCACCACGGCCCCCAACGACGGCGGGACCGACGCGGTCGCGACGTTCCTGTCGGAGAAGTCGGGCTTCTGCGTGCAGTTCGCCTCGGCCATGGCGGTGATGGCGCGCTCGCTGGGCATCCCGGCCCGCGTGGCCATCGGCTTCCTGCCGGGCCGGGAGCGCCAGGCCGGGCGGGCCGGGGACCTGAGCCAGTGGCGCATCAGCGCCCAGGACGCCCACGCCTGGCCGGAGCTGTTCTTCGAGGGCGTGGGCTGGGTGCGGTTCGAGCCGACGCCGGCCACCCGCACCGGGCAGTCCCCCGGGTACTCCGTGCCGCAGGTCGCCCCGGCACCCCCGGTCCAGGGGCAGACGGGGGCGACTCCCCCGCCCGCCGCGACCGCCGCGCCCAGCGCGTCGGCCAGCGCGAGCACGCCGAGCGCGACCGACCCCGCCGCCGCGGCGGCGCCCACCGGGTGGGACCGCGTCCTGGCCCTGCCGTGGGGCTGGGTCCTGGGGGCGCTGCTGCTCGTCGTGGCCCTGCTGACCCCCTGGGCGTCCACGCTGCTGCTGACCCGGCGCAGGTGGTCGCGGGTGACGCACGAGCCGTCGTCGGCGGAGGCGGCCTGGGCCGAGCTCGACGACCGGGTCCGCGACCTCGGGATCTCCTGGCCGTCGTCGGCGACCCCCCGGCAGCGGGCGGGGAGCCTGTCGGAGTTCACCGGGTCCGGGTCGGCGGCCGCCGACCGGCTCACCCGGATGCGGGCGGCGGTGGAGAGCGCGCGCTTCGGGGCGGGGACGCCGCCGGCGGGCGCGGGTTCGGCGGGCGCGGGTTCGGCGGGCGCGGGTTCGGCGGGCGCGGTGCTGGTGGGCCGGCGCACCGGCCGGCAGGCGGGCCGACTGGTCCGCGCGGACGTGGACGTGGTCGTCGAGGCCGTCGCCGCGGCCCGGCCGCGCTGGGTGCGGTGGCGGGCCCGGCTCTTCCCCACGGCGGGGGTGCGGCGCGTGCTGGACTGGTGGGACCGGGACTGAGGTCGGCTCCTGTCCCCGGCACCGGTCTCGGGGGCGGTCCCGGCGCCCGCGGCGGGGCCCGGACGTGGAACGGGCGCGGTGGGAGGTCCCACGACGCCCGTTCTGAGCTCACCGCCGTCGCGGCGGTGAGGACGAGTTCACCACTGACCGCGTCTGCGGTCCCAGCGCTGCTCGAGCCGTTCCATGAACGATCCGCTGCGCCGCGACTTCCCCGCTCGCGGCGGGCGCGGAGCGCCCTTGGTGGGAGGCTGCCCGCCGGCCGTGCCGTCCGTCCCCCGGGCCGGTGAGAAGGCCCAGATCGCGCCGGCGAGCATGACGATGAAACCGCCCGCCCCCAGCCAGATCTGGCTCGTGCTGGCTCCGATGATGAGGAGCACGAGACCCACCACGACGGCAGCGGTGCCGACGAGGAGACGGCGCTTGGCGGCGCGTCCGTGGCGGGAACCCTTCATGGCGTTGGCGAACTTGGGATCGTCCGCGGACAGCGCACGTTCCATCTGCTCGAGCAGACGCTGCTCATGTTCCGAGAGCGGCACCTGTACCTCCTGGCGTGCGCACGATGTTGTCCAAGGATATGTCCCTGCAGCGATGGGCGAAACTCGACTTACCACATCGTCTCTCACCGGAGGTCGTGCTGCGGCTCGGTTGGCGTGTCTCGTCCCTCGAACGGGAGAACGACGCAGGGTCGACACCGGTTCCACCGCAGGTCAGGGGCCTGCGCCGCCCGGGTGGGAGGCCGGCGCCCCCTCACCGGCGGGGCAGCAGGGTGGCCGGTCTCACACTCCCGGCGCCGAAGCGGGCACCCGCCCGGTCCACGGCCCCGTCGGCCTCGCGCCAGCCGTGGGTGCGCTCGCCCAGGAGCAGCTGGCGCGGTGCGGTCGCCGAGTCCGCCAGCCCCTCCAGCCGGACCCCGACGAGCCGCAGCCGGGCCCGGTCCAGGGCCAGGGCGTCGAACAGGTCCCGGGCGGTGGCGTGGATCTCCTGCGTCACGTCGGTGCGTTCGCGCAGGGTGCGTGAGCGGGTGATCGTCGTGAAGTCGGCGAACCGGACCTTCAGGACGACCGTGCGCCCCGCCAGGCCCTGGGCCCGGGCGCGCGAGGCGGTCCGCCCGGCCAGGCGCAGCAGCTCCCGGTGCACGTACCGGGGGTCGTCGACGTCGCGGGGGAACGTCTCCTCCGCGCCGATGCTGCGTTCGGGCACCGAGGCGAGGACGCGGCGGGCGTCCCGGCCCCAGGCCAGGGCGTGCAGGTGCCGGCCGGTCGCCTCCCCCAGCCCGCGGACCAGCGTGGTGAGGGGGGTGTGGGCGATGTCGGCGACCGTGCGCAGCCCGAGCCGCCCCAGCGCCTCGGCCGTGCGGTCCCCCACCCCCCACAGCGCCTCGACGGGCAGGGCGTGCAGGAAGGCGACCGTCTGGGCGTGCGGGACGACCAGCAGCCCGTCGGGCTTGGCCCCGCCGGAGGCGAGCTTGGCGACGAACTTCGTCGAGGCCACCCCGACCGAGCAGGTGATGCCCTGCTCGTCGGCGACCCGGTCGCGCAGCAGCTCCCCGATCCGGGTGGGGCTGCCGAGCCGGCGGACCGCCCCGGACACGTCGAGGAAGGCCTCGTCGAGGCTGAGGGGTTCGACGAGGGGCGTGACCGAGCGGAACACCTCCATGACCCCGGCGGAGATCCGCGCGTAGTCCTCGTGGTGGGGCACCAGGACGGTCGCGGGCGGGCACAGCCGGCGGGCGCGGGCCATCGGCATCGCCGCGTGCACGCCGTACCGGCGGGCCTCGTAGGTGGCCGACAGCACGACCCCGCGCTCGCCACCGCCGACGATGACGGGGGTGCCGGCCAGGTCGGGCCGGCGCAGCAGCTCGACCGAGGCGTAGAACGCGTCCATGTCGACGTGCAGCACCGTGCACCCGGTGTCGTCGTCGTCCAGGCCCCAGCCGCCGGCATCGGGGCGCACCAGCTGCCGGCGGCTCACCGGCCACCGCCCCGGGCCACCGGTGCGGCGGGCCCGGCGGTGCGGTCAGCGGGTGGCGTGCAGGTGCAGGTGCCCGGCCAGGTCCAGCAGTTCCCCGGTGCCCGCGGCCCGCGACTCCAGCTCGCGCAGCAGCGCCAGGGCGTCGTCGGACTCGGTGACGGTCGAGGGCACGACGTCGCTGAACGTGCGGGTGCCGTCGACCGCGGTGACGGTGAAGCCGTTCTCCTCGACCAGCGCCGTGGCGCCGGCCCGGTCGAACCGGCGGCGCAGCGGGTCGCTCGGGCCCCAGCGGTGCTCCTCGGTGGACAGGACGTGCAGAGCCTGCCCGAGCTGACCGGCCAGGGCGCGGGCCAGGACGCTGGCCGGCCATTGCGCGACGAGGAGGCTGAGCCGGCCCCCCGGACGCAGGGTCTCGTGGGCGGCGCGGACGGCGGCGGCGGGGTCCTCGACCACCTCCAGGACGCCGTGGCACAGGAGCACGTCGACGCTGCCGGGGGCCAGGAGGGCGGACAGCTCGGTCGCGTCGCCCTGCAGCGGGCGGACCCGGTCGGACAGGCCGGCCTCGACGGTGCGCCGTTCCAGCGCGGCGAGCGCGTCGGGCGAAGGGTCGACGACCACGACGCGGTGCCCCAGGGCCGCCACGCGCACGGCCAGGCCACCGGTGCCACCGCCGAGGTCGACGACGGTGAGCTCCGGGGCACCCAGGTCCGCGCTCGCGGCGGCGAGCAGGCGCTGGACCCCCTCCCAGAGGACCGTCGACGTGCGGGGGCGGCCGCGTTCCTTCGCCACTGGTTCCTCCAGCCTCGTGCGGGTCCTCGTGCTGCGCGCCTCCACCCTAGACACCCCGTGCCGGCCCGTCCGTGCACCACCGCCGTCACCGTCCCGAACTGCCGGAGCTGGAGTGCCAGACCTTGCGCCCGGGGACGCCGTCGGACGGCGGCCCGGCCGGGGCCCGGCCGATGGACCGGGAGTTGCGGCTGTCCTCCCCCGCCGGGGCGAGGTCGGCGTACGGCGACTGCCGGAAGCCGCTGGCGTGCACGAGGACGCGCCGCCGGTCCGGCCCGCCGTCCGCCGGCCCGGGTTGTTCGGGTCCCCCGGGTTCCCCGGGGGACGGGTGCACGGGCGGGTGCGTGGGAGGGGAGGCCACGACGGGCCGGCTGGACCGGCTCGCGGCCGCGCCCCGCGTCGCGGCGCGAGAGTACCGCGGGTCCGGGGCGGTGGCGAGGACCTCGTGCACGGCCTCGACCCCGCCGGCCGTCCAGGTGTCCCACAGCGCGGGCAGTTCCCAGGCGCCGGTGGCCCGCAGCGACACCCCGCGCGGGCCGGTCCGGCGCAGGACGCCCCGCACCAGCAGGAGCCAGGAGCGGAACACCGTCGCGGCGTAGGGCCCCTGGACGTCCTCGAAGAAGGTGGCGTCCAGCGGCCCGGTGGTGTCGTCGAGGGTGAGGAAGACGACCCGGCGCCCGGAGCGGACCGGCGGGGTCTGGGTCGCGACCTTCACCCCGGCGACGAGGAGCTCGGCGCGGCTGCGCCGGGAACGCAGGTCCCGGGCGGGGGTGACCCGCAGCGCCCGCAGCAGCGGGGTGTAGAAGTCGACGACGTGGGCGCTGGCGTCCAGCCCGAGCACGTCCAGCTCGGCGCGGACCCGCTCGGGCCCGGTCATCTCGGGCAGCCCGCTGAGCGTGACCTCCTCGAGGGCGTCGCCGAGGTCGAGGGCCAGCTGCACCGTGCCGGCGGAGCCGGCGACGGGCCGCGCGGCCCGCGACTGGGCGGCCGCGGCCGCCCGGACGTCGAGGTCCCGGCCCTCCGGCCTCCCCTCCGGCCTCCCGCCGACCTGCCGGGGGCTCACGCGGGCGGGCGGGGCACCGGCGGACCGGCTCCAGCGGTCCAGCTCGGCGACCTGCAGCAGCAGGTCGCGCCGGGTGGTCCGGCCGCGCCGCACCGCGGCGTGCCCGGCCCGGCCGACCGGGCGCATCCCGTGCAGGGAGTCCAGCCCACCGGCCAGGACGAGGCGTTCGGCGACCGGTCGGGACGGTCGGGCCCGCTGCCACAGGTCGGCCAGCGACCGGTAGGGCTGACCGGCGACGATGCGTGCCACCTCGGCCGTGGAGATCCCCTTGACGTCGGTGAGCGAGAGGCGGATGCCGAACCCGGTGCCGTCGGCGACCCCGGCGCCGAGCCCGTCGGGGTTGCGCACGCCCCGGCCGCCGAGCCAGGGGTCGCAGGTCCCGGCGCCCCCGGTCGCGTGCCCGGTGACGTGCGGGTCGGGCGGGTCGACCCGCTCCACCCGGTAGGTGTCCCCGGAGTCGTTGACGTCCAGGCCGAGCACGGTGATCCCGAGGTTGCGGGCGTCGTCGAGGATCAGCCGCTTGGGGTACATGCCGGGGTCGTGGGTCAGGACCCCGGCCAGAAACGCCGCCGGGTGGTGGGTCTTGAGCCAGGCCGACTGGTAGGTCGGCAGGGCGAAGGCGGCGGCGTGCGCCTTGCAGAAGCCGAAGGAGGCGAACGCCGTGAGGACGTCCCAGATCCGGTCCACCGTCGCGGCGGGGTAGCCGCGCTCGAGGGCGCGGCGGCGGAACTGCGGTTCCATCTCCTCCTGCCCGCGCCGGGTGCCGAGGTGACGCCGGTACTCGTCGGCCAGGGCGAGGTCGTGGCCGGTCGTGGCCTGGATCAGCTCGATGACCTGCTCGTGGAACACCACGACCCCGCAGGTGGGTTCGAGGACGTGCCTGAGCCGTTCGTCGAGGTACTGCGGCTCGGTCCAGCCCTGTCGGGCCTGGAGGAAGGGCGTGACCATGTCCGACTTCACCGGCCCGGGCCGGAACAGGGAGATGTCGACGATGATGTCGTCGAAGGTCCGGGGCCCGAACTTGCCGACGAGCTCGCGCTGGCCCGGTGACTCGATCTGGAAGCAGCCGAGGGTGCGGGTGGAGCGGATCAGCGCGTAGGTCGCCGGGTCGTCGAGCGGGACCTGGGACCGGTCGTCGAGGTCGACGACGACGTCCTCGACGCGGGCGATCTCCCGCACCGCGTGGGCCATCGCGGACTGCATCCGGATGCCGAGGACGTCGAGCTTGAGCAGCCCCATGTCCTCCACGTCGTCCTTGTCGAACTGGCTCACGGGGAAGCCCTTCCAGCTGGCCTCCACCGGGGTCCGGTCCAGCAGCGCCGGGTTGGACAGCACGACGCCGCAGGGGTGCAGGGCGATGTGGCGCGGGAGGCCGTCGAGGCGTTCGACGAGGTCGAAGAACACGTCGAGACGTTCCTCGCCCAGCCCGCTGCGCCGCAGCTCGGGCAGGTCGGCGACGGCGCTGCGGGCGTCGCGGGCCCGCAGGTGCGGGAACGCGGTGGCGATGGCGTCCACCTCCACCGGGGGCAGGCCCAGCGCCGCCCCGACGTCCCGCACGGCGTGCCGGACCCGGTAGGTGTCCATCATCGACACGCACGTGACGCGGTCGCCGCCGAACCGGTCGAGGACGGCCGCGTAGACGTCCTCGCGGCGGGCGGACTCGACGTCGAGGTCGATGTCGGGCAGCTGGGCGCGCCGCGGGTTGAGGAACCGTTCCATGAGCAGCCGGTGCCCGAGGGGTTCGACGTCGGAGATGCCCAGCAGGTGGTTGACCAGGCTGCCGGCCCCCGAGCCGCGGGCGGCGACCCGCACGTCCATCGCCCGGGTGAGGTCGCAGACGTCGGCGACGGTGAGGAAGTAGCCGGCGAACCCGACCGTGGTGATGGTGTCGAGCTCGTCGTCGAGGCGGCGCCGGACCTTCGCCTCCAGCGTGCGGGCGGCCCCCGGGTAGCGGCGGGCGATCCCCGCCTCGCAGCGTGCGCGCAGGACCGCGTCCTGGTCGGTGTCGCGGGTCAACCCGAGCGCCTCGGGGTCGGGCAGGTGGTGCCTGCCGATGCCGAGGTCGGCCGCCGGGTCCTGCACGGCCCGGTGGGCCAGGGCGGTGGTCGCGGCGAGCAGGTCGGCGGCCGCTGAGGGGTCGCCGGCGGCGTGGGCGACGTCGGCCGCGGTGCGGACCATGTCGGCGGTGGGCAGGAGGTGGCCCTGCCCGCTGAGTCGGTCGGTGTGCCGGGTGTCCAGCGGCACCAGGCGGCGGACGGCGTCGAGCAGGTCGGCCGTCGGAGCGCCCTCGGGCCCGGCGGACCGGGCGGCGGCCGTCAGGACGGCCGGGACCCCGGCGGCACGGGCGAAGGAGAGCATCCGGGCGGCGTGCTCGACGCTGCCGGCCGTTCCCGGCGGGGCGTGGTGGCAGACCACCTCCACGTGCGGGGAGCCGGGCGGCAGCACCGCGCGCCAGCGGCGCAGGACCGCGTGGGCGAGGTCGTCGCGGCGGGCCAGCAGGGCCCGGCCGAGCTCGGACCCCGGCCCCAGCAGGACCGCCAGCGCGGGCCGGCCCTCGGCGCCGGCGGCGTGGGCGCCGACGAGGTCGGGACTGCTGACGGGGGTGCCCCGCACCCCGCCCAGGTGGGTGGCGCTGACCAGCCGGCACAGCGCCGCCCACCCCCGGCCGGCGCCGGCGTCGTCGGCGCCGAGGGCCAGGACGGTGACGCGCGGGAGCCGCGGGTCGACCACCGCACCACCGCGGGCCGGGGCGCGGGAGGCCCTGCGGCGCACCGCGACCGAGGGGTCGGCCCAGGCGGGCAGACCGCCCGCCAGCCCCGTCGGGCGCGTGGCGAGGTCGACCCCGAGGACGGGGGCCAGCCCCGCCTCGCCGCAGGCGCGGACGAACTTCACCGCGCCGTACAGGCCGTCGCGGTCGGTCAGGGCCAGGACCGGCATCCCGAGGTCGGCGGCCCGGGCGACGAGGGCGGTGGGGGTGCAGGTGCCGTACCGCAGGGAGTACCCCGAGGCGACGTGCAGGTGCGGGAACGGTGCTGCGGGTGGTGCGGTGGTCATGGGACGTCCTTCGGAACGCGCCCGTGGGGAAGACCGGGTGGTGCGGGGTTCTGGGCCTGCGCGGGGGCCCGCGCAGGCGGGGTCAGCCGGCGAGCGGTGGCAGGGCGCTGAGCCCGAGCGCGGTCTCGACGACGCGGTGGAACCGCTCGGCGTGGACGAGCAGGTCGTCGGCGGCCGCGGCGTCCACGACCCCGGTGCGGCCGGCCTCGACCGCCGAGCGGGCCGCGGCGGTCGCGGCGAACCGGTCGGCCCACTCCTGCAGGGCCGGGTCGAGGGCGGGCAGCATCTCCCAGACGCTGCGGGGGCCCCCGCTGCGCCGGCCGCGGGCGGGCCGGCCGTGCACGGCGACGATCGCGGCCCCGGCCCGCAGCGCGGCCAGGTGGGCGTGGACGTACCGCTCGGCCGCGTCCTGGGTGCGCAGCGCCGCGACCAGCTCGTCCTCGCAGCGGGCGAGGAGGTCGAGGGCGGCCGTCGTCAGCGGGCGCGGGACGCCCGCAGGGACGGCGACGGTGGTGGACATCGCGTTCTCCTTCAGGTCGTGCGGTCTGGACTGCAGGTCGGGTCGATCGGTGGTCGCCGTCGGCCTCAGTCGCTGACGCGCAGCAGCTGCCAGTCCTCCGACGTCCTGGGGGAAGAGGTACCAGCGACCTCCGACACGGCCGCCGTCCCCGGGGTGACGGCGCGCGCGAGGTCGTAGACGCCGGCCCCGCCGACCCGGCCGACGCTGGCCTCGACGCGGAAGACCTCCCGTTCGAGGTCGCCGACCGTCAGGCCCCGGCGGGCTGGGCGTCCGGCGGGTCCGGGGCCGGCCTCCTCAGCGGCGTCGCCGTGGACGGCGGCCACGGCCGCGTGCTCCCACCAGGCGCTGCGCTCGCGCCAGCGGGAGAGCACCTCGCGCACCACGTAGAGCCGTCCGCGCCAGATGAACTGCACCGGGGCCCGCCCCCCGTCCGCGTCGTCGTAGCGGACGTGCACCTCGTCGGAGAACCGTCGCACCGCGCTCACCCTTCCCCTCTCTCGAGCCGGCACCGCGACGGAGCGCGCGGTGCGGCGAGCCGGGGGAAGCGGCCCGCGAGAACGCACTCGGGGCGCGGCCCGCGGGGCTTCCCCTCCCCCCGGACCGCGCCTCGAGCGGTCTCATCGTGTTCGAACACCGGTTCGAACACATCTCGAAGCTACACCACCGACCTCAGGACACGTCAACGGCGAACCGGGTTGTCCACACGACGCAGAGTCGAGCGCCAGCGACGGAGGGTCAGCAGTCGCGAGGCGTCACCCGGACGGCCCAGCACCTGTCCACAGCAGCCCGTCCAGCGGCTCCGCACGCCTCCCCCGACGTGCGACCGTGCGAGGCGTGACCCCCGCCCGCCCCCTCGTCGCGACCGCCGCCGGACTCGCCCTCGCGGGTCTGCTCGCGAGCTGTTCGAACGCGACCCCGCCGGCCCCGGAACCCGCCGCCCCGGCCACTGCGACGGCCACCGGGGGAACCCGCCACGAGCACGATGCGGGAACGCTCAAGGCGACAAGTAGCCGAACCCCCGCGGCGACCATTTCGCAGCCGCCACCTCCCGCGCGAGACGAACTCATCGATGTGCACGATGAAACCGGCGCCAGCCTCTTTGCAGCATATTTTCTTCGTGTCCTCAACCATGCTCGAGCGACCGGCGACTCCTCGACGCTGCACTCGATTTCGATTGATTCGTGCACCGGGTGCAAATTCTACGCTGACGTTGTCGACGAGTACCAAAAGAGGGGTTACACAACCCCTGAGTTCGTGCTGCAGTTCATCGGTACGAGTGTCGATGCCTGGGACCCTGAATCCGGGTACGCGAGACTCACCGTCACAGTTGACCGACCGGGCTACAGCACATTCGACCGAAGTGGGTCGCTTATTAGTTCCGACGAAGCTGACCCAGGCGCAGAATTTTGGATTGAAGTCGCCTGGCGCGATGAACACTGGATGGTACTGGAGGTCGAATGACCTGGTTCCTCACCCGCCCCTGGGTCCATGTCTTCACACTGGCCTTGCTGACTTTTCTTTTTGTCCTAGCACTCGACACAAGACCCGCGACAGCAGCGAACCCCCCGCAAAACTCGTCTGCGATCGCCACCGACGACAAGGTTTCGATCGGTGCAAGAAGAACCACGAAGCCCACTGCCGCAACACCACAGCAGGGTTCGCGCCAAAAAGAATCCCCGCCCACCACCGTCGTCCGACTCCCCGCCTGCAGCCGCAACGGACCGGAAGCAGGATTCACCGACAACGACTGCAGAGCCTCGCGCAGCAACTGCCCACCCGGCCAAGCGCTCCTCACCACCTGGACCCAGACCGGTGCCGATCCCCGGTGGATCAACCAGGGCTCACGCTGCACGGCCGAGGCCGCGGACGCCGCTCCCGTGGCCCTGCCCGCCGTGACCGTCGCGGACCTGCGACGGGTGGGCCTGCCGGCCAGCCCCGTGCACCTGCAACCGGGCGACGGCCAGGCCCTGCTCAACGTCCCCCTCGTCCTGCGCACCACGGGCGGGACGGTGGTCCGCGACACCACCGTCCTCGGCTTCCCCGTCCGCATCCGCGCCACCCCGTCGAGCTGGACGTGGGACCTGGGCGACGGCACCCGCCTCGGGCCCACGAGCGACCCCGGCCGCCCCTACCCGCAGCAGACCCTCACCCACACCTACACCACCCCCGGGGACCGGGCGGTGACCCTGACGACCACGTGGACCGGGGAGTACACGATCGCCGGGCTGCCCTACCGGCCCATCGAGGGCACGGCCACCACGGTCTCCCCCGGGGTCGGCGTCCACGTCCTCGCCGGGCGCAACGTCCTGACCGTCCCGGACGGCTGACCCGGACGGCTGACCCGGACGGCTGACCCGGACGGCTGACCCGGACGGCTGACCCGGCGGACCACGACGGTGGAACGTCACACCGGCGGGCCGTTCGGCGCGACGGGGGTCGAGAACGGTTCTACGGTGAGGGTGCATGAGGTGGACGGTGCGCCAGGACCCCCCCGAGGGTGGTGCCGTGGCGACCACGCCCGCGAGCACCCACCTCCCCGTGCTGGACGTCCCCGCCGTGGAGAGCACGGCGGAGGCCCTGCTCGACCTCGACGCGGCCGGCGAGGTCGTGGAGGTCCCTCCCACCCTGCGGGGCCCGGCGGAGCTGGCCCGGCACCTGGGGGTCCCCTTGGCCGCGGTGGCGGCCACCGCGGTGCTGCGCACGCGCGAGGACCGGCACCTGTTCGTCATCTCCTCCGCGACGCACCCGCTGGTCGCGCCGGCGCTGGCGGCCGTGCTGTGCGAACCCGAGCTGTTCCGCGGCGACGACGCGGACGTGCTGCGGCGCACCGGTTCGGTCCTGGGCGCGGCCTCCCCGCTGGGTCTGGCCGACCCGCTGCCGACCTTCGTCGACGTCGCCTTGGCCCCCCACCCCGAGGTCTGGGTGCCGGCGGGCCACCCGCACGCGGTCTTCCGCACCCGCTACGACGAGCTCCTGCGCCTGACGGGCGGGCACCCCGTCGAACTGGGGTGACGGGACGGGGATGCCCGAACTGCTCGAGGGGTTCGCCGTCCGGCGGGCCGGGTCGGCCGACCCCGCGGACCCGCTGCTCGTGCTCGTGCACGGGCTGGGTGGCGCCGGGACCGCCTGGTCGCTGCTCGTGCCCCACCTGGCCGCCGACCACCGTCTCCTGCTGCTCGACCTGCCCGGGCACGGTCAGGCCCCGCCGCTCCCCCCGGCCTCGATGACGCCGCGGGCGCTGGGTGAGCGCCTGCGCCGCTTCGCCGCGGCGCAGGGTGGGGGCGTGCACCTCGTGGGTCACTCCCTGGGCGGGTGGGTGACGCTGGAGGCCGCGGCCGGGGACCGGGACGGTGTCGTGGCCGACGTCACGGCGTTCGCCCCGGCGGGCCTGTGGACCACGCCCCGCCGCCGGCCCCCGTTGCTGCCCACCGGCCAGCAGTTCGCCCGGTGGGCCGGCCGGCTGCCACCCCGGGTGGTCACGACCCGGCTCGGTGTCACCCTCGCGCTGGGGGCCACGAGCACCGCGCCCCGCAGCCTGCCCGTCGCGGTGGTCCGGGACGCGCTCAGCGCCATCGCCACCGCCCCCGGGTACGTGGCCGCCGACGCGGGCATCGCGGCGGCCGCCTTCACCCGCGCGTCCGAGGTCACCGTCCCCGTGACCGTGGTGGCCGGCGGGCGCGACCGCGTGCTGCCCCCGTCGTTCTGCCGGCGCGAGGCCGCCCCCGCGCACACGCGGTGGATCGAGTGGCCGGACTGCGGGCACGTCCCGACGTGGGACCACCCGGCCGAGTGCGCCCGGGTGGTGCGCGAGCAGGTGGACGGACCCGACCGCGGATAGCCTCACCGCGTGAGACCCCCCGAACTCGTGACGCTGGACGTCTGGACCGTTGCAGCGCACGATGTTCCGCGCGCCGTGTGGCGGATGGCGGCCGACCGCCGCGCGCTGCGGCGGTTGCCCGGGGCGGGGTTCGCCAAGCTCCTGGGCACCGGGGACGGCACGACCTTCACCGTCCGCGACGCCGATCCGCTGCGCTGGGCGGCCCTGGTGGCGTGGGACCGCGCCGCCGACGCCGACCGCTTCGACACCTCGGCCCCGGCACGGGCCTGGGGCCGGATCGCGCGTGAGCACGCCCAGTTCCGCCTCGCCCCGGCCGGCAGCCGGGGACGGTGGTCCGGGCGCGAACCCTTCGGCCCGGCCCCCCACCCCCCGCAGGACGGGCCCGTCGCCTCCATCACCCGGGCCCGGCTGCGACCGGCGAGGGCGGCCTCGTTCTGGCGGGCGGTGCCGCCGGTGGCCCGGGAGCTGCACACGGTCCCCGGCCTGCGGTGCGCGTTCGGGATCGGGGAGGCGCCGCTGGGCTACCAGGGGACGTTCTCGGTGTGGGACTCCACCGACGCGCTGCGCGGGTTCGCCCACGGGCGGGCCGCCCACCGCGACGTCATGCGGCGCACGCCGACCGAGGGCTGGTACGCCGAGGAGCTGTTCGCCCGGTTCGCGGTGCTGGAGGTCCGCGGCACCCTCGACGGCCGCACCCCGTGACCCCGCCCGGGCCGCCCGGGCCCCGGAGAGCCCGTGTCCGACCCCGCTCCTAGAGTGCTCGACGTGCCCACCTCCTGGTCCCGGACGCTCAGCGGCGCCTTCACGGCCGGGGCCGTGCTGTCCCAGGTCGCCCACCCGCTGCTGCGCGGGGAGAGCCTGCGCCGGACCACGATCGGGTCGGTCGTCACCTTCGCCGCGGCGTCGGTGACCGACGCCGCGCGCCGGGGCGGGCCGCGCGCGGCCGCGACGACGCTCGCCGTCGCCGGGGGGCTCGGGCTGCTCGCCGAGGCCGTGGGGACGCGCACGGGCCGGCCGTTCGGGCGGTACCGCTACGCCGGGACGCTGGGGCCGCAGGTGCTCGACGTGCCCGTCGTGGTGCCGCTGGCGTGGACGATGCTGGCCCACCCCGCGGTGCGGCTGGGCCGGCACCTCGCGCGGGACCTGCCCGCCGGCACCCGGGACGTGGCCACCGTCGCCACCGCGGCGTGGACCCTCGCCTCCTGGGACCTCTTCCTGGACCCGCAGATGACCGCCGCCGGGCACTGGGCGTTCCAGACGCCGCGACCGCACCTGCCGGGGGTCCCCGGGATCCCGCTGAGCAACTACGCCGGCTGGCTGCTGACGGCCGCGGCCATCTGCGGGGCCGTGCACGCCACCACCCGGGACACCCCCGGCACCGGGGAGGTCCCGCCGCAGACGGTCCCGGCCGTCCTGCTGGGCTGGACGTGGCTGGGTTCCACGCTCGGCAACGCCGTGTTCTTCCGGCGGCCGGTGGTCGCGGCCTACGGCGGGGTCGCCATGGGTCTGACCGTCCTGCCGTACCTGCGCTCGGTCCTGCCCGGGCGGGGCACCCGCCCGTGAGGGTCTGGCGCGCCCTGACCTGGGCCGGGTCCGCGAGCGCCGTGGCGCTGACCGTGCACTCCCTGCTCAACGCCCGGGGGCTGCGGGTCCCGGTGCTGGACCCGCCGCCGGCGCCGGGGCGGGTCAGCGTGCTCGTGCCCGCGCGCGACGAGGAGGTGGACCTGCCGGCGTGCCTGACGTCCCTGCTGGACCAGGTCCAGGTCCCCGACTACGAGGTCGTCGTCGTCGACGACGCCTCCACCGACCGGACGGCGGAGGTGGTCGAGGCGTTCGCGGCGGCCGACCCGCGGGTGCGGCTGGTGCGCAGCGCCGGGCCGCCGCCGGGGTGGCTGGGCAAGACCTCGGCGTGCGAGCGGGCGGCCGGGCAGGCCACCGGTGGGGTCCTCGTCTTCGTCGACGCCGACGTCGTCCTGGCCCCGCACGCGGTGGCCGCCGCGGTGGACCTGCTGCGTCGCGCGGGGCTGGACGTGGTGTGCCCCTACCCCCGTCAGCTCGCGTTGACGTGGAGCGAACGCCTCGTGCAGCCGCTGCTGCAGTGGTCGTGGTTGACGACGCTGCCCCTGCGGGCGGCGGAGGTCTCCCCGCGGCCGTCGCTGACGGCGGCGAACGGGCAGTTCCTCGTCGTGGACGCCGCGGCCTACCACCGGGCCGGCGGGCACGGGGGCGTGCGCGCCGAGGTGCTCGACGACCTGGCGCTGCTGCGGGCGGTCAAGGCCGTCGGCGGGCGCGGTGGGGTCACCGACGGGACGACCCTGGCCACGTGCCGGATGTACGACGGCTGGGGTGACCTGCGGGCGGGGTACGTGAAGTCGTTGTGGTCCGCGTTCGGCTCGGCACCGGCGGCCGCGGTGGTGGGGGCCGGGCTCGCGGTGACGTACCTCGTCCCGCCGGCCGCGGCCCTGACCGGCTCCCCGGTCGGCGCGGTCGGCTACCTCGCCGGGGTGGTGGGCCGGTACGCGGCGGCCGAGCGCACCGGGGGGCGGTCGGTCCCCGACGCGTTCTGGCACCCCGTCTCGGTGGCGTTGCTGCTGGGGTTGCTCGGTGACTCCTGGCGCCGTCGGCGCCGCGGCGGCCTGGTGTGGAAGGGGCGGTCGCTGTGAGCCGAGTGGTCGTCGTCGGCGCCGGGTTCGGCGGGTTGTCGGTCGCGGCGCGCCTGGCCGCGCAGGGGCACACCGTCGAGGTCTTCGAGCAGGGCCCGGAGGTGGGCGGCAAGCTCGGCTGGTTCAGCCGGGACGGCTTCTCCTTCGACACCGGCCCGTCGTTGCTGACGCTGCCGGCGGTCCAGCGCGACCTCTTCCTCAAGACCGGGGACCCGGTGGAGTCCGTGCTCGACGTCGTGCAGCTGGACCCGGTGGCGCACTACCGGTTCGCCGACGGGACCGAGCTGGACCTGCCCGGGGGCGGGCTGCCGCAGGTCGCCCGCGCCCTGGACGACGCGCTCGGGGCGGGTACGGGCGCGCAGTGGACGGCCTTCCAGCGCCGCGCGGCGCAGATCTGGGACGTCGCCCGCGAACCGTTCCTGGAGTCGGCGCTCCAGGGCCCGCGGACGCTGCTGCGGCTGGCGCGGGACGTGGGCGGGCTGCGGACGGTCGCGCCGTGGTCCTCGCTGCGGGGCGTGGGCCGGCAGTACCTGCGCGATCCGCGGCTGCGGACGCTGCTGGACCGCTACGCCACCTACTCCGGGTCCGACCCGGGCCGGGCGCCGGCGGCGCTGGCCACCGTCCCGTTCGTCGAGCAGACCTTCGGGGCCTGGTACGTGCGCGGGGGCCTGCACCTGCTGGCGCAGGCGGTGGCCGACCGCGCCCGCGAGCGCGGGGCGCGCATCACGACGGGCGCCCCCGTGGACCGGGTGCTGGAGGAGGGTGGCCGGGCCGCGGGTGTGCGGCTGGCCGACGGCACGCAGGTGCGCGCCGACGTCGTCGTCTCGGCGGTGGACGCGGCCCGGCTCTACGGCGACCTGCTGCCGCGGCCCCGGTTGCGGCCGCCGCGCCGGCTGCGGTCCAGCTCGGGGTTCGTGCTGCTGCTGGCCCTGGACGGGCGCACGCCGGGCCTGCGCCACCACACCGTGCTGTTCCCCGACGACTACGACGCCGAGTTCGCCGACCTGGCCGCGGGGCGGCCCGTGGCGGACCCGACCGTCTACGTGAGCGCCCCCGACGATCCCGCGCTGCGCCCCTCGGAGGACACCGAGGCGTGGTTCGTGCTGGTCAACGCACCGGTGCACGACCCGGAGCACGGCGGGACCGACTGGCGCTCGGGCGACCTCGTGCGCCGGCACACCGACGTCGTGCTGGACGCGCTCGCCCGCCGCGGGCTGGACGTGCGCTCCCGGCTGCGCTGGGCGGAGGTCCGCACGCCCGCCGACCTGGAGGAGCGCACCGGCAGCGACGGCGGCGCGATCTACGGGACGGCCAGCAACGGGGCGCGCTCGGCGTTCCTGCGCCCGGCCAACCGCTCCCCCGTGCCGGGGCTGTTCCTCGTGGGCGGGTCCTCACACCCCGGCGGCGGGCTGCCGCTGGTGGGCCTGTCGGCGCGCATCGTCACCGACCTCGTCGGCCCCGCGTGAGGTGCTGCAGGCGGGTCAGAGCCGGCGGTTGACGGCCCCGGCCACCTGGAGGAGGCCGATGAGGCCGAGCACGGCCCAGACGCCGGCCCCCAGGGTGGCCCAGTCGAGCCAGACGACGATGGCGGTGGCGATGGAGCAGCTGGCCGCGACGGCGAGGCGGACGGGGCGTTCGGCCACCGACACGATGGTGACGTCCTCCACGCCCAGGCCCTGGGCGCGGGCCCGGACGTACTCCTGCAGCTGCGCCAGCCCGCCGGCGAGCAGGGCCAGCCAGGCGGGGGCCCCGCAGGCCCACAGCACGACCGCGCACGCGGCGTCACCGACCCGGTCGGAGGTGGCGTCGAGCAGGGCACCGCGGCGCGAGGTGCGGCCGGTCATCACGGCCACGGCGCCGTCGAGGTTGTCGAAGACCCCCGCGAGGGCGAGCAGCACCCCGGCCCCGACGGCGGCGGCCCCGCCGCGCCCCCCGGCGACCGCGAGCGCGGCGGCGGCGAGGGCCAGGGCGGTCCCGGCCAGCGTGACCACCGAGGGGGGTGCGCCGGCCACGGCCAGCGGGCGGGCGAGGGCGTGGGTACCGCTGAGCCAGCCGCGCACGAGCGCGTTGGCGTGCGTGCCGCCGTGCAGCGCGCTCCAGCGCTGCAGGTACGCCTCCCGGTCCATCACCACGGTCCCCACGGTAGGAGACGACCCCCCGTGACCTGCCGGTGACCAGCGACGACGTGCGTTCGCCCGTGCCGGTGGTGGTGCCTAGAGTGCCCCCTGTGCCGCCCACCCCCAGTGTCGAGACCACGGCCGCCCTCCGGACGACGGCCGAGCTGCGGACCGCCGTGTCGACGGTCCTCGAGGAGTTCCTGCACGACCAGGCCGCCGTCCTGCGGGAGGTGGGCGCCGAGTGCGACCCCGTCCTGGACGCGATCTCGTCCCTGCTGCGCGGGGGCAAGCGGTTGCGGCCCGCGTTCTGCTTCTGGGGCTACCACGGCGTGCCCGGCGCCCCGCCGCAGGAGGGGGTCGTGACCGCGGCCGCCGCCCTGGAGCTGTTCCAGGCCGCGGCGCTGATCCACGACGACGTCATGGACGACTCCGACACGCGCCGCGGCCAGCCGGCCGTGCACCGCCGGTTCGAGGCGCTGCACCGCGAGCAGGACTGGGAGGGCAGCCGCAGCCGCTTCGGGCTCGCCGGCGCGGTCCTGGCCGGGGACCTGTGCCTGGGCTGGAGCGATGAGCTGTTCTCCCGCAGCGGGCTGCCCGCCGAGGCCGTGCTGCGCGGGCGCCGCGTCTTCAACACGATGCGCACCCAGCTCATGGGCGGGCAGTACCTCGACATGCTGGAGCAGGCGTCCTCCTCCCAGCGCGGCAGCGACGGTGCGGTCGACCGCGCGCGCCGCGTCCTGACGTTCAAGAGCGCCAAGTACTCCATCGAGCACCCGCTGCTGCTCGGCGGCTCCCTGGCCGGCGCCTCGACGGACCTGTTGGCGGACTACTCCCGGTTCGGCCTGGCCCTGGGCGAGGCCTTCCAGCTGCGCGACGACGTGCTGGGCGTGTTCGGCGACCCGTCCGAGACGGGCAAGCCGGCCGGTGACGACCTGCGCGAGGGCAAGCGGACCGTCCTCGTCGGACTGGCCGTGCAGCACGCGACCCCCGCGCAGGCCGAGACGGTGCGCCGGCTGCTGGGGGACCCCGACCTGACGACGGAAGGTGTGGACACGTTGCGAGACGTCCTGACGGACACCGGTGCCCTGGCGGGGGTGGAGGAGCTGATCGGCCGGCAGGTCGAGGTGGCGTGCCGGACCCTCGACGGCGCCGACCTCACCGAGGACGCGCGCGGGGCGCTGCACGCCCTGGTCGTGGCGGCCACGAGCAGGCGCTCGTGAGCGCCCTGCAGAACGCCCTGGACTGGCTGCCGGGCCGGACCCGGCACGTGACCGGGCGCACGGACGACGTCGTGGTCGTCGGGGCGGGCCTGGCCGGGCTGTCCGCCGCGATGCGGCTGGCCGGGGCCGGCCGCAACGTCACGGTGCTCGAGCGCGAGGACGTCCCGGGCGGCCGGGCGGGCCTGGTCGTCAAGGACGGGTACCGCTTCGACACCGGCCCGACGGTCCTGACGATGCCCGACCTCATCGCCGACTGCTTCGACGCGCTCGGTGAGGACATGCACGACTGGCTGGACCTGCACCCGGTGGACCCGCTGTACCGGGGCAACTTCGCCGACGGCACCGCGCTGCACGTCTCGGCGGACGTGGAGCGCACGGCGGTGGCGATCGGTGAGCTGTGCGGGCCCGCGGAGGCCGACGGCTACCGGCGCTTCGTCGACCACGTCGCGAACCTGTACCGCTGGGAGATCCGCGACTTCATCGACAGCAACATCGACACCCCGCTGGACCTGCTCAAGCCGAACCTCGTGCGGCTGCTGGCCGCCGGGGGGTTCAAGAAGCTGGCGCCCGAGGTCGGCACGTTCCTCAAGGACCCCCGCACCCAGCGGATGTTCTCCTTCCAGGCCCTCTACGCGGGGTTGTCGCCCTACGACGCCCTGGCCCTGTACGCGGTCATCGCGTACATGGACTCCGTGGCCGGGGTGTTCTTCCCCAAGGGCGGCATGCACGCCCTGCCGACGGCGATGGCGGCGGCCGCCGAGAAGCACGGTGTGCAGTTCCACTACGGCGCCACGGTGGACCGCGTGGAGCGCGAGGGCGGGCGCGCGAGGGCCGTCACCACGACGGACGGGCGCCGGTTCCCGGCCGACGTCGTCGTCCTCAACCCCGACCTGCCCGTGGCGCGCGAGGAGCTGCTCGGGAAGCCGGTGCGCCGCACCCTGTCCTACTCCCCCAGCTGCTACCTGCTGCTGGCCGGGTCCTCGAAGGACTACCCGGACCCGGTGCACCACTCGATCCACTTCGGGACCGCGTGGAAGGAGGTGTTCGCCGAGCTGCTCGACGGGCGCCTCATGAGCGACCCGTCGGTGCTCGTGTCCCGCCCGACGGTCTCGGACCCGTCGCTGGCGCCGGCGGGCAAGCACATCTACTACGTGCTGTTCCCGACCCCGTCGCTGTCGGCGGGCTCGTCCCGGCTGGACTGGGACCGCATCGGGCCGCGCTACCGCGAGCACGTCATGGAGGTGCTGGAGCAGCGCGGGTACCCCGGGTTCGCCGAGGGCGTCGAGGTCGAGGACGTGACGACCCCGGCCGACTGGGAACGCCGCGGCATGGCCGACGGCGCCCCCTTCGCGGCCGCGCACTCCTTCCGCCAGACCGGCCCGTTCCGGCCCGGCAACCTGTGGGGGGAGAACGTCGTGTTCACCGGCTCGGGCACCCAGCCCGGGGTGGGGGTCCCGATGGTCCTGGTCTCCGGGCGCCTGGCCGCCGAGCGCGTCACCGGCCGGGACCGCGCCTACCGCTCGCGCGCGTGGCGGAGCGCGTGATCCCCCGCAGCAGCGCGGTCTGCCTCGACGCCGCCGCCCGGGACGACCCGGCCCTGCTGGAGGAGGACCTGCGCGAGGCGTTCGAAGCGTGCCGCCTCCTGCACGCCGAGCACGGCAAGACGTACTACCTCGCCACGCTCCTGCTGCCCCCGGCCAAGCGCCCGTACGTCTGGGCGCTGTACGGCTTCGCCCGGTACGCCGACGAGTTCGTGGACTCCCTCACCGACCCGGACCCGGACGCCCTCGTGCGCTGGTCGGAGGAGTTCCTCGCCTCCCTGGACTCCCGCGACGCGCCCGAGCCCGTCGGCCGCGCGATGGCGGCGACCATGCGGCGCTGGGACCTGCCGCGGGCGCACGTCGAGGCGTTCCTGGAGTCCATGCGGATGGACATCACCACGACCGGGTACGCCACGTACGAGGACCTGCGCCACTACGTGTACGGCTCGGCGGCCGTCATCGGGCTGGAGATGCTGCCCGTCCTGGAACCGCTGACCCCGGAGGCGGCACCGCGGGCCCGGGCCCTGGGAGAGGCGTTCCAGCTGACGAACTTCGTCCGCGACGTCGGGGAGGACCTGGACCGGGGCCGCGTGTACGTCCCCGAGGAGGACCTGACCCGCTTCGGCCTGACCCGCGAGGACCTGTTCGCGGCGCGGGCCGCGGGCACGACCCCGCAGGCGGTGCGCGACGTGCTCGCCTTCGAGGCCGCCCGGACGCGGGAGCTGTACGCCTACGCCGAGCCGGGGATCGACATGGTCCACCCCACGTCGCGGGACTGCCTGCGCACGGCGTACCTGCTCTACGGCGGCATCCTCGACGAGGTCGAGGCCGCCGGGTTCGACGTGCTCGCGCGCCGGGTCAAGGTCGGGATGGGCCGGCGGCTGGCCGTGGCCGTGCCGGGCCTGGTCCGGGCGCGCCTCGCCCGCTGGGACGAGGCGCGCTGGACGACGGCGTCCTGACCCGCGGGGGCCGGCGCCGAGGGGCCCTCAGAAGCTGAGGGCCTGGGCCCGCCGCCGGACCTCGGTCTTGCGGTTGGCCCGCAGGGCGTCCACGGGCGTGCCGGGCAGCGTGTCGTCGGGCGTGAACAGCCAGGCCAGCGCCTCCACGTCGGTGTACCCGGAGTCCCCCAGGACCGACAGGGTCCCCTTGAGGTGGTTCAGCGGCCCCTCGGTGGTGACGAACGCCGCCGGGACCTGGGCCACCGACCGCTCCCCGCGGCGGACGGCGACGAGTTCGCGCTCCTGCAGCCAGCGGCGCACGACGCGCTGGTCCTGGCCGGTCTGCGCGGCGATGTCGGGCACGGTCAGCCAGGCCGGGACGAGGGCGTCGAGCTCCTCGGTGCTCGTCTCCCGGGCGATCTCTGCTCTCAGCGGTGCAACCACCCCTCCAGTCTGCCGTGTCCCCGGCACCGGCACGAGCAGGCCACCACCGGGCCACCACCGGGCCACGGCGCAGGGGCCCACCCCGCGACTCGCCCGGTCACCTCCCGCACCCGGGCCCCCGCCTCGGACATCGTGGGACCTCGTGGGAGATGGTGGGAGATCGTGGGACGACACTCCCCCGGAGCGGGTCGGATAGGTTCGGACCGCCCCACCGGTGCACTTCCGCACCACCCGTCACGACCAGCGAGGGACGCCATGGCCGACGAGACCACTGACACCCCCACCCCGAGCTCGCGTCGCGGCCGGTGGCTGGCCGCCGCGCTCGTCGGGGCCGCCGCCCCCACCGCCCTCGTCCCGGCCGCCCACGCGGCCGCCGCGCCGGGTGAGACCGTGGTGACCGTCCAGGCCGGGGACACCGTCGGGGCCATCGCGGCCGCGCACGGCACCACCGTCGAGGCCGTCGTGGCGGCCAACGGCCTGGGCCAGGACGCCTTCGTCCTGGAGGGCCGGCAACTGCGCGTGCCGGGCCCGCAGAGCACGTCCGCGGGCGGCTCGTACACGGTGCAGGACGGGGACACCCTGTCCCACATCGCCCTGGCGCAGGGCACGACCGTGGGCGCGCTGCGCGAGGCCAACGGGCTCAGCGCCGGCGGCGTCATCCGCGCCGGCCAGGTCCTGACGCTGCCCGGCGCGGCGCCCTCCTCCGCGTCGTCGTCCGCGTCGTCGTCGGGCACGCCCTCGGGTGGCGGCACCCACACCGTGCGGGCCGGGGACACGCTGTCGCACATCGCCCAGGCCACCGGGACGAGCGTGGTGGACCTGGTGGCGCTCAACGGCCTGGACGAGACCGGCTTCATCGTCGAGGGCCAGACGCTGCGCACGGGCACCGCCGAGCGCGCGGCCCAGCCCGCCCGGCCGAGCACCCAGGCCCCCACCGTCTCCGACGCCGTCTCGGTCAACCGCGCCCGCATCCAGGCCAGCGACCAGCCGGGCAAGGCCGAGATGCGCGAGATCATCCGCTCCACGGCCGTGCGCCTGGGCGTGGACCCCTCCCTGGCCCTGGCGGTCGGGATGCAGGAGTCCGGCTTCCAGATGAAGGTCGTCTCGCACGCGAACGCCATCGGCGCCATGCAGGTCATCCCCACCTCCGGGGAGTGGGCCTCGAACCTGCTGGGTGAGCCGATCGACCTGTTCGACGCCCGCGACAACGCCAAGGCCGGCGTCGCGATCCTGCGCACGCTCGTGGCCAACAACCCGCCGGACGTGGCGATCGCGTCGTACTACCAGGGGCAGGCCTCGGTGCGCTCGCGCGGCATGTACGACGACACCCGGCGCTACGTGGCCAACGTCCAGACGCTGCAGGCCCGCTTCCGCTGAGTCGCTCGCCGGTTCGGGCGCGGAGTCGACCTAGACTCGCTGACCGTGGACGCCACCCTCTCCGACCCGCTCGTCGGACGACGCCTGGACGGGCGTTACCACGTCCTGGGGCGCGTCGGGCGCGGGGGCATGGGGGTGGTGTACCGGGCCGAGGACGAACGGCTCGACCGGGCGGTCGCGCTCAAGGTGCTGCGCGCCGACCTCGCTCACGACCCGGCCGCCCGCGCCCGGTTCGTCCGCGAGGCCAAGTCCGCCGCCCGGCTGACGCACCCGGGCATCGTCGCCGTCCTGGACCAGGGCGTGGACCACGAGGGCGGCACCGAGACGGCCTACCTCGTCATGGAGCTCATCGACGGGCGCACCCTGCGCGACGTCGTCCTCGACAAGGGCGCCCTCACCCCCGGTGAGGCCCTCGGCGTCACGGCCGACGTCCTGGACGCCCTCGCCGAGGCCCACCGCAAGGGCGTCCTGCACCGCGACGTCAAGACGGCCAACGTGCTCGTCGCCGACGACGGCCGGGTCAAGGTCGCCGACTTCGGCCTGGCCCGGGCCGCCTCGGCGGGCGGGCAGAGCACGACCGTCGGCATGGGCGACCTCATGGGCACCGCCGAGTACCTGGCGCCCGAGCAGCTCGAGGCCGGGGAACCGGACGCCCGCAGCGACGTCTACGGCGTGGGCGTCATGCTCTACGAGATGCTCACCGGGGCCCCGCCGTTCACCGGGGACAGCCCGTTCACGATCGCCTACAAGCACGTCCACGAACCGGTGCCGCCGCCGTCGGCGAAGGCGCCGGGCCTGCCGCGGGCGCTGGACGCCCTCGTGCTGGACGCCCTGGCCAAGGACCCCGGCGAACGCCCCGCCGACGCCGGGGAGATGCTCGAGCAGCTGCGCGCCGTGCGGTCCTCGCTGACCGCCGAGCAGCTCGCCGCCCGCGCCCCCCGGCCCGCGGCCCCGGCCGCGCCGGGCAGCACGACCCGGATCGGGGCCGTCGCGGCGGCCGGCGCGAAGGACGAGCCGGCCCGCACCCCCGAGGGCCACCGGTCCCGGCGCAGCCTGCTCGTGGGCCTGGTGCTGCTCGTCCTGGCCGTCGGCGCGGGCATCTCCTGGTACTTCCTGGCCGGGCCCGGCGCGTACACGACGACCCCCGCGGTGGCGGGCACCTCCCCGGAGCAGGCCCGGTCGGTCCTGCGGGAGGCCGGTCTCGACGTGGCCGAGGAGCAGGGGTTCAGCGACACCGTCCCCGCCGGGCTGGTCGCCGCCAGCGACCCGGGGGACGGCGAGCGCGTGCGCAAGGACGGCACCGTGACCATCGTCGTCAGCCGCGGGATCGAGCAGTTCCCCGTCCCCGACGTCGTGCGGGCCGCCCAGTCCGAGGCCGAGGACCGGCTCCGGCAGACCGGTCTGGCGGTCGGGGCCGTCAGCCAGGAGTACAGCGAGGACGTGCCCGAGGGGGCCGTCGTCCGCACCGACCCCGCCGTCGGGCAGGTCGTGGACCACGACACCCCCGTCGCGCTCGTGGTGTCCCGGGGCCGGGAACCCATCGAGGTCCCGGACGTCGCGGGCCAGCCGCAGGACGCTGCGCAGCAGGCCGTCACCGACCGCGGCCTGGCCGTCGGCGAGGTTGACCAGCAGGTCAGCGAGACGGTGCCGAAGGGGCAGGTCATCTCCCAGAGCCCCGCCGACGGGACCCTCTTCCGCGGCGACACGGTCGACCTCGTCGTGTCCTCCGGTCCCCCGCTCGTGCAGGTCCCCGACGTCCAGGGCAAGAACGTCGACGCGGTGACGCAGCAGCTGCAGGCCCTCGGCTTCCAGGTGGCCCGCGACAACGTCCTCGGCGGCGTCTTCGGCACCGTCCGCAGCAGCGACCCGGCCGCCGGGGAGCGCATCCCCAAGGGCTCGACGATCACCCTGACGGTGGTCTGAGCGACCGGACGCGCGAAGGGCCCGGGACCGCGAGGTCCCGGGCCCTCCGTCGTGCTGGAGGGTCGTGCTGGAGGGTCGCGCAGCTCAGCGCTGGGAGAGCATCTCCGCGGCCAGGAACGCCAGCTCCAGGGACTGCTGGTGGTTCAGCCGCGGGTCGCACAGCGACTCGTAGCGGGTCGCCAGCCCCGCGTCGTCGATGTCGAACGCCCCGCCGAGGCACTCGGTGACGTCGTCCCCGGTGAGCTCGACGTGCAGGCCGCCGGGCACGGTGCCCAGGGCGCGGTGCACCTCGAAGAACCCGCGCACCTCGTCCACGACGTCGTCGAAGCGGCGGGTCTTGTAGCCGCTGGTCGAGGTGATCGTGTTGCCGTGCATCGGGTCGCAGACCCAGGTGACCTGCGCGCCGGCGCGGGTGACGCCCTCGACGAGCGCGGGCAGCGCCTCGCGGATCGTGGAGGCACCCATGCGCGTGATGAACGTCAGCCGGCCCGGCTCGCGGTACGGGTCGACCTTCTCGACCAGGGCCAGGGCGTCCTCGACGGTGGTCTTGGGGCCCAGCTTGATGCCGACGGGGTTGCGGATGCGCGCGGCGAAGTCCACGTGCGCGCCGTCGAGCTGACGGGTGCGCTCCCCGATCCAGACCATGTGCGCCGAGACGTCGTAGGGGCCGCCCTGGCGCACGTCGGTGCCGGCGGGACCGGCCAGCGGCGGTTCCTCGTCCAGCGTGCGCGTCAGCGGCCGCTCGTAGTCCAGCAGCAGCGCCTCGTGGCTGGCGAAGAAGTCGACCGACTTGAGGGCGTCGAAGTCCGCGCCGCAGGCGATCATGAACTTCATCGCCTTGTCGATGTCGCGGGCCAGGGCCTCGTACTTCTGGTTGGCCGCCGTCGCCGCGAACCCGCGGTTCCACTCGTGGACCTTGCGCAGGTCGGCGTACCCACCGGTCGTGAAGGCGCGGATGAGGTTCAGCGTCGCCGAGGACGTGTGGTACGCCCGCAGCAGGCGCTGCGGGTCCGGGGTGCGCGCCTGCGGGGTGAACGCGTAGTCGTTGACGGCGTCCCCGCGGTAGGCGGGCAGGGTGACGCCGTCGCGGGTCTCGTCGTTGCTGGAGCGCGGCTTGGAGAACTGCCCGGCCATCCGGCCGACCTTGACCACGGGCAGCGAGGCGCCGTAGGTCAGGACGGCGGACATCTGCAGCATCGTCTTCAGCCGGCGGCGGATGCCGTCGGCCGTCGCGCCGGCGAACGTCTCGGCGCAGTCCCCGCCCTGGAGCAGGAACGCCTCACCGCGGGCCGCCTTCGCCAGCTGCGAGCGCAGCTGGTCGGCCTCCCCGGCGAACACGAGCGGGGGATACGACGCGAGCTCGGCCTGCACCTCGGCCAGCGCGGCGGCGTCCGGCCACTGCGGCTGCTGGGCGGCGGGCAGGTCCGGCCAGCTGGTGCTGGACGGACCCGCGATCGTGCTCGGATCGGTCGTCGCGGTCGCGGGTGTGCTCACGCGGGCCAGTGTCGCACTCCGGCACCCCCGGGGTCGCCGCAGTTCAGCACCGGGTCCCGGCCCTGTCCGTTCACCGCCGGGTCACCTCCGCGCCGGGCTCCCGCCGGCCCCCTCCGGCCCCCGGTCCTCGGCGTGCGGCGGCGGTCCCGCCGGGGCCGCGCGCCCACCCGGTCCGCCCGAGGAACCGGTCGTGGGCTCGGGGACCCCGGTGCTCCGCGACAGCTCCGCGCGCAGGCGGCTGCGCTCGGCGTAGACGTCGACGTACTCCTGGTGCGACAACGCCTGGATCGCCGCCATGACCTCGTCGGTCACCGACCGGACGACGAGCTGGTCCTCGGCGCGGCCGGCGTAGCGGGAGAAGTCCAGCGGCTCGCCGATGACGACGCCGACCCGGCGCACCTTGGGCAGCAGCCGCCCCGTCGGCAGCAGGTCCTCGGTGCCGACCATCGCCACGGGCAGCACGGGCGCCCCCGAGGCCAGCGCGATGCGGGCGACCCCGGTGCGGCCGCGGTACAGCCGCCCGTCGGGTGAGCGGGTGCCCTCGGGGTAGATGCCGAACAGCTCCCCGGCGCGCAGGACCGACACGGCGCTGTCGATCGCGGCCGAGGACGCCCGGCCCCCGGAGCGGTCCACCGGCAACTGCCCGATGCCGTGCATGAGCCCGGCGGTCAGGCGCCCCTTGACCCCGCTGCCGCGGAACAGGTCGGCCTTGGCGATGAAGGTGACCCGGCGGCGCACCACCGTCGGCAGCAGCACGGTGTCCGCCGCGGACAGGTGGTTGCTGGCCATGATGGCCGGACCCGAAGCGGGGACGTGCTCCAGCCCGCGCACCCAGGGCCGGAACACGGCGGTGACCAGCGGCTCGGCGACGAGGAGCTTGATCGGCCAGTACAGGACCGGGAACCGGGGCACCTCCGGCACGCTACCGGGACCGGTGTCGACCTCGACCGGTCCCGCCCCGGCGTGACACGATGAACGGGTGTCCCGCACCCCGGACGACGGATCCGGCCCCCTCGACGTCGACGCGGCGTTCGCCGAGATCGTCGCGCGCTGGGGGGACGAGGCGGCGGCCCCGGAACGGGGCACCCGGGACGCGCGGGACCAGGGTGCGGCCGAGGCCGAGGCGACCGACGACACCGGGTCCGGCGGCACCGGGACCGACGCCGATGCCGATGCCGATGCTGATGCCGATGCTGATGCCGATGCCGATGCCGATGCCGCCGACGGTGAGCCGGACGACGCGCGCGACGAGGAGCAGGACGGCGATCCCGACGGGGACCGTGGCCCCCGGCACCGCGCCGCCCCCGGGGAGAGCGGCGAGACCCCGGAGGAGCGCACGCGGCTCGTGCGGCCCGCGGCCCCGCTGCCGCCGCCCCCGACGGAGCAGGTCCCGGACCCGGAGTGGTTCGCCGCGCCCCGTCAGCGCGACGAGGAGCCGCCCGAGCTGCGGGCGCTGGCCGAGGACCGCTTCGTCCCGGCCGACCCCTCCCCGCTGCCGCGCGACGTCGTCGGCTGGGCGGCCTGGATCGCGGTGGTCGGCGCCCCCCTGTTCCTCCTCGTCGTCGCCCTGGGCTGGAACGACGTACCCCAGCTCATGACGGCCATCACCGCGGCCGTCTTCGTCGCGGGCTTCGCCACGCTCGTGGTCCGGCTGCCGGGCCACCGGGACGACGACGACGACGACGGTGCCGTGGTCTGAGCCTCAGCGGGGCCCGGCCGGCACGAGCAGGTCGGCGACGACGGGCAGGTGGTCGCTGGCCCCGGGGTGAGCGGCGGGGGTGTCGACCCGCACGACCGAGAGGCGGCGGTCGGTCAGCAGCACGTCGAGCCGCCGGCGCGGCGCCCGGGCGGGGAACGTCGGCGCCGCGGACCCGTCGGCCTCGGCCGCGTCGAGCAGGACCGTGGCCAGCCGCCGGTGCACCGGACCGCCCGGTTCCTCGTTGAGGTCGCCGGCCAGCACGGTGGGGGCACCGCGCCAGGGACCCACGGCCCCGGGGACGGCCGCGCCCGGCAGGAGCAGGTCCAGGTGCTCGGACCGCTCCTGCGGCGTCAGCCCCAGGTGCACGCTGCGGACGAGGACCGGCACCGACCAGCCCGGTCCCAGCGGGACCCGCACGACGACCTCGGCGGTGCCGCGCCGCCGCACCGGCCGCCACCCCCGCCGGCGCGGGGTCGGCAGCGCCCGCACCCCCGCGGCGCGCACGTCCACCCGCGCGGCGGTCAGCACCGCGGTCCCCGCACCGGCCGGGCCGGCCGCGGTCACCCACGACCCGGTGTCGGCGGCGAGGACCCCCAGCCGGTGCCGGGCCAGGACGTGCGTGGGCACCTCCTGCAGGCACACGACGTCGGCGGCCAGCTCGCGCAGCACCTCCCGGACGGCGAGGGTGTCGTCCAGCAGCTCCCGGACGTTGAACGTGGCGACCCGCAGCCCGGCCACCGCCCGGGCCCCGGCCGGCGCGGTGGTGCTCACCCCCAGCCGCGGGACAGGTCCGCGGCCCCCACGAGACCGGCGGCCGGGCCCAGGCTGGCCCGCGCGATGGTCAGCTCGGGCCGGAACCCGCGACCGGTGAGCGTGCGGCGGTAGGCCTCCCGGCACGGGCCGAGCAGCAGCTCGTCGGCGTCGGAGACCCCACCGCCGATGACGACGGTGCCCGGGTCGAGCGCGGCGGCCAGGTTCGCCACGCCGATGCCCAGCCAGCGGCCCACGTCCTCGAACAGCTCGACCGCGGCCGGGTCCCCGGCGCGGGCGGCGTCGGTGACCATCGGTCCGCTGATGGCCTCGGGGTTGCCCCCGGCGAGGTCGAGCAGGTGGTGGGCCACGGGCGAGTTCGACCGGGCCAGCTCCCGCGCCTCGCGCACCAGGGCGTTGCCCGAGGCGTACTGCTCCCAGCACCCCCGGTTGCCGCACTCGCAGCGGTGCCCGCCGGGGACGACGATCATGTGCCCGAACTCGCCGGCGATGCCGTAGCGGCCGCGCACGACCCGGCCCTGGGTGACGATGCCGCCGCCGATGCCGGTGCCCATCGTCACGCAGACGAGCCGGGACTCCCCGCGGCCGGCGCCGAAGCGGTACTCGGCCCACGCGGCGGCGTTCGCGTCGTTCTCCACGACCGTGCGCCGCCCCACGCGCCGGCCCAGCCGGGTGCGGACGCGGCGTTCGACGGCCTCGCGCAGCGGCTCGTTGCGCCAGGCCAGGTGCGGGGCGAACAGGACGGTGGCGCGCTCGGCGTCGACGAACCCGGCGGCGCCGATGCCGACCGAGACGATGTCGTGGTGGGCGGCGAGCTCCTCGACGACCTCGGCGATGGTGTCCTCGACCCCCTGCGGGCTGGTCGTGGGGGTCTCCCGGCGCAGTTGCGCGACGACGCGCCCCTCCCCGTCGACCACGCCGGCGGCGACCTTCGTGCCGCCGATGTCCACCCCCACCGCCGGGCCGTCCCCGATGAAGACCCGGCGCGTCTGCTGCCGCAACCGCTGCTGCAGCGCCACCCGGCGGGGGTCGGGGGCGCGGCGGCGGCGGCGCGGGGTGCGGGGTTCGCGAGGAACGGCCATGCGGTCTCCCGGAGCGGGGGTCGTGGAGTGGACCGGGTCAGACGCGGGCGAGGTCGGCGGCGCCGATGATGCCGGCGTCGTTGCCCTTCGTCGCGGTGCGCAGCGGCGGCGGCCGGCGGTGGGTCCGGCCCGAGAGGTTCTCGGCCAGGCTGGTCCGCGCCGGGCCCAGCAGCAGGTCGCCGGCGCTGGAGACCCCGCCGCCGATGACGACGACCTCCGGGTCGAGCATCGCGACGAAGCTGGCGACGGCCTCGCCCAACCAGCGGCCCACGTCGGCGAGCAGCCGCGCGCAGCCGGGGTCCCCGTCCTGCGCCAGCCGCGTCACGACCGGGCCGCTCACGGCCTCCGGGTCCCCCCCGACGGCCGCCAGCAGCGGCGCACCGTCGGGGTCCCCCGAGCGCAGCAGGTCCCGGGCGTCGCGCACGAGGGCGTTGCCCGCGACGTACTGCTCCCAGCAGCCGGAGTTCCCGCAGCCGCAGGCCCGGCCCCCGGGGACGGCGCGGACGTGGCCCAGCTCGGCGGCGGCCCCGTTGGCCCCGCGCTGCAGGACCCCGCCGGTGACGATCCCGCCGCCGAGGCCGGTGCCCAGGGTCAGCATGACGAGGTCGTCGACGGCGTTGCCGTGCTCGTCCAGGCCGCCGCCGAAGCGGTACTCGGCCCAGGCCGCGGCGTTGGCGTCGTTCTCCACGACCACGGGCGCGTCGACGCGGGCCTCGAGGTGGTCGGCCAGCGGTTCGTCGCGCCAGGCCAGGTTGGGGGCGAAGACGACCTGCCGGCGGGCGGCGTCGACGAACCCGGCGGCCGCGACGCCCACCGGGCCGAAGACGTGGGTCGTGCGCAGCTCGGCGACCGCGTCGGCGACCGCGTCGGCGATGGCCGAGGGGTGCGAGGCGGGGGTCTCCCGGCGGGTCTGGACGAGGATCTCGCCGCGGTGGTCGACGACCCCGGCCGCGATCTTGGTGCCGCCGATGTCGACGCCCACAGCGTTGGGAACGGGGTTCTGGGGTGCCAGCTCGACCATGCCGGTGCGGTTCTCCCTGCGACGTCGGCCCCGCGGCGCAGGGCGGCCCCACGGACGCGGAGCCCGCCCGAGGTTACCGGGTCCGGCCCGGTGGGCCCTCGCCCGGTCGTCCCCCCGGTCGTCCCCCCGGTCGTCTCCCCCGGTCGTCTCCCCCGGTCGTGTCAGCCCACGACCGCGCCCAGCACCGCCATCGCGCCCAGCAGCAGCGCCGTGAGGCCGGCCGCGCCCCCGGCCGCGACGAGCACCTTGGCGCGACGGCTGCCCAGGCCGCGCACCCCGGCCCCGCCCTCGCGGGACAGGGCGCCCAGCATCCGGTCGGCCTCGGCCTCGTCGAACGCGGGGCGTTCGGGGGCCCCGAGGTCGAGGGCCAGCTGGCCGTCGGCGTCCTCCACCACCCGGGCGGCCGCCGGGGCCGGGGCGGGGGCCGGGTGCGGCGCGGGGCCGGGCGAGGGAACGGGCGTGGGGACGGGCAGCAGCGAGGTGTGGCACAGCGAGCACCACGCCTCCTCCGGACGGGTGCGCGAACCGCAGGAGGGGCACCGCGACGGTGCCACCGCGGCGGGGGCGGGCTCGACGGCGGGCTCGACGGCGGGCTCGGCGGCGGGCTCGACGGCGGGCTCGGCGGCGGGCACCGGCAGCCGGCTCACCGGCGGGCCGACCTCGACGCCCCCGAACGCCGCCGACGTCGTGGTGACGGGTCGGGGACCGCGCCGGGGGGCCCAGCCGAGGTCGGTGTCCTCCCCGGTGGCGGGGTGCAGCGCGTCGAGGAACGAGGTGGGCTGCGGCGCGCGGGAGTCCTGGCTCACACCTGCCCGCATCGGCAGCCCGGGCCCGGTCCTTGAGCCGTCCCGGACCGGCGCGGGAACCCCGGGCGCGGGTGCGCGTTGAGCCGGACGTGGGACTGCGTGGCGTGCCGGGGGCGCCGGGCGCGTCCGCGGGTAGGGTCGCTGGCACCCCGCCCGGGCCCGTTCCCGGCGCACCACGCACGACCCACGCAGGACCCACGCACGAACCACGTCCTCGCAGAGCGGCGGGGCCGACCCGGGAGGAACCACCGTGCCGAGCAGCAGCGAGCCCCCGCTCGTCCCTCCTGCCACGACAGGGAACATGACCGACTGCGTCGCGCAGACGGCGCGCGAGGACCCGGGCCACGTCTCGGCCAGCCGCAAGCAGGCCGACGGCAGCTGGCGCGACGTCACGGCCGTCGAGTTCCTCGCCGACGTCACAGCCGTGGCCAAGGGACTGCTCGCCGCGGGGGTCGCGCCCGGCGACCGGGTCGGGATCATGGCGCGCACGAGCTACGAGTGGACGCTGGTCGACGTCGCGGGCTGGTTCGCGGGCGCGGTCACCGTCCCGGTCTACGAGACGAGCTCCCCCGAGCAGGTCGAGTGGATCCTGTCCGACTCCGGGGCCGTGGCGTGCTTCGCCGAGACCGGGGCGAACGCGGCCCGGATCGCCGCCGTGCGCGACCGGCTGCCCGGGCTGCGCGACGTCTGGACGCTGGAGTCCGGCGGGCTGGAGGAGCTGCGGGCCGCCGGCCGGGAGGTGCCCGACGCCGACGTCGACCGCGCCCGCGCCGTGGCCGGGCCGGGCGACCCCCTGACCGTCATCTACACCTCCGGCACGACCGGCCGCCCCAAGGGCTGCGTGCTGACCCACGGCAACTTCCTGGACCTGGCGCGCAACGCCGAGGCCGCCATCCCCGAGGTCCTGCGCCGCCCCGACGCCGCGACCCTGCTGTTCATCCCGCTGGCCCACGTCTTCGCCCGGTTCATCCAGGCGCTGTGCCTGGTCTGCCGCATCCGCGTCGGGCACACCGCCGACGCCAAGGACCTGCTCACCGACCTGGGCGGCTTCCGCCCGACCTTCATCCTCGCGGTGCCGCGCGTCTTCCAGAAGGTCTACAACGGCGCCGAGCAGAAGGCCGCGGCCGGCGGGAAGCTGCGCGCGCGCATCTTCGAGCAGGCGGCGGCGACGGCCGACGCGTGGTCGCGCTCCCTGGACACCGGCGGGCCCTCCCCCGCCCTGCGGCTGCGGCACCTGCTGTTCGACCGGCTCGTCTACGCCAAGCTGCGGACGCTGATGGGCGGTCGCGTGGAGTACGCCGTCTCCGGCGGCGCGCCGATGGGCGAGCACCTGGCGCACTTCTTCCGCGGGGCCGGGCTCGTCGTGCTGGAGGGCTACGGGCTGACCGAGACGACGGCCCCCCTGGCCGTCAACCGCCCCTCGCGGTTGAAGATCGGCACCGTCGGGCCGCCGCTGCCGGGCACCGACCTGCGGATCGCGGCGGACGGGGAGATCGAGGCCCGCGGGGTCGGGGTGTTCACCGAGTACCGCGGCCGCCCGGAGGAGACCCGCGACGCCTTCGACGACGGCTGGTTCCGCACCGGTGACCTCGGCTCCATCGACGACGACGGCGCGCTGCGCATCACCGGGCGCAAGAAGGAGATCATCGTCACCGCCAACGGCAAGAACGTGGTGCCGGCGGCGCTGGAGGACCGGTTGCGCGCGCACCCGCTCATCTCCCAGGCCGTCGTCGTGGGCGACCAGCGGCACTACGTCGGCTGCCTGCTGACCCTGGACGAGGAGGCCCTGCCCTCCTGGGGCGCCAACCACGGCACGCCGGGGCTGACGCTGGAGTCGGCCCGGTCCGACGCCGACGTCCTCGCCGCGCTGCAGGCCGCCGTCGACAAGGCCAACGAGTCGGTGAGCCGGGCGGAGTCCATCCGGAGGTTCCGCGTGCTGGCCGAGGACTTCACCGTGGAGAACGGGTACCTGACGCCGTCGATGAAGGTGAAGCGCCACGAGGTCCTGCACGAGCTCGCGGTCGAGGTCGAGGCGCTCTACAGCTCGTGAGGTCGCGCGAGACGGCCGCCCTGGCCGCGTGGACGGCGCTGCTGGCCCTGGCCACCCACAGCGTCGTGCGCTACCGGTGGTGGATCGTCGCCGGGTACGTCGCCGTCGCGGTCGTCGTCGTCGCGCTCGCGTGGACGGCCCGCGAGGGCACCGGCGGGGACCCCGGCCGGCCGGAATCCCGGACGGGCAGCTGGGTGCCGTCGGCGGTGCTGGCGGTCGTGGGGCTGGTGCACCTGACGCTGACGCCGTTCTCCTACCTCGACACCCGGGCCCTCTCGGGCGTGCAGCTCACCCTGGGGGTGGCCTCGGTCGCCGCCGCCGGGCTGCTGCTGCCGGGCCGGGGCGCCTCCCACGCCCTGGCGGGGGCGCTCGCGCTCGTCGGGGCGGTGGCGAGCGGGGCGCTGGTCATCGTGGGCGACCCGGCCCCGCGCATCGACGTGTGGGTGATCCTGCAGCAGGCCGCCGACGCGACGGGCCGCGGCGAGTCGGTCTACGGCCGGCAGTGGGTGGGTTCGCCCGGCATCTCCGACGCCTTCGCCTACCTGCCGTGGACGACCGTGCTCTCGGCGCCGGGACGCTGGATCGCCGGGGACGTGCGCTGGGCGATGCTCGTGCTCGTCGTGGTCAGCGCGCTCGCCGTGGCGGCGGTGGGGCGCTGGCGCCGGGGCGCGGTGGCCGCCGCGGCGCTGCTGCTGCTGGCCCCGGGGTCGAGCACGCTCATCGAGCAGGCGTGGACCGAGCCGACGGTGCTCGTGGGCCTGGCGCTGTGGGCGTGGCTGGTCCGGGCCGACCGGGCCTGGTGGGCGGTGGTGCCGCTCGCCGTCGCGCTGGCCGGCAAGCAGCACGTCGTCGCCCTGCTGCCGCTGCTGGCGGTCTGGCCCCGGTTCGGCTGGCGGCGCGCCCTGGCCGCGACGGGTGGGGCGGGGCTGCTGATGGCCCCGTGGATCGTCGCCGACCTGCCGGTGTTCTGGCACGACACCGTCCGCACGATGCTCGGGCTGCCGCCGCTGCGCTTCGCCGACACCCTCTACACCCTCGTGCTGAACGAGACGGGGGTGCGGCTGCCGCTGCCCGTCGTCGGCCTGGTCGTGCTCGGCGTCCTCGGGGCGGCCGTGGTGACCCTGCACCGGCACCCGGTGGGCCTCGCGGGGCTGCTCACGTGGTGCGCCGCCGTCCTGCTCGCCGCCAACCTCGTCAACAAGCAGGCCTTCTACAACCAGTTCTGGCTGGTGGGGGCGCTGCTGCTGCTCGCCGCGGCCGCCGCGGCCGGTGAGGCGGGACGGTCCGGGTTCAGCGGGAGGGTCCCGCGGGGTCGGCCGGGACGTCGGTCCCGGCCAGCAGGGCCGCCAGCCGCCGCGTCTGCTCCTCCCAGCTCCAGCGCCGGCTGACCCACTCCCGCCCGGCGGCGCCGAAGGCCGCCGACCGGGCCGGGTCGGTGAGGAACCCGGCGACCTCCCGGGCCACCGCGGACACGTCGCGGCCGTCGACGACGACGCCGTTGACCCCCGCCAGGACCGCGTCGGGCGCCCCGCCGGAGTCGCCGGCCACCACGGGCAGCCCGCAGGCGGCCGCCTCCAGGTAGCAGATGCCCAGCGCCTCCGGCTCCAGCCCGCCCAGGCGGGTGCGGGTGGGCATGCAGAAGACGTCCCCGGCCGCGTAGAACGCCGGGGCCCGCTCCCACGGGACCGCCCCGGTGAGGACGACGTGCTCACCGACGCCCTCGCGCTCGGCCAGCCGCTGGACCGCGGCCCGGTGCGGGCCGTCCCCGACCACGAGCAGGGCCGCGTCCGGCACCCGGCGGCGCAGCGCGGGCAGGGCCCGCACGAGCACGTCCTGCCCCTTGCGCGCGACGAGGCGGGACACGCAGACGACGACGGGCCGCTCGCCCAGGCCGTACCGGTCCCGCACCTCGCGCCGCGCGGCGGGATCGGGCCGGAACACCCCCGTGTCGACGCCGGGGGTGAGCCGGCGCATCCGCGACCGGGCGGCCGGGGTCAGGGGCCGCTGCACCTGGGCGCGGCACCAGTCCCCCAGGTAGGTGACGGTGTCGTTGCCCTCGCCGATCCGGCGCAGCGCGGCTCGGGAGCCCGGCAGGCTCGACCACCACACCTCGTGCCCGTGGGTCGTGGCCACCGTCCGCCGCACCCCCGCCGCGCGCAGGGCGGGGGCCATGAGCCCCAGCGGTGCCGCCGCCCCGAACCAGGCCCGGTCGGCGCCGTGCTCGCGGGCCGTGGCCTGCACGCGCCGCACGATCCCCGGGGTGGGGACCAGGAGCGGGGACGGGTCGCGCACCACCGTGATCCCCGCGCCCGCTAGCGCCGCGTCGGTCGCCGCGTCCCCGCGCTGGCGGGCCGTGTGCACCACGACGGGCCCCGACCCCAGGTCCGGCAGCCGGCGCACGACGGCGTGGACGAACGACTCGATCCCGCCCGTGCGGGGCGGGAAGTCGTTGGTGACGACGAGGGTGCTCACGGCACCCACCCCACCAGGTCGGACGCGACGTCGCGGCGCCAGGTGGCGACGACGTCGGCGAGGGGGCGCCCGAGCCGGGCGGCGCAGGCCGCCTCCGGCGGGGTCCCCGTCCAGACGTCGCGCACGAGGGCGGTGACGGCGGGGGTCCCGGCCACGCGCGCCGCTGAGGTCACGAGCGTCCACGCGGCGGCGTAGGCGACCTGGACCCGGCCGGCGTCCGGCGCCGTGAAGTCCGCGTCGGCCGGGACCTGCGGTTCGCCGGGGGCGGCGAGCAGCGCGGCGGCCAGGGCGCCGGCCGGGACGTCCCGCCCGCGCCGGGCGACGTGGTCGGCGTAGCCCTCGGTGAGCCAGCGCGGGACGTCGGCCCCGTCCGGGCGGGGCGTGGCGCGGGTCGCGACGTGCACGAGCTCGTGGGTGAGCACCACGGCGCGACCCACCGGGCTCAGGGCCGCGAACCGCTCCCCGGACAGCACGACCCGGACCCCGGCCGGGCGCCCGTCGGGCAGGTCGGCGTCGAGCCCGACGGCGACGGCGTCGAGGTCGGTGCCGGTCCCGGCCAGCCGGGCGACGTCGACCGCGCGGGGCACGACGACGACGGCCGTGCCGCGGGGCCAGTCGGTGCCCCACGCGCCGTCGACGCGGGCGGTGGCGTCGGCCAGGCCCGCCGCGACCTCCCGGCCGACCGCGCTCGGTCCCCCCACGTGCAGGACGACGCCGCCGCCGACCCGCTGGGCCGTGACGGGTGCGTCCAGGTCCCAGGGCTGCGGGTCGTCCGCCGCGAGGTGCAGGGCCCCGTCCCAGCGCACGCGGACGCCGGACGCGACGGCCCGCCCCTCCCCCGCGACGCGCACGCGCAGCAGTCCCCCGGCTTCCCCGGCAGCGGCCGGGACGCCCCCGACGGCCCAGTCGTCGAGACCGGCGGCCAGAGCGGTGGCGTCGCGGCGCCGCTGGGCGGCCCGGTCGGGCGCGGCCAGGTCCGCCACGGCGGCGTCGAGGTCACCGTCGAGGAGCGCGCGGCGGCGGCCGGCCAGGGCCTGCGCGAGCGGGTCGGGGTCGTCGGCGGCCGGAGCGGTGGGGCCGCACGCCGCGAGCGTCAGGGGCGCCAGGACGGGTGCGAGGACGGGGGCGAGGACGAGGGAGCGCCGGGGGAACGAGGGACCGGCGCGCACGGTGCCATCATCCCGCCTGCCGGTCCCCCGGGCGCTCCGTCGGCAGGCCGACGACCCGGGCCACCGGGGGTGCGGTGCGCAGGCGCAGCGGGGGGACCAGACCGGAGGCCGCGAGCACCTCCACCGCGCCCACCTCCTCGGCGTCGAGCGCGCGCACCTGCGGGGGGCCCAGCAGGACGGAGACGACGCACTCGGAGCAGGCCAGCGGACGGGCCGTGCAGCTGTCGCAGTCGATGAGCACCGGGGACCTCCAGCTCGTCAGGACCGGCCACCGCGACCGGTGCTGCGCACTGAACCATCCACCTCCGACACGAGGGTCGAACAGGGGTTCGACGCCCGGACGCCCACCTCGGCGGCGTGCCCGTCACGTCCCAGGACCTCGGTGATGGTTCTGCACCAGGACACCGGTGACGCTCCCAGCCTTCGTGGTGGTGGCACTTCCCGGCCCACCGGCCCCACCTGCTGACTCGGCCGGCCACCGCGCCGCGCGCCGACTCCACCCCTCGCCTGGGCGAGGTGATCGGCGGTGAGCACAAGCCGTCCGAGGGCAGGACCGTCACGCAGCGAGGAAGCCACCGCCGCGCCAGAGGGCCCTGCGGGCACGGGCGCAGGAGAACGGTGGCGTCAGGAAGCGTCACTCCTGCGGTCGAGCCCTGGGAGGTCGTGTGCCGCCCGAACGACTCCCGCACGGATGCACCAACGCCACCACCAGCACCGGCAGCGCGGTCACCGAGCGCTACCTGGGACCAGACACCCCCAGCCGCCAGCACGCCGAGGTCACCGCCTTGCGCCACCTGGCAGGCCTCCTGCCCGCACCTGCTCTGCTGCACGACCAGAAAGGCCGGATCAGCATCGAGCACGTCGCCGGCCGCACCGGCCAGGAACTGATCGAACAGGCCCCCGACGCCGTGCTGCACAGCACCGGTCAGGTGGCGGCCCAGCTGCAGCAGATCGACGTGAACGCCACGGGCCTGTGGCCCGCGCTGGGTTCGGCGTCGAGTTCGGCGTCGAGTTCGGCGTCGAGTTCCACACCAGCCGGGGCCGTGCTGGTGCACGGTGACTTCGGCCCGTAGAACGTCCTGCTGGACCTGGACAGCTTCGCGGTGACGGCCGTGGTGGACTTCGAGTTCCACCCACCTGGGGAACGGGTCCCTGGAGACGGTCGCCGACGTGGCGTGGGCGGAGTGGATCGTGCGGATGCACCACCCGCACCTGCTGTCGGCGTTGCCCAGCCTCTTCGCCGGCTACGGCCGCCATCCGCCCTGGATCCAGCGCCACACCGCGATGATCGCCAAGTGCCGGTGGGCGGTGGAGTTCGCCGCTCACCGGCCCCCGGCCGGCGATGCGGCCACGACGCTGTGGCAGCAACGCCTGGCAATCACTCGGTCCTTCCAGCCGTGAGCATCGAACCCGCGTGAGCCGATCGCTGCCTGGCACGTCCCGCGCTGAACCTGAGCGACAGGCGTCACCGAGCCGCTTTCCCCGGGCGGAGTCCCACAGAAGCCGCGACCCCGGCTCCCACACCGGCGACCACCCCGGTCAGCGGCCAGCGACGCGCACCGCGCACCGCGACACCCACCAACCCCCACGCCAGCGCCGCGGCGCAACCGCCCGCCCGCGGCAGGCGTGCACCACTCAGCGCCGCCGCCGCAGTTCCCGCCAGCACCAGGGCACCGGCCGCATCGACTCCCCTGCGCCGGACCCGCGCCCCACTGGCGATCAGCACCTCCGTGGTGGCCGCTGTGGTGGCCAGCGTCAACCACCCCGCCAGCAGGCCGACCGGCACCTGCACCACCCAGCGAGCCCGCACCGAGTCCTCCGCCGCGCTGCGCGGCTGCGCTCGTCCCAGCGCGATCACCGCCGCCGTTGTGGTCGCGGCGATGACCGGCAACTGCAACCACGGTGGATCCTGCCCGCGCACCCACACCCCCGACAGCCCCACTGCGGCAGCCACCGGCCACCCGGTGCGTTGCAGCAACGCATCGGTGCGACGCGTCGCCCGCGCCTGGTCGACCGCGTACGCCACCACCCCGGCGTAGATCGGGACCCAGATCCCGAAGGCGTAGTCAGCCGGCACCACCGGGCTCGCACTGCCCGCCGCGTCGCCGTAGTCACCGGTGGCGCCGCTGAGGATTCCCCCGGTGACGGCCAACAGCACCGCGCCCTGCCGCAGGACATCCCCGTCCATCCCACTCCTCCCACGAGGTCCACGTCGAGCGCCCGTGGGGGCCACCGACCGGAGCACCATGGAGCCACACCGACCCAGGACCTGTCACCGACTGGACTGTGGCCCCAGAACCCCAGCCCCGTGGACGAGCCCTGATCGTCCGCACGTACCACCTCTCAGCGCGGCGGTGACCTGACCCGAACGCGCGACGGCCGCCGGGCTGAACAGCCCGGCGGCCGTCGACGTGTGGTGATCGATCCGGCAGTCGCCTCTCAGCGAAAGGCCGCTGACGGCGGCTGAAGGTGGGGCCCGGGGACGTGCAGCGGATCGACCACCCTCTACGAGCCGAAGACGGGCAGCAGCATCCTCAGCGTCACCGTGCTCCAGCGCTGCCACAGACGCCTGGTCGTCCCGCCCTCCGGGCCACGTCGTGGTCATCCCGCCGACCAGCACGGCGCCGACCGCCCGCACCTGCCGATGCCCGGAGACCACCGACCTCCCCGCCACCCTGACGAGGTCGCCCGTCGGGGCCACGACCGGTCGCCGCGGCGGTCGTCAGGGTCGTCGCTCTGGGCTCCACGGGCTCGGGCGCGCACCGGGCGTCACCGGGTGTCGGCGTGGCGGTCGGCGCGTGCGGGCCGTCGACGTCGAGGTCCCGCGCCGACCGGGACGACGTCGGACGTCGGAACCCGCGCCGGCCCCCTCGGTCCTGGCGCCACCGGCGTGGTCACGCCGCGGCGGGTGCGGTCACCGCCGGCTCCGTCGGGCAGCCCCGGGGGGGGCGGTACCGTGATCACCACGTGCCACCGGAGCAGTCCGCGCTCGGTGCTCCACCGGCAGGATCGGGACTCCCGTGCGTTGTTCGACACGCCACACGACACCCCGCAGAGCGCGCCACCACCGCGCCGCACCCGCAGCCCTGTGCGCTCTGGTGCTGGCGTTCGCGAGCTGGCTCGCGACGGGGACACCGGCCCGGGCCGGCGCGTCGAGCACCGCCCAGGCAGCCACCGCACCGGCAGCCACCGCACCGGCAGCCGCCCACGAGCTCACCACCGGCGACGTCGACACCTGGCTGGAGGGTCTCCTCCCCACCGTCCTGGCTCGCGAGGGCATCGCCGGTGCCGTGGTCTCGGTCGTCCACGACGGGCAGACCGTGACCCGACGGGGGTTCGGACTGGCCGGGACCGGGGCCGGCCCGGACGACTCCGGAGCTGAACGCGTCGACCCCGAGCGGACCCTGTTCAGGATCGGCTCCATCTCCAAGCTCGTGACCGCTACCGCGGTGCTGCAGCTGGTCCAGGACGGGGTCCTGTACCTGGACGCGCCCGTGCAGGACCACCTGGACTTCACCCTGCCCACCAGGTTCCCGCAACCGGTCACCCTGCGACACCTGCTGTCGCACACCGCCGGCTTCGAGGACCGGATCGCCGGGGTCATCCTGGCCCCCCGCGCCGACCCGCCGACGCTGCGCGCCGTGGTGACCACCGACCCGCCCGAGCAGATCTTCGCCCCCGGCACCGTCCCGGCCTACTCGAACTACTCCAACGCCCTCGCTGCGTACGTCGTCCAACGCGTCACGGGCCGCGACTACGCCGACTGGGCCACCGACCACGTCCTGACCGCCGCCGGGATGAGCACCGCCACCTTCGCCCAACCGCTACCGGCGCACCTGGCCGACCGGATGTCGAAGGGGTACGACTCCACGGGCTCGGCGCCGGTGCCCTTCGAGATCGTCGGCCCCGCCCCTGCGGGCGCGATCTCGGCGACGGCGGCGGACATGAGCGCCTTCATGCTGTCCCAGCTGGGCCACGAGACCGGCGCCACCACCGCGACCGGGCCCGCACCCGGTCCGGCACCGGGCCCTCCGCTGCGGTCGAGCACCCGGGACCTGATGCACCGGCCCGCCCTCGGTCCCGACCAGCTGGGCGGCCTGGCCGCCGGCCCGCGCATGGCGCTGGGCTACTTCGACCAGTCCCGCAACGGTCACCGGATCCTGGGGCACGCCGGTGACCTGACCGCCTTCCACGCCCAGCTGCAGATCTACCCCGAGGACGACACCGGCATCTTCCTCGCCCTGAACAGCACCGGGGTGCGCCCGGACTCCAGCCTGGCCGTGCGCGAGCAACTGCTCACCGGGTTCAGCGACCGCTACTTCCCCGACCGACGCCCCGCACCTGCCGCCCTGTCGACGTCGGCGGAGCACAGCGCTCGGGCGGAGGGCGCGTACCTGATCTCCCGGCGCAGCCAGAGCACCTTCGCGCGGTTGTTCTTCCTGCTGTCGGCCGTCGACGTGCGGGCAGGGGCGGAGGGGACCGTGACCATCTCGCAGATCACCGATCCGTCCGGCGCCCTCGTGCCGTTCGTCGAGGTGGAGCCGTGGGTGTGGCAGGAGGTCGACGGCCAACGCCGGGTCGCCGCCGCCCACGACGGCACGGCGGTGACCGCGATCGGGCTCGACCCCGCTTTCACCCTGCACCCGATGCCCACCCGTCAGGCCGTCCTGCCGTGGGTCCTGGCCGTCTCGCTGGGCATCGTCGTGGCCTGGCTGCTGATCTGCCTCGTGACGTCCGTCCACGGCTGGCGTCACCGGATCCGCAGGCACCGCACGCGAGGCGATCGGCTGGTGCGCGCGGCCGGCACCACGTCCGTGGTGGCCTTGGCCGCGGCGGGGACCCTCTGGGCCGTGGTGGCGACCGCCCTGCTGAACGACGCCCCACCGCCCGCGTCCTGGCTCATCCGGCTCGCCCAGGTGCTGACCGCGCTGGCGGTGCTGGGGGTCGTGCCCGCCGCGTGGTCCACCGCCCGCAGCGCGCGGCAGGCCGGCCGGACCGGCGATCGGAGGGGGTGGCTGGAGGTCACCCTGCGCGCGGTGCTCACCGTGGGGTTCGCCGGACTCGGCTACGGCGTCCTGGTCGGGGGCCTGCTGGCGACCAGCATCACCTGCTGAGGGTCGCCCCCGCGGACGGACGACCGGGGTCGCGGCCCCGCGGGGACCGGACACCGCGTGTCGGCGGGGTCGTGTCGGACCGCTCGCCTACCGTCCGCCCCATGCCCGGCCGCGCCTCCGACCCGTCGAGCTCCCCGGCGAGCTCCCCGGCGAGCTTCCAGACGAGCTTCGACGACCTCGGGCAGCCGCTGGCGGACGTGACGTTCGTCGTCCTGGACCTGGAGACCACGGGCGGGCCGCCGTCGGGCGCGGAGATCACCGAGATCGGCGCGGTGAAGGTCCGCGGCGGCCGGGTGCTGGGCGAGTTCCAGACGCTCGTGCGCCCCGCCTCCCCCATCCCGGCCTTCGTCCAGGTCCTCACGGGCATCACGAACCGGATGGTGGCGGCCTCGCCGAGCACGCCGGAGGTGCTGCCGAGCTTCCTGGAGTTCGCCGGCTTCGACCGCGGGGCCGTGCTCGTCGCGCACAACGCCCCCTACGACGTGGGCTTCCTCAAGGCGGCGTGCGCGCTGACGGACCGGTCCTGGCCCGGTCCCCGGGTCGTCGACACCGTCGTCCTGGCCCGTCAGCTCGTCGACCGCGACGAGGCGCCGAACCGCAAGCTGGGCACGCTGGCGCGCCTGTTCGGCACCACGACGACCCCGGACCACCGGGCGCTGCACGACGCGCGGGCCACGGTCGACGTCCTGCACGCGCTGCTGGCCCGGGTGGGAAACCGGGGGGTGCACTCCCTGGAGGACCTGGCGGCCTTCACCGCGACCGCGGTCAACCCGGCGCGGCGCGCCAAGAAACACCTGGCGGTGGGGCTGCCCTCGGCGCCGGGGGTCTACCAGTTCCGCGACGCCGCCGGCCGCGTGCTGTACGTGGGGACGTCGGTGGACGTGCACCGCCGGGTCCGGTCCTACTTCACGGCCTCGGAGACCCGGCCGCGGATGACGGAGATGGTGCGGGCCGCGACGACGGTGGTGCCCGTCGTGTGCGCGACGCCGCTGGAGGCGCGGGTGCGCGAGCTGCGCCTCATCGCCGAGCACTCCCCGCCCTACAACCGGCGCTCGAAGTCCCCGGAGAAGGTGACCTGGGTCAAGCTGACGGCCGAGGCGTGGCCGCGGCTGTCGCTGGTCAGGCAGGTGCGCGACGACACCGCGCAGGGGGCGGAGTACCTGGGGCCGTTCCGGTCGGCGCGGACGGCCGAGCTGGCCGTCGCCGCCCTGCACGACGTCCACCCGCTGCGCCAGTGCACCCGGCGCATCCCCCGCGCCCCGAAGGCCGACGGGCCGGGGGCGTGCGTCCTGGCCGAGATCGGCCGGTGCGGGGCGCCCTGCCTGGGCGCGGACCGGGGCGGGCAGGACGCGGCCTCCTACGCCGAGGTCGTCGAGCAGGTCCGCCGGGCGCTGCGCGAGGACGCCGCCGCCACGCTGGAGCACGGCCGGCGGCGGCTGCAGGCGCTGGCCGCCCAGCAGCGCTACGAGGAGGCGGCCGGCACCCGCGACCGCCTCGAGGCCTTCCTGCGGACCGCCGACCGCGCCCAGCGGCGCGGTCCCGTGGCCGCCAGCCCCGAGATCGTCGCCGCCCGGCGCTGCGCGCCGGAGCCGGGCTGGCCCACGGGCGGGTGGGAGGTCGTGCTCATCCGCCACGGCCGGCTGGCGGGCACCTGCCTCACCCCCAGCGGGGCCGACCCGATGCCGCACATCGACGCGCTGCGGGCCACCGGCGAGGTCGTGCCCGCCCCGGGCCCGGGGCGGCCGGGGCTGCTGGTGGAGGAGACCGACGTCCTGCTGGGCTGGCTGGAGCAGCCGGGGGTCCGCCTCGTGGCGGTGCAGGACGCGGACGCCTCCCCCTGGGCCTGCCCGGTGCGCGGGGCGGGCTGGGCGCGCAGCCGGCTGGCGGCGACGGCGGTAGCCTCACCTGCGTGATCACCGCCATCGTGAACGTGGCCTGCGACGGCCGGCGCATCCCCGAGGTCGCCCAGGCCCTCGCCGAGCTGGACGGGGTGAGCGAGGTGTACTCCGTCACCGGTGACGTCGACCTCGTCGTCATGGTGCGGGTGCGCCGGCACGAGGACCTCGCCGACGTCATCGCCGGGGGCATCAGCCGCGTCGAGGGCGTGGTCTCCACGACGACGAACATCGCCTTCCGCGCCTACTCCCGGCACGACCTGGAGTCCGCCTTCGCGCTCGGCGTCGACTGACCACCCGAGCACCTGAGCGGCGTCCGCGGCCGGCCGCGGCTGCTCTCGCCCCGGTGGTCGGGCGAGCCCCGGTGGTCGCGCCGCGCGGCGGCCGCCCTCGTCCTGGTCCTGGCGTGGGGGACGGTGCAGCACGCGCTGGACGTGGTGGCCGGCGGGTGGAGCGCCTACGCCGGGGCTCCGGGCTGGCTGGCGGCGTACTGGTCGGCCCTGCTGGTCCTGGACCCGCTCGCCGCGGTCCTGGTGGCCCGCCGGCACCGCCCGGGGCTCGTGCTGGCCCCGGGGGTCCTCGTGACGGACGCGGCGGCGAACGGGTGGGCCGTGCACGCCCTGGGGATGGGCGGCCCGCTCGCCGTCGCGGGGCAGGCCGTCGTCGCCGTCCTGGCCCTGGCCTCGCTCGCCCTGACCCCGCGCTGGCTGCGGCGCCGGCCCTGAGGGTGCTCAGGCCGAGGCGCGCACCCACCGCTCGAGCACGTCGGCGGCGGCACCGGAGTCCAGCGAGGCGGCCGCCTGCCGCATCCCCTCGGCCAGGTGGGGCACCAGCCCCTCGGCCAGCCCCGCGCCCCCCTCGGCGCGGACCCCGGCCGCGACGAGGGCGGCGGCGGCGTTGAGGACGACGGCGTCGCGCACGGGGCCGCGGGTCCCGGCCAACAGGTCCCGCACGACGCCGGCGTTGTGGGCCGCGTCCGCGCCGCGCAGGTCGGCGAGGGTCGCGGGGGCCAGCCCGAGCTCGGCGACGGGGTCCAGGCCCACCGGCGTGACCGTCCCGGCGTCGACGACCCACACCCGGGCCGGGCCGGTGCCGGTCAGCTCGTCCAGACCGTCCTCGCCGCGGAAGACGAGGGCCTGGGTGCCGCGCGCGGCCAGCACGTCCGCCACCAGCGGGGCGGCGCGCCGGTCGGCGACCCCCACGGCGGTGGCCCCGGCGCGGGCGGGGTTGGTCAGCGGGCCCAGGACGTTGAACGCCGTGGGGACGCCGAGCCCGCCGCGGGCGCCGGCCGCGTGCCGCATGGCCGGGTGGAAGACCTGGGCGAAGCAGAACGTGATCCCGACCTCGACGGCCAGCTCCCCCACCCGTCGGGGCGGCAGGTCCAGGCGCACGCCGAGCGCCTCCAGCACGTCGGCCGAGCCCGAGGCCGACGTCGCGGCGCGGTTGCCGTGCTTGACCACGCGGTGCCCGGCCCCGGCGAGGACGAGGGACCCCATCGTGGAGATGTTCACGGTGTGGGCGCGGTCACCGCCGGTGCCGACGAGGTCGACGACCGGTCCGGGCACCGGCAGCGGCACGGCGTGCGCCAGCATGGCGTCGGCCAGACCGGTCAGCTCCTGGCTCGTCTCGCCCTTGGCCCGCAGCGCGACGAGGAACCCGGCGAGCTGGACGTCACCGGCGTCCCCGCGCATGACCTGGTCCATGGCCCAGCCCGCCTGCTCCGCCGTCAGGTCGCGCCCGGCGAGCAGCTCGGTCAGCAACCCGGCCCACGTGGGTGCGGCGGTGGTCATGGCGTCCTGGCTCCCGCGGGTGTGGTGTGGTCGTCGCGGTGGACCCGCGGCGCCCCGCACCCTACTGAGGGTCCCCGCGGCGGGGTCGACAGCCCCGCCGCGCACACCGGCCGAGGATCGAGACCGTTCTGTGATCCGGCACTGAGGTTCCCCTGACCTCCGGGGCCGTCCCCCGCACGGACGCGCGGTCCCGGGCACCCTGCGCACGACCTCCGCACAGCGCGTGCCGAACCTCCCCCACCCGGCGGAACGGTGGTCTACGACACGTTGTCGGTCCCCGGGCAGCGAACCGCGCCGGGGGTGGGGCATGATTGGCGCCGTGGCGAGTGCACAGGCTGTCCAGAGCAGTACCCCGAGTCCTGCACACGGGTCGGTGAACCGACCCAACATGGTGTCGGTCGGCGTGATCGTGTGGCTGTCCAGCGAGCTGATGTTCTTCGCCGGGCTCTTCGCCATGTACTTCACGATCCGGTCCGTCGCCCCGGCGCTGTGGGAGTCCGGCCCCGAGCTCCTCAACGTCCCGTTCTCGAGCGTCAACACGACGATCCTCGTGATCTCCTCGTTCTGGTGCCAGTTCGGCGTCTTCGCCGCGGAACGCTTCCAGCCCCGCCGCACCGGCGGTCTCCTGCAGTTCTCCAAGTGGGGCATGCAGGAGTGGTTCGTCCTCACCTACATCTTCGGCGGCCTCTTCGTCGCCGGTCAGGTCTTCGAGTACGCCGAGCTGGCGCACGAGGGCCTGACCATCGCCACGAACGCCTACGGCTCGGTCTTCATCCTCGCCACCGGCTTCCACGGCATCCACGTCTTCGGCGGGCTCATCGCCTTCCTCATGGTGATCGGCCGCTCATACGCCTCCAAGCGCTTCGGCCACCAGGAGGCGACCAGCGCCATCGTCGTCTCGTACTACTGGCACTTCGTCGACGTCGTGTGGATCGGCCTCTTCACGGTCATCTACGTCTTGAAGTGACGAACGAGCTTTCGACGTCGTTCCCCACACGCAGTCCCGAACGCCCCCGTAGGAAGCGAGCACCAGCACCGTGACCAGGACCCTCACCGCACTCAGCGCCCGACGGCGCCACCCCATGGCCGTCGTCGTGCTGATCGCGTTGGCGCTGCTCCTCGTCGGGGGCCTGTACGCGGCCCTGTCGCCCCGCGAGGCCCGGGCGACCACCGCGACCGCCTCGGCCGACGACATCCAGACCGGCAAGGAGCTCTTCCTCGCCAACTGCTCCACCTGCCACGGCCTGGACGCCCAGGGCGGCCCGGTCGTCGACGGCAAGAACCCCGGCCCCTCCCTCATCGGCGTGGGGGCGGCCTCGGTCGACTTCCAGGTCGGCACCGGGCGCATGCCGCTGGCCCAGTCCGGCGCGCAGGCCCCCGAGGTCGACAAGATCCGCTTCTCCCAGGAGCAGATCGACCAGATGGCGGCCTACATCGCCTCCCTCGCCCCGGGCCCGGCCGTCCCGACCGAGGAGCAGCTGGACACCAGCGGCGTCTCCGACGAGGAGGTCGCCCGCGGCGCGGCGATCTTCCGCACCAACTGCGCCATGTGCCACAACTCCCAGGGCAAGGGCGGCGCGCTGACCGCCGGCAAGTACGCCCCGGACCTGACCGGCACCTCGGCCAAGCACATCTACGAGGCGATGCAGACCGGCCCGCAGTCGATGCCGGTCTTCAACGACAACAACATCAGCCCCGACGACAAGACGGCGATCATCGCCTGGCTCACCGACCGCGGTGGCGAGGACACCCGCCCGGACCCGGGTGGGCTCACCCTGGGCTCGCTCGGGCCGGTCTCCGAGGGCCTGGTCGCGTGGATCGCGGGCATCGGCGCCCTCATCGGCGTCTCGGTGTGGCTGGGGATGAAGTCCTCCTGATGAGCAACCCGACGCTGACGAGCACCTCAGTGAGCAACGTGAAGGAACCGGACGGGCAGGGAGCATGAGCGACATCGAACGCGCCGACGAGGCGCACGGGCAGCCGGGGTCGGCCCTGGCCAAGCCCGGGGGCGGCGTTCCCGACCGCTTCGAGAACCCGGGCCTGCCGCCGCACCGGCACCGGATGGGCGACACCGACCCGCAGGCCGCCAAGCGCGCCGAGCGGCAGGTCGCCTTCTTCCTGCTGCTGTCGATCCTCGGCTCGATCGGGATCATCGTCTCGATCATCGCGATCAAGTACGACGGCAGCTTCGAGCGCGTGAGCTGGTCGACCAAGGCCATCGGCCTGTCGATGTTCCTGTCGCTGTTCGCCCTCGGCGTCGGGGCCGTGCACTGGGCCAAGACGCTCATGCCGGACGACGAGCGCATCGACATGCGTCACCGCCAGCGCGGGACCGCGGCCGAGCGCGCGGCAGCCGTGGCCATCCTCAAGGAGGGGGCCGGCGAGGCCGGGCTGGGCCGTCGCCCGCTCATCCGCAACACCCTCGTCGGGGCCCTGGCGCTGTTCCCGATCCCGGCGGTCTTCTTCTTCCGCGACACCGGCCCGCTGCCGGGGAACGACCTGTCCACGACCATGTGGGAGGACGGCATCCACCTGGTCAAGGACCCCGAGGGCGGTCGCATCCGCGCCGCGGACGTCACCCTCGGCTCGGTCGTCCACGTCCTGCCCGAGGGCATCGAGGACGTCGAGCACCCCCTGAACGAGAAGGCCAAGTCCGCCGTGCTCATCATGCGGCTGGAGCAGGACCTCCTGAGCGAGAAGCAGAACGAGTGGGGTGTCGACGGGACCGTCGCCTACTCCAAGATCTGCACCCACATGGGCTGCCCCGTGGCCCTGTACGAGCAGCAGACCCACCACCTGCTGTGCCCCTGCCACCAGTCGACGTTCGACCTGACGCAGGACTGCAAGGTGATCTTCGGCCCCGCCAAGCGGCCCCTCCCCCAGCTGCCGATCGCAGTGGACGACGAGGGTTACCTGGTGGCGACGAGCGGCTTCCACGAAGCCGTGGGCCCGAGCTTCTGGGAGCGCGGATGAGCACCATCGACAAGGCGGCGGGTGGCGTCGCGAACTTCGCCGACGACAGCGTCGGCGCCAGCAAGGTCGTCAACGGGTTCGCCCGGAAGATCTTCCCCGACCACTGGTCCTTCATGCTCGGCGAGATCACGCTGTACAGCTTCGTGATCCTGCTGCTGACCGGGACGTTCCTGACGTTCTTCTACGAGCCGAGCGCGGCCGAGACCACGTACTACGGCCAGTACATCCCGCTCTACGGCCAGCACGTCTCCGAGGCCTACGAGTCCTCGCTGCGGATCTCGTTCGACGTCCGCGGTGGCCTGCTCATGCGCCAGATCCACCACTGGGCCGCCCTGGTCTTCGTCGCCGCGACGATCGTCCACATGGCCCGCGTCTTCTTCACCGGGGCGTTCCGCAAGCCGCGTGAGGTCAACTGGGTCATCGGCTCGATCCTGGCCATCCTGGCCGTCTTCGAGGGCTTCACCGGGTACTCCCTGCCCGACGACCTGCTCTCGGGCACCGGGATCCGCATCGCGCAGGCGATCATCCTGGCCGTGCCGGTGGTCGGCAGCTACATCAGCTTCTTCCTGTTCGGCGGCGAGTTCCCCGGGACCGACTTCATCCCGCGGTTCTTCACCATCCACATCCTGCTGCTGCCGGCGATCATCCTGGCCCTCATCGCCGTGCACCTCATGCTGGTCGTCGTGCACAAGCACACCCAGTACCCCGGCCCCGGTCGGACCGAGGACAACGTCGTCGGCTTCCAGTTGTTCCCGGTGTACATGGCCAAGGCCGGTGGGTTCTTCTTCATCGTCTTCGGCGTCATCGCGGCGCTCGGGGCGCTGGTGCAGATCAACGCGATCTGGGCCTACGGCGCGTACGACCCCTCCCCCGTCACCGCCGGTTCCCAGCCGGACTGGTACATGGGCTGGCTCGACGGTGCGGTCCGCCTCATGCCGGGCTGGTTCGAGTTCACGCTGTGGGGCTTCACGTTCTCGATGAACATCTTCATCCCCACCACGGTCGTCATCCTGCTGACGATGGGCATCATGGTCCTGTACCCGTGGATCGAGCAGGCCGCGACCGGCGACCGCCGCGAGCACCACCTGCTGGACCGCCCGCGCAACCAGCCGACCCGCACGGGTCTCGGCGTCATGGCGCTGACGTTCTACGTCCTGCTCTGGATCTCCGGCGGGAACGACATCATCGCCCACATGCTGAACCTGTCGATCAACGACATCACGCGGTCGCTGCGCGTCCTCGTGTTCGCGTTGCCGGCGCTGGCGTTCGTCGTCACCAAGCGCATCTGCCTGGGGCTGCAGCGCAAGGACCGCGAGAAGGCGCTGCACGGCCGCGAGACCGGCCGCATCGTCCGCCTGCCGCACGGTGAGTTCATCGAGGTCCACGCTCCCCTGACGGACCTGGAGCGGTGGACGCTGGTCCAGCACGACAACCTGCGTCCCATGGAGATCGAGGACCGCGTCGACGCCGGGAACCCGGACACCCTGTTCGGCAAGGTCCAGCGCCGGCTCTCGAGGTTCTACTTCGAGGACCGCGTCGAGCCGGTGACCCCGGCCGAGCTGGCCGCCTCCCACCACGACCACCACGGTGAGCTGGAGCAGGCGCACGCCGACGAGCTCGACCGGGCCGACCACCCGGCCATCGGGACGTCGCAGACGACCCACGGCTGACCCGCCTCACCAGAAGGGCCCCGAGCCACCGGCTCGGGGCCCTTCTGCGTGCCCCGCCCGGTGCCCCGCCCGGTGCCACGAGCGGACCGGACGCCGAGCAGACGACCGACCAGACGACCACGACGAACAGTTAGGCTCCTGCCCCGTGACCAACCCCCTCGCCCCCGGCAGCCTCTCCGGCCAGCGCGTCCTCATCACCGGCTCCTCCCGCGGCATCGGGGCCCAGACCGCGACGTACGTCGCCGAGGCGGGCGCCTCGGTCGTCGTCAACTACCGGGACAAGGCGGCCCGCGCCGACAAGCTCGTCGCGGGCCTGACCGCCGGCGGGGCCAGCGCGGTCGCCATCGCCGCCGACCTGACCGACCCGGTCTCGGTGCAGGCGATGTTCGACCGCGTGCGCTCGGAGCTGGGCGGGCTGGACGTCCTCGTCCTCAACGCCTCCGGCGGCATGGAGCGCGACGTCGCCGAGGACTACGCGATGCGGCTCAACCGCGACGCGCAGGTCAACGCCCTGGAGACGGCCCTGCCCCTGCTGGGCCCCGGCTCGCGCATCGTCTTCGTCACCAGTCACCAGGCGCACTTCATCGACACGGTCGAGACGATGCCGGACTACGAGCCGGTCGCGCGCAGCAAGCGCGCCGGGGAGGACGCGCTGCGGGCCCTCATCCCGACCGTCGAGGCGGCCGGCGTCGAGTTCGTCGTCGTCTCCGGCGACATGATCGAGGGCACCATCACCGCGACCCTGCTCGAACGGTCCAACCCCGGGGCCCTGGCCACCCGCAAGGAGGCCGCCGGCAGGCTGTACGACGTGGCGGGCTTCGCCGCCGAGGTCGCCCTCGCGGCCGTCGAGCCGGTCCCGGCCGACCACACCCGCTACGTGGGGGACATCTCCTCCTTCACGGGCTGAGCCCGGCGCCGGGGCCCGCACGGCGGGTCCCGGCGCTCAGACCGCGTGCCGCCCCCGCAGCCAGACCAGCGCCACCCACGCGGGCGGGACCCGCAGCCAGAACGTGAGCGTCCGGTGCAGCAGGGCCGCCGACAGGGCCGCCTCGGCCGTCACGCCGCAGGCGACCAGCCCGGCGGTCAGGGCGGCCTCGGAGGCCCCGACGCCGCCCGGCACCGGCACCGCCGCCGTGACCGCCGAGCTGCCCACGACGACGAGGACGAGCAGCAGCAGGGGCGCCTCGCCCCCGACGGCCCGCACGGCGCACCACAGGGTCGCCGCGAACCCCAGCGGGACGCCCAGGTGCCCGAGCAGGGCCACCGCCACCCGCCCGGGGTGGGTCAGGACCCGGCGCAGCGCCGGCCACTCCGCGCGCACGGGCGCGACGACCCGCTGCGCCGTCCAGCGCCGGACCCGCGGGTGCAGGCGGGCCAGCAGCAGCGCCACCACCAGGACGGCGGTCCCCGCCCCCAGCAGGGGCCAGGGGACGCTCACGGTGGACCCGGCCGAGCGCCCGGCCCGCAGCAGCGCCGCGAGGATCAGGACGCCCGTGACGACCAGCGACGTGGACTGCACGATGCCGATGGTCGTGACCGCCACCGCCAGCGGCAGCCCCCGCCGCTGCAGGTAGCGGACGGTCAGGGCCACCCCGCCGGAGCTCGAGGGCGTCACGAGGTTGACGAAGGACGTGGCCAGCCAGAGCACGCACGTGCGCACCGGGGGCAGGTGGACCGGTGAGAGCGCGGCCATCGACGCGACGTTGCCGAACAGCGGCAGCAGCGAGCAGGCGGCCGCGGCGAGCACCCACCCGGGGTGGGCCGACCGCAGCCGCTCCCCCAGGTCGGCCGCCTCCAGCCGACGGGACAGGACGACCACGGCGGCGACGGTGGCGGCGAGGAGGACGACCCGCCAGACCCGGCGGGCGCTGACCCGCCCGCTCAAGCGGGCAACGCCGACCCCTGCTGCCACTGCTGGTAGGTCTCGTTCCACACCGTGAAGCCGTTGCCGGGTTCGATCCCCCGGTCGCTGCCGGTGTAGACGACGACGTCGCCGACCTTGGAGTGCTCGAACATCCACCGCGCGTCCTCGGTGCTCATGCCGGTGCAGCCGTGGCTGACGTTGGCCCGGCCCTGCGAGGACACCGACCAGGGCGCGGCGTGCAGGAACTCCCCGGAGTTGGTCACGCGCATCGCGTACTCGACGGCGACGTCGTAGTAGTTCGGGTCGTCCTGCCCGATGCCCGTGGTCTCGGAGTTCATCTGCCGCGACCGCTCCAGGCTCATGATCACCTTCGTCCCGCTGCGGGTCACGAACGTCCCGGAGTGACCGGACTGCCCCAGGGTGACCGGGATGGTCCGCAGCACCTGGCCGTCCCGGGTCACCGTGAGGGTGTGGGCGGCGATGTCGACGGTGCTGACCATGGCCGAGCCGACGGTGAAGTCGATGTCGCGGGTCGTGCCCCACACCCCGGGGGCCACCTCGACCGACCCGAGGTCGATGTCGAGGTGGACGGCCGAGCGGGCGGGCCAGTACTGCTCGGGGCGGTACTCCACCTCGGTGTCGGACTGCCAGCTCCACGACCCCGGCACCGGCGCCGGCGTCACCGTGACGTGCAGGTTCTCCTCCACGAGCCGGCGGCGGTCGTCGGCCACGGGCGAGTCGAAGGTCACGATGACGGGCATGCCGACGCCGACCTCGTGCCCGGCCAGCGGCGCCACGGCCGGGAACGCGGTGTCCACGGGCGTCAGCGTCGTCAGGGTGCTGTCGTGGGTGGTGGAGGCCCCGGAGGCGCCCGCGGCGACCGCGTGGACCGCGTAGGCGGTCCCCACCGCGAGGGGCCCCTGCGAGGTCCAGGTGGTGCCGGCCGGGTCCAGGGCCCCGGCGACGGCCGTGCCGTCGGGCGCGGTCACGGTGACGTCGGTGAGCGTGCCGTGGGCGACGGTGACGCTCACGGGCGCGTCCGGTCGCACGTCGGTGGCCGCGTCCGCGGGGCTGACGGTGACGCTGGGCGGGGTGGCCGCCGGGGCGGCCCCGGGCCCCCCGGTGTCGGACTGGCAGGCGGTGACGGCCGGGAGGGCCGCGGCCCCCAGCAGGACCCCGACGAGCGTGCGCCGGCGCACGGACGTGGACTGACCAGGACGTTGCATCACAGACGTGCTCTCCCCCGGGCGCGGACGCCCTCTCGTGCTTCCCCGTCGACCATGCTCGCACCTCGGCCGACGTTCTCACCGGAGGGGGACGCTGCGCGCCCGTGTCCCGTTGCACGTGGTGCCCCACGACCTCGGTGACCGTCGCGGACGTGAGCGGGGACGACCTGCGCGGGTGCCCGTCCCCGGGAGGTGCTCGCTAGGCTCCTCGGACGCGGACCTCGCTGCGGGGGGTGTCCCGGTCAGAGGAGGACGAACCGGTTGAGGCCACCACCCGAGTTGGACTTCCGGCGGGTCTTCGACGAGACCCCCGTCCCGCTGCTGCTGCTCACGCCGGACTTCGTCATCCTGCGGGCCAACCACGCCCGGCTCGAGGTCACCGCCACCACGCTGGGGGGCACCGTCGGGCGCGGGCTGTTCGAGGTGTTCCCCGTGAACCCCGACGACCCCGGCGCCGACGGGCTGGTGAACCTGCGCGATTCGCTGGCCCTGGCCCGCGACACCCGCCGGCCGCAGACGATGGCCGTGCAGAAGTACGACATCCCCATGCCCGACGGCACCTACGAGGAACGGTTCTGGAGCCCGCGCAACGTCCCGATCCTCGACGAGGACGGTGAGGTCGTGATGCTGCTGCACCGCTCCGACGACATCACCGACTACGTGCACAGCCGCGACGCCGCCCGGGTCTCCTCCGAGCTGAGCGAACGCCTGCGCGAACGCGCCGAACGCGTCGAGCACGACCTGTTCGCCCGCACCCGTGAGCTGGAGCAGCTCGTCGCCCACCTGGGGCGGGCGACCGCCCGCGCGGAGCTGCTGGCCGCGGTGACCAGCGAGCTGACCAGCACCCTGGACGCCGAGCAGGCCGTCGGCCGGATGGCGCGACTGGTGGTTCCCCTGCTCGCGGACTGGTGCATCGTCAGCCTGGTCACCGACGAACGACGCAGCAGCGCCCGGGGGCTGCGGGACGTCGGCAGCTGGCACGCCGAGGAGGCGGTGCGCCCGGTCGTGGCCGAGTACGCCGCCACCCGCCTGCAGGTGCTGCGTCCGGGGTCGCTGCTGGACCGGGCCCTGTCGACCGGCCGGGCCCAGGTGCAGCCGACCCGGGCCCTGGAGTACCTGACCTCGGTGCTGGAACCGGGCCGGGCCCGTGACCTGGTCACCGGGCTGGCCCCGGAGTCGTTGCTGATCCTGCCGCTGCGTGCCCGGGGGCGGACCCTGGGCACGCTGATGCTGGCCAACGGCGCGGCCCGCAGCCCGATCACCGCCGAGGAGACCGCCACCGCGACCGACATCGCCGGGCGGGCCGGGCTGGCCCTGGACACCGCGCGTCTGTACCGGCAGCAGCGTGAGCTCGCCGAGGCCCTGCAGCGGTCGCTGCTCAGCGACCCCGCCCAGCCGGACGACGTCGAGATCGTGGTGCGGTACACCCCGGCCGCGGAGACGGCGCAGGTGGGCGGGGACTGGTACGACGCCTTCGTGCAGCCGTCCGGGGCGGCGATCCTGACCATCGGGGACGTGCTGGGGCACGACACCGACGCGGCGGCGGCCATGGCCCAGGTCCGTTCGCTGCTGCGCGGGATCGCCGTGGCCACCGACGCGGGACCGGCCGCCGTCCTGACCGGGGTGGACCGGGCGATGGTCACCCTGGGAGTGGGCACGACCGCGACGGCGGTGGTGGCGCGGCTGGAGCAGACGCCGCAGGAGGCCCGGCGCGGGGTGCGACGGCTGGTGTGGTCCAACGCCGGGCACCCCCCGCCCGTCCTGCTCACCCCCGCCGGTGGGGTGTCCTGGCTGCAGGCCGCGGCCGCCGAACTGCTCCTGGGGGTGCTGCCCGAGGGGCCGCGCGGGGAGAGCGTGGCCGCGCTGGAGGCGGGCTCGACCGTGCTGTTCTACACCGACGGTCTCGTCGAACGCCGCGACGAGGTGCTGGACGACGGCCTGGCCCGCCTGCGCGGGACGCTGGCGGAGGTCGCCCTCGGGGACCCCACCCTCGACGAGCTGTGCGAGGCGGTCCTGGAGCGGATGCTGCCGCAGCGGCCGGCGGACGACGTGGCGCTGCTGGCGGTGCGACTGCACCCGCAGCACTGAGGCGCCGGCCCGGACGCACGAGGGCCCCGCACCGGGAACGGTGCGGGGCCCTGGCGCGAACCGGGTTCAGTGGGCGTGCTCGCCCTTGTAGTACTCGAAGACCCAGCCGACGATCATCGGCACGGTGATGACGACGCCGATGAGCCACAGCCACCAGCCGACGGCCACCCCCAGGAAGGTGACGGCGCCACCGGCGGCCAGGTACAGCGGCCACCAGGAGTGCGGGGAGAAGAAGCCCTGCTCCCCCGCGCCCTCGGAGATGTCGGCCCGGGGGTTGTCCTCGGGACGCTCGTCGATGCGGCGGGCGGTGATCGTCAGGTACGTGCCGACGAGGAGGGCCAGACCACCGGTGAGCAGCAGGGCGATGAACCCCACCCACTCGTCCCAACGGGTCAGCATCCCGTAGACGAAGGCGACGGGCAGGAAGAACAGGATCCCGCCGGAGAACAGCCAGGTTTCAGGCTTCATCGGTCAGTGCCCTCCGTGGACGTCTTCACGGCCGCGACGGTCCGAGCCGCCGTAGACCGCATCGAGCAGGTTGCCCCCGCCGTCGTGGTTGTCGTGAGCCGCGACCTCGGGGTGGTGCAGGTCGAAGGCCGGGCGCTCGGAGCGGATCCGGGGCAGCGACGTGAAGTTGTGGCGCGGCGGCGGGCAGGAGGTCGCCCACTCCAGGGAGGCGCCGTAGCCCCACGGGTCGTCCACGGTGACCTTCTCGCCGAAGCGGGCGGTCCGGTAGACGTTCCACAGGAAGGGCAGGAAGGACAGGCCCAGGACGAACGACCCGATCGTGGAGATCTGGTTCATCGTCTCGAAGCCCTCGCCCACGAGGTAGTCGGCGTAGCGACGCGGCATCCCGGCCGCCCCCAGCCAGTGCTGGATGAGGAAGGTGCTGTGGAAGCCGACGAACAGCAGCCAGAAGTGCACCTTGCCCCAGCCCTCGTGGAGCATCTTGCCGGTGAGCTTGGGCCACCAGAAGTAGAAGCCGGCGAACATCGCGAACACGACCGTGCCGAAGACGACGTAGTGGAAGTGCGCCACGACGAAGTAGGAGTCCGAGAGCTGGAAGTCCAGCGGCGGCGCGGACAGGATGACGCCGGTCAGACCACCGAAGAGGAACGTCACGAGGAAGCCGACCGACCACAGCATCGGCGTGTCGAAGGTCAGCGACCCGCGCCACATCGTCCCGATCCAGTTGAAGAACTTCACCCCGGTGGGCACGGCGATGAGCATCGTCATGAAGGCGAAGAACGGCAGCAGGACCTTGCCGGTGACGTACATGTGGTGCGCCCACACCGTCACCGACAGGCCGGCGATGGAGATGGTGGCGAAGACCAGGCCCTTGTAGCCGAAGACGGGCTTGCGGCTGAAGACCGGGAAGATCTCGGTCACGATGCCGAAGAACGGCAACGCGATGATGTAGACCTCCGGGTGCCCGAAGAACCAGAACAGGTGCTGCCACAGGATCGGCCCGCCGTTGGCGGCCTCGAAGACGTGGGCCCCCATGATGCGGTCGGCGGCCAGCGCCAACAGCGCGGCGGCCAGGACCGGGAAGGCCATGAGGATCAGGACGCTCGTGATGAGCGTGTTCCAGGTGAAGATCGGCATCCGGAACATCGTCATGCCGGGAGCGCGCATGCAGATGATCGTGGTGATGAAGTTGACCGCACCGAGGATCGTGCCGAACCCGGAGAAGGCCAGGCCCATGACCCAGAGGTTGCCGCCCAGCCCCGGGGAGTGGACGACGTCGCTCAGCGGCGCGTAGGCGAACCAGCCGAAGCTCGCGGCCCCGCCGGGGGTGATGAACCCGGCGGCGGCGATCAGGCCGCCGAACAGGAACAGCCAGTAGGCGAACATGTTCAGCCGCGGGAACGCCACGTCCGGCGCACCGATCTGCAGCGGCATGATCGCGTTCGCGAAGGCCGAGAACAGCGGGGTCGCGAACAGCAGCAGCATCACCGTGCCGTGCATGGTGAAGGCCTGGTTGTACTCGTTCTTGGTGGCGAACACCTGCATGCCGGGTTCGAACAGCTCGGCGCGGATGAGCAGCGCCATGATCCCGCCGATGAGGAACCAGATGAACGAGGTGATGAAGTACAGGTTGCCGATGACCTTGTGGTCGGTGCTCGACAGCCAGTTGGCGATGACCTGACCGCGCGAGCGCGGCACGACCGCACCCAGCGTCTGGCGCGAGGTCACGCGCCGGGCGGTGCCGGGCAGGTCGAGGCTCTCAGCAGCCATCAGTTCTCCTCCTCGTTCGAGCGGACCGAGTCGGCCTGGACGCCGGCGATCTCGTTGGCCCCGGCGAGCGTGATGGGCAGGGACCCGGTCTGGCCGGCCGCCGCGAGGTCGTCGAGGTGCTGCTGGTACTCCTCGGCCGAGACGACCCGGACGTTGAAGAGCATCTCGGAGTGGTACTCACCGCACAGCTCGGCGCACTTGCCCTTGAAGTCGCCCTCCTTGGTGGGGGTGACCTGGAACTTGTTCGGGCTGCCCGGGATCATGTCCATCTTCATGAGGAACGCCGGGACCCAGAAGGAGTGGATGACGTCGCGCGAGTACAGGTCGAACTGCACCCTCTCGTTGACCGGCAGGTACAGCGTCGGCAGGTCCTCCTCCACGCCCTCGCGGCCGGTGAGGTCCGCCTGGCGGCCGGTGTCGTAGACACCGGGCTGGGCGGAGTCGCCGTTGCCCTCGAGGTAGTTGAAGTCCCAGGACCACTTCTTGCCGACGACCTGGACGGTGACGTCCGGCGTCTCGGAGGTGTCGAGGATGGCCTGCTGGTCACGGGCGACGTAGTAGAAGAGGACGCCGACCATCATGACCGGGACGATCGTGTAGAGGATCTCGATGGGCATGTTGTAGCGGACCTGCGGCGGCAGCTCCGGGTCGCCCTTGCGCCGCCGGTAGGCCACGACGACCCAGATCGTCAGACCCCAGACCAGGACGCCCACGGCGAGGGCGGCGATCCAGGACCCGTCCCACAGCTGGGACATGCGCGGGGTCATGTCGGTGGCGCCGATGCTGGCGTCGGGGAGGAAGAAGTTGCTCGCCGAAGCGTCCGGCCAGTCCCCCGCGCAGCCGGTCAGCAGCAGTGCCGCACCCCCGGTCAGGGCGCCGGCGACCAGCGCCTTGGGGGGACGGCGACGACGCGTCGCGCCCGAGTCTCGCGTACCCAACGTCGGCCTCTCCACGTACGAGCAGTGAACGGGGACGTTTCGTGCGCCTGACGCGTTGGTCCTTCGCAGGATCGTCCCCTCGCTGACAGAGACTACCCCCCGTCGTAGTCGTTCGGCCGATCGGGGCGCGCCGGGCCCGCCGGGCGCAGGGGGCGGGGCACGGGCCGGGCCAGGGCGGTGCCCAGGGCGCTCAGGTACTCCCGCCGCGGCACCTCCTGGACCCCCAGCGTCGCCAGGTGCGCGGTGCGCCACTGCACGTCGACCAGGCGGCCCCGCACCCCGTCGGAGGTCATGAGCTCGGCCAGGGCCACCACGGCGGCCTTGGAGGCGTCGGTGACCCGGTGGAACTTGGACTCGGCCGCGAACAGGCCGCCCAGGCTCAGGCCGTACAGGCCCCCCACGAGCTCGCCGTCGCGCCACACCTCCACCGAGTGCGCCCACCCCAGCCGGTGCAGGCGCCCGTAGGCGCGGGCGACGTCGGCGGTGATCCACGCCCCCGGCCGCGAGGGGTCGGCGCAGCCGGCGACGACGTCGTCGAAGGCGGTGTCCAGACGGACCTCGAAGGTGCGCAGGGACCGGCGCAGCGAGCGCGAGACGTGGACGCGCTCGGGGACCAGGACCCCCCGGGGGTCCGGGGACCACCAGCCCAGCGGACCGCGCCCGCCCCCGCCCAGCCCCATCGGGAACAGCCCGCACCGGTAGGCCTGCAGGACGGTGGCCGGGCGCAGGTCGCCCCCGGCCGCGACGAGGTCCTCCCCCTCGACGGGGACGGCGTCCTCGAAGGCGAAGCGGGACCCGCCCACGTCGAAGCGCTCCCGGCCGGCGGGCTCGCGCGGCGGGGCCAGCGCCCACACGCGACCGGCCCCCGCCCCCGGGTCGGGGGCAGGGGCCGGTCGGCTGGGCGCGCGGTCAGCTGAAGGAGTCACCGCAGGCGCAGCTGCTCCCCGCGTTGGGGTTGTCGATGGTGAACCCCTGCTTCTCGATCGTGTCGGCGAAGTCGATCGTCGCGCCGTCGAGGTAGGGCCCGCTCATCTTGTCCACGACGACCTCGACCCCGTCGAAGTCGCACACGGCGTCCCCGTCGAGGGCCCGCTCGTCGAAGTAGAGCTGGTAGATCAGGCCCGAGCAGCCGCCGGGCTGCACGGCGATGCGCAGCCGGAGGTCGTCGCGACCCTCCTGCTCGAGCAGCGTGCGCACCTTGGTCGCGGCCACGTCGGTCAGCAGGACCCCGTGGGTCGCCGCCGGCTCGGCGGTCGTCGCGGCAGTGGTGTCGCTGGTGGTGGTCATGAGCATCGTCTCCGGAAGCGCTCGCGGCGGACTGTCGGTGGGCACAACCGCCGGGGCGGTCGGCCTGTTCCCGACGGGTCGGGAGGGATCAGGCTACGCCTGCCGCGTGCGGCCCACCCGCGCCGCGAGCCCGTCCAGCAGCAGGACCTCACCCAGGCAGACCTTGGCGAAGTCGTCCAGGTGCAGCGACTCGTCGGCGCCGTGGGCGCGGGAGTCGGGGTCCTCCACGCCCGTGACGAGGATGGCGGCCTCGGGGTAGACCGCCGACAGGTCGGCCACGAACGGGATGGACCCGCCCATCCCCATCTCCACGACCGGGACCCCGAAGGCCGCCGCGAAGGCCTCCCGCGCGACCGCGTGGGCCGCGGTGGAGGTGTCGGCGGAGAAGGCCTGGCCCTCCTCCCCGTCCTGCACCCGCACGCGCGCGCCGAAGGGCGCGTTGGCCTGCAGGTGCCGGCGCAGCGCCGTCATGGCCGCCGAGGGGTCCTGACCGGGGGCGATCCGCATGCTGATCTTGGCCCGCGCCGAGGGGACCAGCGTGTTGCTGGCCCGGTCCACGGGGGTGGCGTCCAGCCCGATGACCGAGATCGCCGGCTTGGTCCACAGCCGGTCGGCCACGGTGCCCGTGCCGGCCAGCCGGACCTCCGGCAGCACCCCGGCGTCGGCGCGGAAGGTGGCCTCGTCCAGGTCCACGACGGGCGCGGTGGAGCTGTGCAGACCGTCGACGGCGACGTCCCCGTTCTCGTCGTGCAGGGTCGCCAGCAGCCGGGCCAGGCAGGTGAGGGCGTCCAGGACCGGGCCCCCGTTGACCCCCGAGTGCACGGCGTGCGTCAGGACGTCGACCGTCACGTCGCAGTCCACGAGGCCGCGCAGCGTCGTGGTGAGCGCGGGCACCCCGACCCGCCAGTTGCCCGAGTCGGCCACGACGATGACGTCGGCGGCCAGGGCCCGGCGGTGCTCGGCGAGGAAGGCGGCGAAGGTCGGTGAGCCGATCTCCTCCTCGCCCTCGACGAAGACCGTCACCCCGACGCCGTCGTCCGGGCCCCAGGTCGGCAGCAGCGTCCGCAGCGCGTGCACGTGGGCCATGACGCCGGCCTTGTCGTCGGCGGCGCCGCGGCCGAACAGCCGCCCGGCGCGCTCGGTGGGCTCGAACGGGGGGCTCGACCAGTCCTCCTCGCGGCCGGGCGGCTGCACGTCGTGGTGGGCGTAGAGCAGGACGGTCGGCGCCCCGGCCGGGGCCGGGCGCGAGCCCACGACGGCCGGGTGCGACTCCAGCTCCCCGCCGTCCGGGCCGGCGCCGGGGGCGCGCGCCGTCAGGACGTCCACGCGGGTCAGCCCGGCCCCGCGCAGCAGGTCGGCGACGGCGGCGGCGCTGGCGTGCACGTGGGCCGGGTCGAAGGAGCGCGCGGAGACGCCGGGGACGCGGACCAGGGCCTCCAGGTCGGCCCGGGTCGCCCCGTCCTGGGCGGCCGACGCGGCGCGCAGGTGCGCCAGGCGGTCGGCGTCCGGGCGGGCGGGTTCGCGGGTGGGGACCGTGGGATCGCTCACGTCCGCGACGCTACACAGCCCCGGCACGCCCGGGTCCGGGCCCCGCCCGGTGACGTACCCTGCACGTGTGTTCGGACGCTCGAAGGAGAAGTCGGCCCCCGCGGTCGAGCAGCCGCCCGTCGTCGAGCTGACGAAGGTCGGCGGCAAGGGGCGCCCGACGCCCAGGCGCAGCGAGGCGCAGGCCCGCAACCAGCGTCCCCTGGTCCCGGCCGACCGCAAGGCGGCCCAGAAGGCCAGCCGCGCCGCCCAGCGCGAGGAGCGCGCCAAGGTGCAGTCCGCCCTCCTGACCGGCGACGAGCGCTACCTCCCGGTCCGCGACCGGGGGCCGCAGAAGCGCTTCGTGCGCGACGTCGTCGACGCCCGCCGCAACGTGGGCGAGTACTTCCTCATCATCGCGGGGATCTCGCTGGTCCTGTCGATGGTCGCCACCCCGCTGGGGTCCACGACGCTGGTGCTCGGGACCACCCTGCTCATCTACGCCATGCTCGCGATCGTCGTCGTCGACAGCATCGTGCTAAGCCGCAAGGTCAAGCGGGCGGTCGCCGCGAGGTTCCCCGAACCCGACCGCGGCCTGGTCTCCTACGGGGTGACCCGCGCCCTGCAGATCCGGCGCATGCGCCGCCCGGTCCCGATGGTCGCCCGCGGCGCCCACCCCGCCTGAGCCGCCGGTCATGACCCAGCTCACCGACCCGGCCACCCGGCAGCCGCGCACGCACACCCGCGCGGTCCGCTGGACGACGACGGTCGCCGTCGCCGTCGCCGTCCTCATCATCGTCACCGGCGGCATCGTCCGCGTCACCGGCTCCGGGCTGGGCTGCCCGACGTGGCCGCGGTGCACCGACGACTCCTTCACCTCCGCGACGGCCGCGACGGGGCTGCACGGGGCCATCGAGTTCGGCAACCGCCTGCTGACCGTGGTCATCTGCGTGGCCGTCGGTGCCGTGATCATCGCCTGCCTGCTGCAGCGCCCCCGCCACCGCGCGCTGCTGTTCTCGGCCTGGGGCCAGTTCGTCGGGGTCCTGCTCAACGCGGTCGTCGGCGGCATCACCGTCCTGACGGGCCTGAACCCCTACGTCGTGGCCGGGCACTTCCTCGCCGCGATCGCCCTGCTCGTGTCCACGACCGTCAGCTACGACATCGCCCACCGCGCCGTCGTCCCGGCCCCCGCCGAGAGCACCCGCCGGCTCGCGCGCTGGCTCGTCGTCGTCACCGGCGTGGTGGTCGTCGTCGGCACCGTCGTCACCGGTGCGGGGCCGCACCCCGGGGACAGCGCCGAGATCCACCGGATCCCGGTGCACTGGGCCACGGTGACCGTCGTCCACGGCGTCGTCGCGGTGGCCGCCCTCGCGCTGGCGGCCGTGGTGGTCCTCGTGGCCCGCCGCGCCGGCGACGACCTGGTCGCCCGCCGCGCCACGGTCCTGCTCGTGCTGTTCGTGGCGCAGGCCGCGCTGGGCACCTACCAGAGCCTGGACGGGCTGCCCGGCCTGGCCGTCGTCCTGCACCTGTTCGGGGCGGCCCTGACCGCGGCCGGGGCGGCCCGGGTCCTGCTCGCCGCCCGCTCCACCACCGTCGACCGGCGCGCCCCGCGGACGCAGCCCGCCTGACGGCCGCCCCTCGCCCCCGCGCACCGGGGGCGTTAGGTTCACGGTCATGGAGTTCCGACACCTCGGTCGCAGTGGTCTGAAAGTCTCCGAGATCACCTACGGCAACTGGCTCACCCACGCCTCGCAGGTCGAGAACGAGGCGGCCGTCGCATGCGTGCACGCCGCGCTCGACGCCGGCATCTCGACGTTCGACACCGCCGACGTCTACGCCAACACGGCCGCCGAGACGGTCCTGGGCACGGCGCTGAAGGGTCAGCGCCGCGAGAGCCTGGAGATCCTCACCAAGGTCTACTTCCCCACCGGCCCCAAGGGCCACAACGACTCCGGGCTCTCGCGCAAGCACGTCCTGGAGTCGATCGACGGGTCCCTGCGCCGCCTCGGCACCGACCACGTCGACGTCTACCAGGCGCACCGCTGGGACGTCTCGACCCCGGTCGAGGAGACGATGCAGGCGTTCGCCGACGTCGTCCGCGCCGGCAAGGCCCTCTACATCGGCGTCAGCGAGTGGACCGCCGACCAGCTGCGCCGGGGCCACGAGCTGGCCGGCGAGCTGGGCTTCCAGCTCATCTCCAACCAGCCGCAGTACTCCGCGCTGTACCGGGTGGTCGAGCCGGAGGTCGTGCCGACCTCGCGCGAGCTCGGCATCTCGCAGATCGTCTTCTCCCCCGTCGCCCAGGGGGTCCTGACCGGCAAGTACACCCCCGGCGGTGCTCCGCCGGAGGGCAGCCGCGCCACCGACGAGAAGGGCGGCAAGCAGATGATCAGCCGCTGGATGCGCGACGACGTGCTCTCGCGGGTCCAGGAGCTGAAGTCGGTCGCCCGGGAGCTGGAGCTGTCGATGGCCCAGCTCGCCGTGGCCTGGGTGCTGCAGAACGACAACGTCGCCTCGGCGATCATCGGCGCCTCCCGCCCCGACCAGGTGCGCGAGAACGTCAAGGCCTCCGGGGTCACGATCCCGGCCGAGCTGCTGCAGCGCATCGACGCCGTCCTCGGTGACGTCGTTGAGCGCGACCCCGCCCGCACCGCCGCGACCTCCCCCACCGAACGCCCCTCCTGAGCCGCCCGGGATCGTGTCGTTGACGCGAAGCGCCGGTAGGTTCGGCGCTTCGCGTCAACGACCCCGAGAAGGAGCCCTCGGGAAGGAAGCGGGAACGTCAGTCGGCCGGGCGCAGCGACAGCGGCCCGTACACCTTCGCGCCGTCGGCCCACAGGTGGGCGTTCTCGGCGCCCTGCTCGCGCAGGCCGTGCCACGCCTCACCGATCCACACCTCGGCGTCGGCCTGGGTGGGGAACTCCGTGCCGTCCCCCGCCACCGTCCGCCCCTCGGCGTCCTCGTACGTCCACGTCCACCGCGTCGGTCTCACGGGACGACGCTACCCGGCGCGGTGCTTGGCCACCGAGGCGTCGTGCGCCCCGTGCTGGCCGTGGTGACCGGGGGTGCGGCCCTGGCGGCGCAGCAGGTCGACGACGGCGAAGACGAGAGCGAGCAGGACGAGCCCGAGGGACACCCGCAGGCCGTCGGACAGGGCGTGCCCGAACACGTCCTGCACCTGCGGCGACGTGCCCTGCCCCGAGCCGGCCTCCTGGGCCTGCCCCCCCAGGCCGGCTCCGGCCACGGTGGAGAAGAAGATCGCGGTCGTCGCGGCGACGCCGACGGCCGATCCGACGCGCTGCCCGGTCTGCAGCACCCCGCCGGCCACGCCCGCCACCCGCGGGGGGACGTCGGCCAGGGCCAGGGTCTGGTTCGGGGAGATGACCAGGCCCGAGCCGGCCCCGGCGACGGCCAGGCAGGCGGCCAGGGCGATCGCCCCGGAGGTGCCCTGCACCGCGGCGGCGACGAGGTCGGCGCCCAGCAACCCGGCGGCGACGACGACCAGGCCCACGACGACGACGGTCCGGCCGCGCGCGGCGACCTGGCGGCCACCGACCTGCGCGAAGATCCCGGACATGATCGCGAAGGGGGTCTGCACGAGCCCCGCCTGCCACGGGGCGAGCCCCAGGCCCGACTGCAGGTAGAGCGTCACGACGAGGAAGATGCCCGTGAACCCGGCGAAGTAGGCGATGCCGACGAGGGCGCCGTTGCTGTAGGAGCGGGTCCGGACGAGGTCGCCGTCGACGACGGGTTCGCGCCCGCGCCGGCCCTCGCGCCGCTCCCAGGCGACGAACGCGGCGAGCAGCACCGCGGCCGGCAGCAGGAACCACCAGCGCGCGGGTGAGTCCCCCTGCCCGGTGGTCAGGACGAAGGGCAGCATGCCCAGGACGGTGGCCGCGGCGAGCAGCAGCAGACCCGTCACGTCCAGGTGCAGCCTGCCCGTCGACCGGTTCGGGTCCCTGCCGGGCAGCCACTTCCACGCCAGCGGGATGAGGACGATGCCGATGGGCACGTTGACGAGGAACACCCCGCGCCAGCCCTCCTGCTCGCCGAAGACGGCGAGGATGCCGCCGCCGAGGAGGGGGCCGACGGCCGTGGACAACCCGATCGTCGTCCCGAACGCCCCGAAGGCCCGGCCCCGCTCGGCGCCGGTGAACAACTGCTGGATGAGGGCGAGGACCTGCGGGTTGACCAGGCCGGCGCTGATGCCCTGGGCGAGCCGGACCACGGCCAGCGCGGTGGCCGACTGCACCAGCCCGGCGGCCGCGCTGGTGAGGACGAAACCGGCCAGGCCGACGACGAACATGAGCCGGCGCGAGTACAGGTCGCCGATGCGGCCGGCGGGGACGAGGACGAGCCCGAAGGCCAGGGCGTACCCGGCGACGATCCACTGCACCTGCGAGGAGCCGGCCCCGAGGGAGGACTCGATGGAGGGTAGGGCGACGTTGACGATGGAGACGTCGAGGAGCGTCATGAACCCCACGACGAGGCAGACCGCGAGGGCGCGCCAGCGGTTGGGGTCGGGCGCGTCCCGGTGCGGGTCGGGGGTGGGGCCGGTGGGGCGCCGGGCCGTGTCGGTCACGGATCTCCTCGGTCGGGTTTCGCTCGGGCAACCGTCGAAGCCTCACCCGCGCGGACCGCGCCCACAAGTCGGGGCTAGCGGTCGCCCTCGCGCCGCGTCCGGCTCGCGGCGAGCTGGTCCAGGACCCGGCGCGCCCAGCCGGGACCCTCGTAGATGAACGCCGTGTACGCCTGCACCAGCGAGGCCCCGGCCTCGAGCCGCTCGGCGACGTCGGCCGCGGTCTCGATCCCGCCGACGCCGACGAGGACGAGCGAACCGTGGGTGCGCGCGGCGAGCCGGCGCAGCACCTCCAGCGAGCGCGCCTTGAGCGGGGCGCCGGACAGTCCCCCGCCCCCGGCCGCCTCGACGACCTCGGGCGGGGTCCGCAGACCCTCGCGCCCGATCGTCGTGTTCGTCGCGACGATGCCGTCCAGGCCGAGGTCGAGGGCCAGGTCGGCGACCGCGTCGACGTCGGCGTCGGACAGGTCGGGGGCGATCTTGACCAGGAGCGGGACGTGCCGGTGGGCCGCCCCGTCGGCGGCCTCGCGGACGGCGGCCAGGACGGGCCGCAGCTTCTCCACCGCCTGCAGGTCCCGCAGCCCGGGGGTGTTCGGGGAGGAGACGTTGACGACGAGGTAGTCCGCGTACGGCGCGAGCAGCCGCGCCGACGTCGCGTAGTCGGCGGCGGCGTCGGCCTCGTCGACGACCTTGCTCTTGCCGATGTTCACGCCCACGACGACGGGGTGCGCCGGCGGGACGGCCCGGTACTGCCGCAGCCGCCTGGCGACGACCTCGGCGCCGTCGTTGTTGAACCCCATGCGGTTGACGACGGCGCGGTCGGCCACGAGCCGGTGCAGCCGGGGCCTGGGGTTGCCCGGCTGCGGCAGGGCCGTGACGGTGCCGACCTCGACGCAGGCGAAGCCGAAGTTCCCCAGGGACTTCAGGCCCGTGGCGTTCTTGTCGAACCCGGCCGCGAGCCCCAGCGGGGTCGGGAAGTCCAGCCCCAGGGCCCGCACCCGCAACCGGTCGTCGTCGGTGGTGAAGCTGCGGCGCAGCAGGTCCGGGGCCACCGGGACGCGGCCGGCGAGCCGCATCCCGGCGAAGGCCCAGTGGTGGGCGACCTCGGCGTCGATGCGGGTGAGAACGTGCCGGTAGAGGGTCTTGTACACGCGTCCGCTCACCGCCACGCCAGCACCCTAACGGGGGTCAGTCCAGGGAGGAGGTACGGGTCTCACGCAGCAGGGCCAGTGAGACGAGGCTCACGACGGCCGTCCCGGCGAGGTAGTAGCCCACCCAGCTCACGTCGTACGTGGTGGCCAGCCGGACGGCCGTGTACGGCGCCAGCGAGGCCCCGAGGATGGAGCCGGAGTTGAAGGCCAGCGAGGCCCCGGTGTACCGGACGGTGGTCGGGAACAGCTCGGGCAGGTAGGCCCCGATGGGCCCGAAGACCAGCCCCATGAAGAACAACCCGGCGCACAGCCACACCATGACCAGCGCGGTCTGCCCCGACCCCAGCAGCGGGCCGGTGAGCAGGCCGACGACGGCCCCGCCCGCCATCGCCGTCGCCAGCACCGGGCGGCGCCCGAACCGGTCCGAGAGCCACCCCGACAGCGGGGTCGCGGCGGCCATGAACAGGACGGCGACGCAGAGCATGAGCAGGAACTGCTGGCGGGAGTAGTCCAGCGTCGTGGTTCCGTAGCTCAGCGACCACGTCGTCGTCAGGTAGAAGAGCGTGTAGGTCAGCATGACCGAGAAGGCCCCGAGGACGACGACCTTGCCGCTGCGGCGGAACGTCTCGGCCACCGGGACGCGCACCGGCCGTTCCTCGGCGAGGGCCTTGGCGAACACGGGGGTCTCGGCCAGGCTCAGCCGGATCCACAGGCCCAGGACGACGAGCAGGGCGCTCAGCAGGAACGGGATGCGCCAGCCCCACGAGGTGAAGGTGGCGTCGTCCATCCGCGTCGCCAGCACGATGAACAGCGTGTTGGCCAGGACGAAGCCGAACGGGGCGCCGAGCTGGGGGAACATGCCGTACAGGGCGCGGCGGTTCGGCGGGGCGTTCTCCGTCGCCAGCAGCGCCGCGCCGCCCCACTCCCCGCCGAGGCCGAACCCCTGCCCGAAGCGCAGGACGCACAGCAGCGCCGGGGCGAGGTTGCCGACCGAGGCGTGCGTGGGCAGCACGCCGATGAGGACGGTGGAGATCCCCATGACGAGCAGGGCGGCCACGAGCGTCGTCTTGCGCCCGACGCGGTCCCCGAAGTGGCCGAAGAACACCGAGCCGACGGGGCGGGCGACGAAGGCGATGGCGAAGGTCGCCAACGAGGCCAGCGTCGCGGCGGTGTCGTTGTCGGAGGGGAAGAACAGCGCCGGGAAGACCAGGACGGCTGCGGTCGCGTAGACGTAGAAGTCGTAGAACTCGATCGTCGTGCCGATGAGGCTGGCGGCGGCGACCTTGCCGACGGGGTTGGTGGGCGGCGCGGTCTGCGCCGTCCGCGTCTGACCTGGCGTGGCGGACATGGGGAACCTTCGGGGGCGGCGGGACGGGAGGGGCCCCCAGGGGTCGGCCTGGCCGGGCGGTCGACACCCGCTGCGCACCGGGGTCGCCGTCGCCGCTCCGGGTGTCCCGGCAGACTACGCGCCGCCGACGCGGTGTCCAATTCGCGGGACGGGCGTCTCAGCCCGCGAGACGGACGACCTCACCGGTGCGGGCGGCCTCGCGGGCCGCGTCGACGACCCGGCAGGTGCGCACCGCGTCGTCGGCCTCGACCGGGACGGGGCCCTCCCCGCGCACGGCCGCCGCGAACGCGGTGTAGAAGTCCGGCCAGCGGCCCCGCTCGCTGGGCACCCGCCGCACCGGTCCCCCGCCGGCGGCGAGCGCGCCCCAGCGGCTGGGCGGCTCGCTCCCCCACGCCGCGCCGTCCGTCCGCGGGGTGCGCCCGGCCAGGAGCAGTTCCTCCTGGACGTCCATCGGGGAGTCCACGACGAACGTCCCGGCCGTCCCGGTGACGCGGAACCGCGGTCCGGGGACGGGCTGCTCCCACGACCCGGACAGCTCGCTGCGCACCCCGCCGGTGTGGGCGAGCTGGAGGCGGAACTCCCGCTCGGTCCCGTCCCCGCCGCGGGTCTGGGCGGCCACCGCGGCGACGGGCCCGAACAGGTGCAGCACCTGGTCGACGAGGTGGGCGCCGAAGTCGCGCAGCAACCCGCCCCCGGCGGCGGGCGGGTCGCCCGGGGCCCAGCGCTCGAAGGCGGACTCCAGGCGCACCACCTCCCCGAGCTCACGCTCGGCCAACACCCGGCGCAGCGTCAGCAGGTCGGAGTCCCAGCGGCGGTTCTGGTAGGGCGAGAGCAGCCGGCCGGCCGCCCGGGCGCGCCGCACGGTCGCCTCCGCCGCGGCGGCGTCGAGGGCGAACGGCTTGTCGCACACCACGTGCGCCCCCAGGTCCAGCGCCTCCTCCGTCAGCGCCGTGTGCGTGGCGGCCGGGGTGGACACGACGACGACCTCGGCCCCGGCCGCCACGGCCTGCGCCGTGGACCCGACGACCTCGACCCCGGGGTGCTCGGCCCGCACCAGGGCCGCCCGGTCGGGGTTCGTCGTGACGACGAACCCCAGCCGGGTGCCCCGCGCCCCCTCGACGACGGGGGCGTGGAAGAACCGGCCGCCACCGCCGTAACCGACGAGGGCGACGACGACGTCACGGGTGCTCATGCCGCCACCGTAGCGAGCGGCGTCCGCCGGCGGGCCTCAGACGCGGCAGACGTCGGAACGCACGAGGAACCGCACCCCGTCGGGGGCCTCCAGGGAGAACCCCGCCCCCCGGCCCGGGACGAGGTCGATGGTCAGTTCCGTGTGCGCCCACACCCGGTGCTGCTCCTTGGACATCCACACCCCGACCGTGAACCCCTCGACGTGCCCGTCCTCGCCCTCCAGCGGCGGCACCTCGACGTTCCCGAGGAACTCGTCGGCGTCGGACAGGATGAAGTCGCCGTCGGCGAAGCACATCGGGGAACTGCCGTCGCAGCACCCCCCGGACTGGTGGAACATCAGGTCCCCGTGCCGGGCCCGGAGGCGGCGCAACTGCGCGGCCGCCGCCGGGGTGTGCCCTACCGCCACGACGTCACCCGAGCTTCCCGGTGAGGTCGAGCACCACCCTGCCGTCGATCCCGCCGCGGGCCATCCGCTCGAGCACGTCGTTCACCGCCGACAGCGGCTCGACCGACGTCGTCGGGTGGATCGTGCCGCGGGCGTAGAAGTCCAGCGCCTCGGCGAGGTCCTCACGGGTGCCCACGATCGACCCGCGGATCGTCAGGCCCTTCAGGACGATGTCGAAGATCGGCGCCGGGGAGTCCCCGGGCGGCAACCCGTTGAACACGATCGTCGCCCCGCGCCGGGCGACCCCGAGCGCCTGGCCGAAGGCCGCCGGGTGGACCGCGGTGACGAGGACGCCGTGGGTCCCGCCGGTGGCCGCCTGGACGACCTCGGCCGGGTCGTGCGTCCTGGCGTTCACGGTCACCTCGGCCCCGTGCCGACGGGCCAGGTCCAGCTTCGCGTCGTCGACGTCCACGGCGGCGACGTGCAACCCCATCGCCACCGCGTACTGGACGGCGATGTGCCCGAGGCCACCGATGCCGGAGACGGTGACCCACTGGCCGGGACGGGCCTCGGTCATCTTCAGGCCCTTGTAGACGGTCACGCCGGCGCACAGCACCGGCGCCACCGCGACGGGGTCGGCCCCCTCGGGGATCCGGGCGGCGAACCTGGAGTCGACGAGCATGTACTCGGCGAAGCTCCCGTTCACCGAGTAGCCGCCGTTGCTCTGCGACTCGCAGAGCGTCTCCCAGCCCGTCCTGCAGTAGGTGCAGGAACCGCAGGCGGACCACAGCCAGGCGTTCCCGACCTGCTGGCCCACCGACAGGTCCTCCACCCCGGCGCCGAGCGCCACGACCCGCCCGAACCCCTCGTGACCGGGGATGAAGGGCGGTGAGGGTTTCACCGGCCAGTCGCCGTGGGCGGCGTGCAGGTCGGTGTGGCACACCCCGGAGGTCTCCACCCGGACGAGCGCCTGCCCCGGGCCGGGCTCGGGGACGGGTACCTCCTGGAGCTGGAGCGGTTCGCCGAAGGCCGTGACCACGGCGGCCGTCATGGTGCTGGGGACGGTGGGGGCGAGGGCGGGTCGTTCGTCCTGCAGGGTCATCGTCGATCTCCTGTCGGTCCGGTGGGTCGGCTCAGAAGAAACCGAGCTTGCTGGTGGAGTAGCTCACGAGGAGGTTCTTCGTCTGCTGGTAGTGGTCGAGCATCATGGCGTGGTTCTCGCGGCCGATGCCCGAGCTCTTGTAGCCCCCGAAGGCCGCGTGCGCGGGGTAGGAGTGGTAGTTGTTCGTCCACACCCGCCCGGCCTGGATGCCGCGGCCCATCCGGTAGGCGAGGTGGATGTCGCGCGACCAGACCCCGGCGCCGAGGCCGTAGAGGGTGTCGTTGGCGATCTTCAGCGCGTCGTCGGGGTGGTCGAACCGGGCCACGGAGACGACGGGCCCGAAGATCTCCTCCTGGAAGATGCGCATGGAGTTGTCGCCCTCGAACACCGTCGGGGTCACGTAGTACCCCCCCGACAGCTCCCCGCCGAGGTCGGCGCGCTCCCCGCCGGTCAGCAGCTTCGCGCCCTCCTTCGTCCCGATGTCGATGTAGGACAGGATCTTCTCGAGCTGGTCGTTGCTCGCCTGGGCCCCGATCATCGTCTCGGTGTCCAGCGGGTTGCCCTGCTTGACCGCCTTGGTCCGCTCCAGGGCGTCGGCCAGGAACGTGTCGTAGATCCCGCTCTGGATGAGCGCCCGCGACGGGCACGTGCACACCTCGCCCTGGTTGAGGGCGAACATCGTGAACCCCTCCAGCGCCTTGTCGTAGAAGTCGTCGCGGGCGGCGGCGACGTCGTCGAAGAACACGTTGGGGCTCTTGCCGCCCAGTTCCAGCGTGACGGGGATGAGGTTCTGGCTGGCGTACTGCATGATCAGCCGGCCGGTCGTCGTCTCGCCCGTGAAGGCGATCTTGCGGATGCGCGGGTTGCTGGCCAGCGGCTTGCCGGCCTCGGCGCCGAACCCGTTGACGACGTTGACGACCCCGGGGGGCAGCAGGTCCCCGATGACGTCCATGAGCAGCATGATCGAGGCCGGCGTCTGCTCGGCGGGTTTGAGGACGACGGCGTTGCCGGCCGCGAGCGCCGGGGCCAGCTTCCAGATCGCCATGAGCAGCGGGAAGTTCCAGGGGATGATCTGCCCGACGACGCCGAGGGGTTCGTGGAAGTGGTAGGCGACGGTGTCGTCGTCGATCTGGGAGATGCCGCCCTCCTGGGCGCGCACCACCCCGGCGAAGTAGCGCAGGTGGTCCACGACGAGGGGCAGGTCGGCCGCGAGGCACTCGCGGACGGGTTTGCCGTTGTCCCACGTCTCGGCCACGGCCAGCTTCTCGAGGTTGGCCTCGATGCGGTCGGCGATGCGGTTCAGGACGAGGGCGCGCTCGGCGACGGAGGTGCGGCCCCAGGACGGGGCGGCGGCGTGCGCGGCGTCCAGGGCGCGCTCGACGTCGGCGGCGGTGCCGCGGGCGATCTCGGTGAACGCCTGGCCCGTGACCGGGCTGGGGTTCTCGAAGTACTGACCCTCGGCGGGGGCGACGCGCTCGCCGCCGATCCAGTGGTCGTAGCGGTCGGCGTAGGAGACGACGCTGCCGTCGCGTCCGGGTGCCTCGTAGACCGTCATGGGAGACCTCCACGGTGAGGGGACGGCGACTGCTCCGTCGCCGTGGTCCCACCCTGCGCCGGGCGGCGTTGCAACGCCGTTGCACCCCGCCCGGAGGGGTCAGGCCCGCAACCGCTCGAGGCGGGCGACGGCCTCGGCCCGCCCGGGGTCCCCGGGGGCGAGCCGGGCGACGAGGTCGCGGGCGACGACGACGTCGTGGCGCCCGGCCCCGGTGCGGGAGAACTCCAGCAGGGCCCGGTCGTCGTCGCCCTCCAGGACGGCCGTGCGCAGTTCCAGCAGCAGTTCCTCGCGCAGGTCGCGCACGCCGGGGGCGTCCGAGCCGGGCAGCAGCTCCCCCGACCAGCCCGCGACGGCCTCGCGCACCCGCCCGGCGCGCAGCGCGGCGCGCACGTCGAGGGCGTCGCACCCCAGTTCCCCCAGGAGCCGGTAGGGCGCCGGGGACAGGTCCAGGCCCCCGCGGGTGCGGTCGCGCAGGACGGCCCGCAGGCGGTGCACCTCGGCGCGCACCGAGACGGGGGCCAGGTCGCGCTCGTCGAGCTGGGCGGCGAGCTGGGCGGCGGACAGCCCGCAGGGCGGGGCGAGCGCCAGCAGGAGCAGGACCTCGCTGTGCCGCGTCGACAGGGGCCGGACGGTCCCGCCGGCCGCGAGCGTGGGCACGGGCCCGAGGACGGACAGCCGGGGGGCGACGGGCACGGGAGCGGCCACCCCGGGGGCGAGGCACCGGCGCAGCGTCAGCACCCGCAGCTCGGCCTCCACGGCCCCCACGGCGGCGCGGACGAGCTCCAGGGCCCGCTGCCGGCCCAGGTCGTCCCCGCCGGTGAGGTCCAGGACACCGAGGACGCCACCGGTCGAGGGGTCGCGCACGGGGGCCGCCGAGCAGCTCCACCCGGACACCGCGGTGGCGTAGTGCTCGCCCTGGCGCACCCGGACGGGCCGGCCCAGCGCCAGCGCGGTGCCCGGGGCGTTGGTGCCGGCGACGTCCTCGCTCCACCGCGCGCCCTCGGTGAAGGCCATCCGCTCGGCCGCCCGGCGCAGACCGGTGTCCCCCTCCACCCACAGCAGCGTCCCGTCGGCGTCGCTGACGGCCATGAGGACGGGAACGCCGAGGGGTTCGGCCAGCAGCAGCCGGCGCGCCGTGGGCAGCACGGCGGCCAGGGGGTGCACCTCGCGGCGGGTGCGCAGGTCGCCGGGGTCGGCCACGACGGGCGGCGCGACGCGGTCGGGGTCCAGGCCGGTGCGGCGGGCACGCCACCAGGAGGAGGACACGAGCTCGCGCGCGCCGGGCAGCGGGGTGCCCACGACGGCGCTCGCGCTCTGGGCCAACCAGTCCTCGCGCGCGGCGACCGGCTCCCGCGACGTCATCCTCGACCTCCCGCCGGGCCGTCCTCGGACCCGGGACCCGCCACGGTAGGCGGGCCGGTCCGGGACCGACAAGCCCGTCGCGCCGGGACCCGCCGGGCGGGTGGGCGGACCGGGCCGGGGCGCGCGGGTGGGACCATGCCGGGGCACACGCGCCCCCGTCCCCGAGGAGTCCCGATGACCGACGGCCCACGGCCGTTGAACCTGCGCGAGATCGCCGAGGGTCTGCGGTCCCCGCACACCTCCGAGGCGCGGCCGCGCCGGGTGGCGCCGCTGCTGCCGGCCTCCCGCACGGACGGGCTGGCCCGCTGGCTGGCCGGGACGCAGGACCGCGACGTGGCCGCCCCGCTGGAGCGCGTGCGGCTGGTCGTCTTCGCCGGTGACCACGGGGTGGCCGCGCGGGGGATCTCCCGGCTGGGGGCCGGCTGGACCGCGGGCGCCGTGCGCGACCTCGTGGCCGGCCGGGGGCCCGTGGCGGCCCTGGCGGCGCAGGTGGGGGCCGAGGTCGAGGTCCACGCGCTGGGGGTGGACTGGGGCGCCGAGGGGCCGGTGGACGTGCCCGCCGCCGTCCTGGCCGGGGCGCTGCACCCCTCGGGGGACATCGCCGTGGGCGACGCCCTCACCGGGGCCGAGGTCGAGCAGGCCGTGCGCGCCGGGGCCGCGGTCGCCGACGCCGCCGTCGACGCCGGGGTGGACCTGCTGCTGCTGGGCGACCTGGGGGCCGGCGCCACGACCGTCGCCTCGACGCTGGTGGGGGTCTGCCTGCGCAAGGGTGCCGTGGACGTGGTCGGCCGCGGCAGCGGGATCGACGACGACACCTGGATGCGCAAGACGGCCGCCGTGCGCGACGCGGTGCGCCGGGGCCGCAAGCTGGCCACGCGCCCCACCGCCGTCCTGCAGGCCGTCGGCAGCGCCGACGTCGCCGCGGCGGTCGGGTTCCTGCTGCGCTCGGCGGCGCGGCGCACCCCCGTCCTGCTCGACGGCAGCCTGGGGATCGCGGCGGCCCTGGTGGCCGCGCGCGGGGTCCCGGGGGCGGAGAAGTGGTGGCAGCTCGGGGCCGCGACGGCCGAACCGGCGCAGGCCCTGGCCTCCGAGCGGCTCAAGCTGCCGCCCGTGCTGGAGCTGGGGGCCGGTCGCGGGGGCGGGACCGGTGCCCTGGCGGCGGTGGGGGTGCTGCGGGTGGCGCAGACGCTCGCGGCGGCCGACGAGGCGGAGCTGCCGCCCCTGACCGAGCCCGAACCGGAGCCGGACCCCGAACCGGCCCCCGAGCCCGAGCCCGAGCCGGCGCCCGAGCCTCAGCCCGGGGACGCCACCGGCGGGTCCGGCGGGGAGAGCACCCGCCCGAACGTGTGACCGGTGGGTGAGCGGTCCAGCTCGGTGAACCCGGTGCGGCGGTAGAACGCCACCGCACCGGGGTTGGCGGCCGAGACCCCCAGGTGCACCCCGGGGGACCCGGCGGCGGCCAGCTGCGCGCACACCCGTTCCACGAGCAGCCGGCCCAGCCCGCGCCCCTGCAGCCGCGGCAGCAGGTCGACGTGCAGGTGCGAGGGGTGGGAGGCGGGGCGCTCCGCCCACAGCGGGTCCGGGCGCACGCCCTCGTGCACGGTCCGCAGCAGCGGCTCGTCGAAGGAGCCGAGGTGGCCGTCCTGCGGGCGCGGGTAGCGCCGGCGCAGCGCCGGCCACCAGTGCTCCTCGCGCCAGGCCTCGAACCGCGCGGTGTCCCGGCAGCCCAGGACGTACCCGGCGGGCCCGGCCCCGTCGAGGACGAGCGTGCCGAACGAGGTCCCCTCGGGGCCACCGGTCGCGTAGGCGTGGGCGTAGGGGGCGGCGTACACGTCGCCGAGCAGGTCGGGGAACGCGGTGCGGGCGCCGGCGTCGCGGCCGCTGTCCCCCGTCAGCCGGCACAGGACCGACAGCACCGGGGCGTCACCGGGGGCCACGGCCCGCCACCGGACGCCGGGACGGACCTCCCGCTCCCCCTGGTCCGCGCCCCCGTCCGCGCCCCCGTCCGCGCCCTCGGCCGCCCCCTGGTCCCGGTCCCCTCGCACACGGTCACGTTAGGGTGCCCGGGTGCCACGTCTCCTCCTCAGCAGCAAGTCGGTCAAGAGCGTGTCGGTGGACGCCCTGGTGCTCGGGCTCGCGCCCGCCACCGCGGGCGCGAAGACCACCGCCCCCGTCCTGCTGGGGGGTGAGGACCTCCCCCGCGCGACCCGCTCGGCCCTCGTGGAGGCCGCCGTCGCCCTGGGCGCGACGGGTGCGGCCGGGCAGGTCCACCTCGTGCCGGGGGTGGCCGGGCTGGGCACCGGGCTCGTCGCCCTGACCGGGACGGGGGCCGACGCCGACGCCGAGGCCCTGCGCCGCGCCACGGGCGCGGCCGTCCGGGCCCTGGCCGGGCACCGCCGGGTGGCCCTGGGGCTGCCGGTCCCGGACGCCGCGACCGCCGCGGCCCTGGCCGAGGGCGCGGCCCTGGGCGCCTACGCCTTCACCCGCTACCGCGCCGCGTCCCGCGAACCCGTCGCCGAGGTGACGCTGCTGGTCGCCAAGCCGCGGGACAAGGCGCTGCGCGCGGCCGTGGACCGCGCCGGCGTCGTGGCCGCGGCCGTGCACACCGCGCGCGACCTCATCAACACGGCCCCGGCCGACCTCGCCCCGGCGGACCTGGCCGAGGCGGCCGTGCAGGCCGCCGCCGGCACGGGCCTGACCGTGCGCGTGCTGGACGAGGAGGCCCTCGCCGCCGGTGGGTACGGCGGCATCCTCGGCGTCGGCCAGGGCTCCTCCCGCCCCCCGCGCCTGGTCGTCCTGGAGCACGCCCCGGCGCGCGCCAAGGGCCACCTCGCCTTCGTCGGCAAGGGCATCACGTTCGACTCCGGCGGGCTGTCCATCAAGCCGGCCGCGGGCATGGAGACGATGAAGAGCGACATGTCCGGCGCCGCGGCGGTGCTGGCCGCGGTGCGCGCCGCGGCCGAGCTCGACCTGCCGGTGAAGGTGACCGGCTGGCTGGCGGTGGCCGAGAACATGCCCTCGGGCACGGCGATCCGTCCCTCCGACGTCCTGACGATGTTCGGCGGGACGACGGTGGAGGTGCTCAACACCGACGCCGAGGGCCGTCTCGTCCTCGGTGACGCCCTCGTCGCCGCCTCGGCCGAGCAGCCGGACGCCGTCGTCGACGTCGCCACCCTCACGGGTGCGCAGGTGGTCGCGCTGGGCAACCGGGTCTCGGGGGTCATGGGCAACGACGACGCCTTCCGCGCCGCGGTGCTCGCCGCCGCCGAGCGGGCCGGGGAGTCCTTCTGGCCCATGCCCCTGCCCGAGGAGCTGCGCGCGACGCTGGACTCCCCCGTCGCGGACCTGGCCAACATCGGCGACCGGGCCGGCGGGATGCTCGTGGCCGCGGTGTTCCTGCGCGAGTTCGTCGGCAGCACGCCCACCGGGTCCCCGATCCCGTGGGCCCACCTGGACATCGCCGGCCCGGCGTTCGCCACGGGTGAGCCGTGGGGCTACACCCACCGCGGCGGCACCGGGGTCGCGGTGCGCACGCTGGTCGCGCTCGCGGAGGACCACGCGCGCCGCTGACCGGCACCGCCGCCCCGGCCGGAGGGCGCCCCCCGCACGGGGACGCCCTCCGTCGTTTCCGCACCGTGGGAGTCCGCGGACGGTCCCCCTGCGATCAGCTGAGATCGTCCTCGGGGCGGAAGTCGTTGCCCCGCAACCCGTTCGTCGATCCGACATCGGGGGTCGACGGCGGCTCTGCTCCAGACGGGTGATCCTCGTGCCGCGAATGGACTGCACGTTGAGCAACTAGTTATATGCTCACCGTGACGGCCTAGTTCGGGGGCGTCACGTCCGACCGGTTCGGTTCTCTCAACCAGACTCCCCGGTGTGCACCGGGGCACACGTCACGGAGGCACCATGTCCACCCGTCAGACCACCTCTGCCACCCGCGCCCTCCTGCAGCGCTCGGCCCGCACCGCGGCCCTGTCCCTGACCGCGGCCGCCGTCATCGCCGGCGGTGGGCTCGGTGCGGCGGCGTCGGCCTCGGCCGCCCCCGCCGCCACCCTGACGGTGACGAAGACGGCCCCCGGCCTCCAGGGTGTCTCCGAGACCCAGCGCAAGGAGTCCTCGACCGACCGCAAGGAATCGTCGACGGACCGCAAGGAGAGCTCGACGGACCGCAAGGAGTCCTCGACCGACCGCAAGGAGAGCTCGACCCAGCGCAAGGAGAGCTCGACCCAGCGCAAGGAGTCGACCCTCACCCGCAAGGAGTCCACGGTCACGCGCAAGGAGTCCGTGGTGACCCGCAAGGAGAGCACGGTCGAGCGCAAGGAGTCCTGGACCGCCGAGAAGGAGCGCTGAGCGGACCGGAGCTCGACACCCCCCCGGACACGAGCTGGTCAGACGGCACCTCCCCGCCCGGGGAGGTGCCGTCGGCGCGTCCAGGGCCCTCCGTGGGCGCCCCCGACGGGGCCGGCCGGACCGCGACGCCCCCCTCGCGCCACCTCGGGCGCGTGGTGAGAGGATCACGACGGAGCAGTCACCAGCACAAGCCGACCTCAGGAGCATTTCGTGGCAGGTGCCGCCGGGCAGGAGTACGACGTCGTCATCCTCGGGGGAGGCAGTGGGGGCTACGCCGCCGCCCTGCGGGCCGCCGAGCTGGGGCTGTCCGTGGCCCTCGTGGAGAAGGACCTCCTGGGGGGGACGTGCCTGCACCGCGGGTGCATCCCCACCAAGGCCCTGCTGCACGCGGCCGAGGTCGCGGACACGGCCCGTGAGTCCGAGACGTTCGGCGTGCGCGCCACGCTCGACTCGGTCGACATGACGGGCGTCAACAAGTACAAGGACGGGATCGTCTCCCGCCTCTACAAGGGCCTGCAGGGGCTGGTGAAGTCCCGCAAGGTCGAGCTGGTCGCCGGCACCGGCACCCTCGTGGCCAAGAACACCGTCGAGGTCGACGGCACCCGCTACGTCGGCAAGCACGTCGTCCTGGCCTCCGGTTCCTACTCCCGCAGCCTGCCCGGCCTCGAGATCGGCGGCCGGGTCATGACCAGCGAGCAGGCGCTCACCCTCGACACCGTCCCCGAGCGCGTCGTCGTCCTCGGCGGCGGCGTCATCGGCGTGGAGTTCGCCAGCGTGTGGCGCTCCTTCGGCGCCGAGGTCACCATCGTCGAGGCCCTGCCCCACCTGGTCCCGCTGGAGGACGAGGCCGCGAGCAAGGCGCTCGAGCGCGCCTTCCGCAAGCGCGGCATCACGTTCTCCCTCGGCGTGCGCTTCGCGGGCGTCGAGCAGTCCGACAGCGGCGTCGTCGTGAAGCTCGAGGACGGCAAGACCTTCGAGGCCGACCTCATGCTCGTCGCCGTCGGCCGCGGCCCGAACACCGCCGGCCTCGGCTACGAGGAGCAGGGCATCACGATGGACCGCGGGTTCGTCCTCACCGACGAGCGGCTGCGGACCAACGTCGAGGGCGTCTACGCCGTCGGCGACATCGTCCCCGGTCTGCAGCTGGCCCACCGCGGCTTCGCCCAGGGCATCTTCGTCGCCGAGGACATCGCCGGCCTGGACCCCCAGCCCATCGACGAGCTGGGCATCCCCAAGGTCACGTACTGCGAGCCGGAGGTGGCCTCCGTGGGCCTCACCGAGGCCAAGGCGCGCGAGAAGTACGGCGACGTCGACGTGCTGGAGTACAACCTCGGCGGCAACGGCAAGAGCCAGATCCTCGGCACCACCGGCTTCGTGAAGCTGGTGCGCGAGAAGGACGGCCCGGTCGTCGGCGTCCACATGGTCGGCTCGCGCATGAGCGAGCAGGTCGGCGAGGCCCAGCTCATCGTGAACTGGGAGGCCTACCCGCAGGACGTGGCCGGTCTGGTCCACACCCACCCCACCCAGAACGAAGCCGTCGGCGAGGCCTTCCTCGCGCTGGCCGGCAAGCCCCTGCACTCGCACGCGTAGCCGACCGACCCCTTGAACCCGCGGCGTCTCCCCGGCGCCGGAGACCGTCCGTGAGGAGAACCGAACAGATGTCGAACTCGGTGCAGATGCCCGCTCTCGGCGAGAGCGTGACCGAGGGCACCGTCACGCGGTGGCTGAAGCAGGTCGGCGACACCGTCGCCGTGGACGAGCCGCTGCTGGAGGTGTCCACCGACAAGGTCGACACCGAGATCCCCTCCCCCGTGGCCGGGGTGCTCCTGGAGATCCTCGTCCCCGAGGACGAGACCGCCGAGGTCGGCGCCGACCTCGCCCGCGTCGGGGAGGAGTCCGAGCAGGGCAGCGGGCAGGACAGCGGGTCCGGGGACGCGGCCCCCAGCGCTCCCCAGGAGGACTCGCCCACCCCGCCGTCGACGCAGGACGCGCAGTCCGCGCCGGAGTCGGCGCAGGAGCCCGACCCCGAGCAGCCGCCGGCCGCCGCCGCCCCCAGCTCGGGCGGGTCCGGCGCGGGCCAGGCCGTGCAGATGCCGGCCCTGGGCGAGTCGGTCACCGAGGGCACGGTCACGCGCTGGCTCAAGGCCGTCGGCGACAGCGTCGAGGTCGACGAACCGCTCTTGGAGGTCTCGACCGACAAGGTCGACACCGAGATCCCCTCCCCGGTCGCCGGCACGCTGCTGGAGATCCTCGTGGACGAGGACGAGACCGCCGAGGTCGGGGCCGACCTGGCCCGCATCGGTGACGCCTCGGCCCAGCAGGAGTCCACCCCGCAGGAGAGCCCTGCTCAGGACGCCCCCGCCCAGGACGACTCGGCGCAGGACACGTCGGCGCAGGAGGCTCCGGCCCAGGAGGAGTCGCTGGCCGACGAGGTCGAGGAACGCGCCTCCGCCGAGCAGCAGGCCGAGTCCTCGACCCAGCCCTCGGCCGGGTCCTCCGGTGAGCCCGCCGAGGCACCGTCCCACTCCGCGCAGCAGTCCCCGTCCGCGCCGCAGCCCTCCGCGCAGCAGTCCTCCACCGCGGGGTCGACCGCGCAGTCCACGGGCGGCAGCACCTACGTCACGCCGCTGGTGCGCAAGCTCGCCAAGGACCTCGGGGTGGACCTGTCCTCCCTCACCGGGACCGGTGTCGGCGGCCGCATCCGCAAGCAGGACGTGCAGCAGGCCGCGGACGAGGCGGCCGAGGCCGCCAAGGCCCAGCAGCAGCAGGCCCAGACCCCCGAGCAGGCGCCGGCGGCGTCCACCGGGTCCGGCGCCCAGGCGGCTCCCGCGGTCGAGGTCTCCCCCAAGCGCGGGACGACCGAGAAGATGTCGCGCCTGCGCAAGGTGATCGCCCAGCGCATGAAGGAGTCGCTGCAGAACTCCGCGCAGCTGACGACGGTCATCGAGGTCGACGTGACCCGCATCGCGCGGCTGCGCGCGCGGGCGAAGGACTCCTTCGCGGCGACCGAGGGCGCCAAGCTCACGTTCCTGCCGTTCTTCGTCAAGGCGTCCGTCGAGGCGCTCAAGCAGCACCCCTCGCTGAACGCCAGCATCGACGGCGAGAACATCGTCTACCACGGCAGCGAGAACATCTCGATGGCCGTGGACACCCCCAAGGGCCTGATCACCCCCGTCATCAAGGACGCGGGTGACCTGAACCTCGGTGGGCTGGCGCGCAAGATCGCCGACCTGGCCGCCCGCACCCGGGCCAGCAAGATCACCCCCGATGACCTGTCGGGCGGCACCTTCACCATCACCAACACCGGCAGCATCGGGGCCCTGTTCGACACCCCGATCCTCAACGCCCCGCAGGTCGCCATCCTCGGCACCGGCGCGATCGTCAAGCGGCCCGTCGTCCTCACCGACGCCGACGGCCAGGACACGATCGCGGTGCGCTCGATGATGTACCTCGCCCTGTCCTACGACCACCAGATCGTCGACGGGGCCGACGCGGCGCGCTTCCTGCAGACCATCAAGAAGCGCATCGAGGCCGGCGCGTTCGAGGGTGACCTCGGGCTCTGACCCGCACCCCCGACCCGCTCCGGCAGCCCCGTCCCTCCCGCAGGGGCGGGGCTGCCGCCGTCCCACCACCCCCGTCCCACCACCACAGCCAGGAGTGTGCGCGTGCGCGTCGTCGTCAGCGGGGCCAGCGGCCTCATCGGTCGTCACCTGGTGGCCCACCTGCGGGGGGCAGGTCACGAGGTCGTGACCCTCGTGCGCCGCCCGGTGCGCGAGGCGCACGAGGTGAGCTGGGACCCGGCGCGCGGGCAGCTCGACCCCCGCGCCCTGGGCCAGGTGGACGGGGCGGTGAACCTGTCGGGGGCCGGGGTCGGGGACCACCGCTGGACCCGGGAGTACAAGCGGACGATCCTCTCCTCCCGCCTCGACTCCACCTCCACGCTCGTCGGTGCGCTGCTGCGGCTCGAGGAGGCCCCGCAGGTGCTCGTCAACGCCTCGGCCATCGGCGCCTACGGCGACGGCGGCGCGGACGTGCTCACCGAGGACTCCCCCCGCGGCGACGACTTCCTCGCCGACGTCGTGGCCCGGTGGGAGGGCGCGACCGAACCGGCCTCGGCCGCCGGGATCCGCGTCGCGCTGGCCCGCACCGGCCTGCTGGCCAACCCCGTCGGCGGTGCCTTCGGGCAGCTCCTCACGCTGTTCAAGCTCGGTCTGGGCGGGCCGCTGGGCAGCGGCCGGCAGTGGTGGAGCCCCATCACGATGCCCGACGAGCTGGCGGCGCTGGAGTTCCTCCTCACCCAGCCGGTCTCGGGCCCGGCCAACCTGGTGTGCCCGGAACCGGCGACGAACACCGCGCTGACGACGGCGCTGGGTGCGGCGATGCACCGGCCCTCGCTGCTGCCCGCCCCGGCGTTCGCGCTGGAGCTGGTGCTCGGCGAGTTCGCCGGGCAGGTCCTGGCCAGCCAGCGCGTCGTGCCCGCGGTCCTGCTGGAGCACGGGTTCACCTTCCGGCACCCCGACGTGCCCTCGGTCACCGGCTGGCTCGCCCGGGCCTGACCCGCCGCGCCCACCCCGGCCCGCGGGCGGATCAGCCGACCGCGCTGACCCGCCACTGGCCCGCGACGCGCTCGAGGGTCAGCCGCGACGTGCGCGGCTGGCCGGCGGGCACGTCCGTGCGCGCCCCGGCGGCCGAGACGACGACGTGCTCGGCGGTCGTCACGTCGGCCTCCAGCACCCACCGCGACCCCGTGCGCTCCAGCTCCCGGACCGCGCGGACGTCGAAGGCCAGCGCCTCGAACGTGGTGCCGCTCGCGGTCAGGTCCGCCAGCACCGCCTCGTCCGCCGCCCACGCCGCCGACCCGGCCACGTCGAGACCGTCGAGGGCCTGGACCGACCCGGAGGTCAGCACCGCGGCCCGCCGGTCGGCCAGCGCCGTCACGACGGCGGTGGCGTCCTCGCCCCGCAGGACGTCCTCCCCCGGCAGCACCCCGGCCACCGGCGGGTCCTGCGCCGGCGGGACGGGCTCCGGGGCCTGCGAGGGCTCCGGAGGCTGCGGGGGCTGCGGGGTCACGGCCGCGGACGGGGCCGCCGCGGCGGGGAGCGGCGCCGCGGGAGCCGGCGCGGTCCCCCGACCGTGCAGGACGAGCAGCAGGACCACCCCGGCGGCCACGGGCAGCGCGCCGGCGGCCAGGAGCAGCCGCCGCGAGGCCCCCCGCCCCGCAGCGGCCCGGCGTCCCGCAGCGGCCCGACGCCCGCGCCCGGGCGTGGCCGGTGCGCGCGGGGCCGGTGCCCGCGGGACCGGTGCGCGCGAGGCCGGTGGCGACGGCAGGACCGGACCGGTGTCCTCGGGACGGTGCGCGGCCCCGGTGAGGCGGTGGGTGGCGCCGGGAGGCGGGGTGGCCGCTCCGGGCGTCACGGGCCGGGGCGCACCGGCCGGCAGGGCCAGACCGCGCACGGGCCGCGGGCGGGCCGCCGCGGCCACGGCGCCGGCCAGTTCCCCGGGGGTGGGGCGACGCGACGGCTTGCGGTGCAACCCGTCGCGCAGCGCGGTGAGGACGGCCGCCGACCCGCCGGCCGGCACCGCGGCCAGGGCCCGCCGGTGGGCCTGCCGCGCCCCGAGGACACCGGTGGCCGTGGGCACCTCCCCCGTCAGGGCCCGCCAGGCGAGCGCCGCGAGGCCGTAGACGTCGCAGGCCGCGCCGACGCCCTCGCCCGCCAGCGCGGCGGGGTCGGCGAAGCCGGGGGTGCCCAGCACGCTGCCGTGCCGCCGGCCCAGCGCGCGGGACACCCCGAGGTCGGCCAGCAGCGGCTCCCCGCGCGCGTCGAGCAGGACGTTGCCCGGCGCGACGTCGCCGTGGACGACACCGGCGGCGTGCAGGTCCTCCAGGGCGGGGCCGAGCACCTGCACCAGCCCGCTGACCTCCCCGGCCGACAGCCGGCGCCGCTGGGCCAGGACCCCCGCCAGCGAGCCGCCCGCGGCGAGGTCCAGCACGAGCACCGGCCGGCCCTGGGCGTCGGTGGAGATGTCGTGCACGGCGACGACCCGCGGGTGCCGCACCCGCCGCAGCAGGGACAGCTCGGTGAGCAGGTCCGTCCCGGCCGGTCCCGTGCCCGGGTCCGGGGAGGCCGCCAGCACCTTCAGGGCCCGCTCGACCCCGTCGGTGCCCGTCCCGGCCCACACCACACCGGACCCGCCCGCGCCCAGGAGGCGGCCGACGACGTAGCCGTCGACGACGGGCGGGCGGCGGCGCGGGTCGTCCCCGAGCGCGGCCAGCGCCTCGCGGCGCCACTGCCGTCCCGGGCCGGGGGCGGGCTGCCCCAGGGGTCCGGTGGGCCCGGTGAGGGGTTCGGAGACGGTCACCGGGACAGGGTGGCGCACGCGGCGGGACTGCCGCGCTCGTTGTCCACAGGGTCGATACGCTCAGGGGCGTGACCGCTGGCACCTCCCTCGACACCGCCCACCCGCCCACCGCGCTGCGCACGTCCGCGGAGGTGGTCGTCGTGGGCGCGGGCCTGGCCGGCCTCGTCTGCGCGCGCCACCTGCACGCGGCCGGCGTCGACGTCCTGGTCGTCGAAGCCGCCGACGCCGTCGGCGGCCGCGTCCGGTCCGAGACCGTCGGGAGCTTCCGCGTCGACCGCGGCTTCCAGCTGCTGAACCCGGCCTACCCCGAGGTGGAGAAGGTCCTCGACGTCGACGCCCTGGACCTGCGCACGTTCGACGCCGGGGTGGCCGTGCACCGCGGCGGCCGGGTCGCGGCCCTGCGCGACCCGCGCCGGCACCCCACCGCCGTCCTGCAGGCGCTGCGCTTCCCGCTGGGCTCGGCCCGGGAGAAGGCGGCGCTCGCGCGCTGGCTGCTCACGGTGACCTCGGCCGGTGACCTCAAGGAGCCGGACTCGGGCTGGTCGGACGGTCTGGACGCCGCCGACGTGCACGGGGAGCTGCGCTGGTCGGTGCTCGAACCCTTCCTCGCCGGGGTCCTGGGGGAGGTGGACGGGACGACGTCGCGCCGCTTCGTGGACTTGCTCGTGCGCACCTTCCTGCGTGGGACGCCCGGGGTGCCGGCCGGTGGCATGCAGGCCGTGCCCGACCAGCTCGCCGCGGGCCTGCCGGCCGGGTCGCTGGCGACGGGGGTCACGGTGCGGCACATCGGGTTGGCCCCCCGCTCGCTCGCGGTGGAGACCGCCGGTGGGGGCATCACCTGCGACGCGATCGTCGTGGCCACCGACGCCCACACCGCCGGGCACCTCGTGCCCGCGCTGGACGTGCCGGACAGCCACGCCCTGTCCACGTTCTGGTTCGGTGCCCCCTCCTCGCCAGCCCCGGATGCGCGCGCGAAGCTGCTGCACCTCGACGGCGACCGCACCGGCCCGGTCGTGAACTCCGCGGTCGTCTCGGCGGTGGCGCCCAGCTACCTGCAGCCGGGCTCGGAGCACCGCGCGCTCGTCAGCGCCCAGGTGCTCGGGGCGGACACCGGTGCCGAGGTGGAGCGGCGCGTGCGCGAGCAGCTGGCCCGCGTGTACGGCGCGCACACCGCCGAGTGGACGCGCGTCGCGGCGCACTCCATCCCGCACGCCCTGCCCGTGGTGGCCCCGCCGTTCGAGGGTTCCCGGCCCGTCGACGTGGGTGACGGCGTGTTCGTGGCCGGTGACCACCGGGAGAACGCCTCCCTGCAGGGTGCGCTGGTCTCGGGGCGGCGCGCGGCCGACGCGGTGCTGCAGAAGACCTTCGGGCGCACCGGGGCCCTGCGTGCCCGCTGAGCGGCCCACGATCGTCGCCACGTCCGGCGGATGGACGCGCCGCCGGCTCGGCGGGGTGGACTGGGCGGGCACGGCGCACCTGGCCGTGCAGCTGGCCCGGGTCCCGGCCGGGCGCGCGCCGCGGCTGACGTACCTGGGGACGGCCGGCGGCGACCAGCGGGGGTGGGCCGCGGAGGTCCACGCCGCCGGCGAGCGCGCCGGCCTGCGCACGACGGTCCTGGACCTGTTCCCGATGCCGAGCGTGGAGGACCCGGCCCGCACCCTGCTGGAGTCCGACGTCGTCTGGGTCGGCGGCGGGTCGGTCGCGAACCTGCTGGCCGTGTGGCGGGTGCACGGCCTGGACGGGGCGTTCCGGGCGGCCTGGGAGGCGGGCGTCGTGCTCGGCGGGGTCAGCGCGGGATCGATCTGCTGGTTCACCGGTGGCACCACCGACTCCTTCGGCCCGGACCTGCGTCCGGTGACGGACGGGGTGGGCCTGCTGCCGTACGGCAACGGCGTGCACTACGACTCCGAGGAGCGCCGCCGGCCGCTGGTGCACGACCTCGTCGGTTCCGGCGTGCTGCCCGAGACGCACTGCAGCGACGACGGGGTCGGTCTGGTCTACGCGGGCACCGACCTCGTCGAGGCCGTCACCGAGGTGGCCGGCAAGGGCGCCTACGTGGTGCGGCGCGAGGGCGGCGGGGTCGGGGAGACGCGGCTCGAGCCGCGCCTGCTGTCCCGCTGAGCGGGCCCGGCCCCGGCGTAGGCTGCCGGGGTGAGGCAGGCTCCCGCGCACCCGCACCCCCCGGTCGCCCCCACCGACGCCCCCGCCGACGCCCCCGCGGGCCGGGAGCTGCGCATCGAGCGGTACGGGCTGGGCGAGCGCCGGGTGCCCTACGCCGAGGCGTGGGAGGCCCAGCGCCGGCTGCACGCCGCGGTGGTCGCCGGCCGGGCCCCGGACACGGTCCTGCTCCTGGAGCACGAACCCGTCTACACCGCCGGCCGGCGCACGAACTCCTGGGAACGCCCCGACGACGGCACCCCCGTCGTGGATGTCGACCGCGGCGGGCGGATCACCTGGCACGGGCCGGGTCAGCTCGTGGGGTACCCGGTCCTGCGGTTGCGCGGTCCCCTCGACGTCGTCGGCTACGTCCGCCGGCTGGAGGACCTGCTCATCGCCGTCGCGGCCCGGTTCGGGGTGCCGGGGTACCGGGTCGAGGACCGCACGGGCGTGTGGACGGCCGACGTCCCGCTCGCGGCGGGCTGGCGCGCGGAGAACAAGCTGGCCGCCATCGGGGTCCGGGTCGCCCGGGGGGTGACCATGCACGGGTTCGCGCTGAACTGCGACACCGACCTGCAGGGTTTCTCCCACATCGTGCCGTGCGGGTTGCCCGACGCGGGCGCGACGTCGCTCAGCGCCCGCGCGGGCCGGCGCGTGGACGTCCTCGCCGCCGCGCGGGCCGTCACCGACCTGCTGCCGGGGGCCGGGCTGCCCGGGTGACCGGGACCGGTCAGGGCAGCAGTTCCAGGGCCGAGGACCGGGCGTAGCGCACGCGCAGGGACCGCAGTTCCGCGCGCGAGGTCGACGCCCGTTCCAGCACGTCCCACATCTTGCGGTAGCGGGTCGCCCTCCAGCGCAACAGGTTCCGCGGCGCAGTGCCGGGGAAGAACGTCCGGTGCACGGCGGCGTAGTCGCCCGCGCCGATGCCGTACCCGGCGGAGGCCTCGTGCAGCCGCACGTGCAGCGACCGTCCCGGCACCTCCACGAAGCGGCCCAGCAGGAGCAGCTGCCCGAGCAGGACCTGGTCGGAGGAGGGGTAGCTGCCGAGCTGGTCGGTGGCCCACAGCGCCTCGCTGCGCACCAGACCCGACAGGTAGGCGAGCACCGCGATCGAGCAGGGGCCGTTGATCATGTCGATGAACTGCTGCATGCGGCGGCCGGTCACGCTGTCCCACGTGAAGGACGCCGGTTCCGTCCCACCCCGGGCGGGGCCGCCGAGGGCGTCGATGAGGTCCCAGGACGGGACGGCGAGCACGGCCCCCGGGTCGGCCTCCAGGGCCGCGACGCAGTCGGCGAGGTTGGTGGGGTCGACGAGGTCGTCGGCCATGGCCCAGCGGAAGTAGCGGCCCTGGGACAGCTGGAACACGCGGTTGAAGTTGCGGGCCAGCCCGATGTTCGTGGGGTTGCGCACCAGGCGGACGCGGGGGTCGGCCGCGGCGAACTCCTCGACGATCCGCGGGGTCCGGTCGGTGGAGGCGTTGTCGCAGACGATCAGTTCGAAGTCGCCGAAGGTCTGGTCCAGCAGCGCGGTGAGCGTCTGCTCGAGGTAGGCCTGGCCGTTGTGGACGGGCACTCCCACGCTGACGAGCGGGGTCGTCCCCGGCGTGCGGTCGGTCACGGTTGCTCCCGGAGCGGGCGACACCCCGGCGGTGTCGGCTGGCAGGAGCCTGCACCGGGGATCGGGGCCCGTTCAACTCTCCCCACGGGTGACAGTGCCACCCGCCGGAACCGTCCGTGACCGCCGCGCGGCCTCAGAGCTGGGGGGCGACCTCGGCGGCGACCAGTTCCAGGTGGTCCAGGTCCGAGAGGTCCATGACCTGCAGGTAGAGGCGTTCGACGCCCACGTCGCGGTACCGCCCGATGGCCTCGACGACCTCCGACACGGTGCCCGCCAGCCCGTTCTGCCGCAGCTCGGCGCTCTCCCGCCCGATCGCGGCCGCGCGGCGCTCGACCTCGGCCTCGTCGCGGCCGCAGCACACGATGAGCGCGGCCGAGTACGTCAGCTCGTCCGGGTCGCGGTCGGTGCTCGCGCAGGCAGCGCGGACCCGCCCGAACGCCGCCTCGACGTCGGCGGTCGAGGAGAACGGCACGTTGAACTCGGTCGCGTGGCGGGCCGCGAGCGCCGCACCGCGCTTCCTGGCCGCACCGCCGACGATGACCGGGACGGGCGACTGGACGGGTTTGGGCAGGGCCGGGGAACCGGTCAGCGTGTAGTGCCGACCGTCGAAGTCGAACGTCTGGCCCACGGGCGTGCCCCACAGGCCGGTGACGACGGCGAGCTGCTCCTCGAAGCGGTCGAAGCGCTCGACCACCGGGGGGAAGGGGATGCCGTAGGCGGAGTGCTCCTCCTCGTACCAGCCCGAGCCCAGGCCCAGTTCGACCCGGCCGCCGGACATCTCGTCGACCTGGGCGACCTGGATCGCCAGCACGCCGGGGGGGCGGAAGGTCGCCGAGGACACGAGCGTGCCCAGGCGGATGGTGCTGGTGTCGCGGGCCAGCCCGGCCAGCGTCGTCCACGCGTCGGTCGGCCCGGGCAGCCCGTCGCCGCCCATCGTCAGGTAGTGGTCGGAGCGGAAGAAGGCCGAGAAGCCGGTCTCCTCGGCGGTGACGGCGACGCGGCGGAGGGTCTCGTAGCTGGCCCCCTGCTGGGGCTCGGTGAAGATGCGCAGGTCCACGCGGACATCCTGTCCCCCCGCCCCGGCCGGGCCTCTGGCAGGGTCGGGGGATGACCCCGGCCTCCTCCCCCAGCTCCCCCGGCGCCTCCTCCTGGTCCGGGAACCCGCAGTCCCTGCTGCCGGGCACCCACCGCCGCCTGGACCACCTGCTGGCCGCCGAGCAGGTGGCCTCCCGGCTGCCCTCGGTCGTGGCCGGGCTCGTGCGCGACGGGGCGCTGGTCTGGAGCGGTGGGGCGGGCACGACCGGGCTGGACGGCGGCGCCGGCGGGGCGGGCCGGCCGGGTCCGGACACGCAGTACCGCACCGGGTCCATCACCAAGACGTTCGTGGCGGCCGCGGTGCTGCGCGCGGTGGAGGACGAGCTCGTCGGCCTGGAGGACCCGGTGCGCGCCCACCTGCCCGAGCTGGCCGGCGGGGTGGGGCGCGTCACGGTCGGTCAGCTGCTGGGCCAGGCCGGCGGGGTGCAGGCCGAGACGGACGGGCCGTGGTGGGAGCGCACGAGCGGCGGGGACTGGGACAGCCTCGTGCCGCTGCTCGGCGAGAGCGCCGTGCGGCACCGCCCCGGCACGCGCTTCCACTACTCCAACGTCGGGTTCGGCGTGCTGGGCGAGCTGGTGGGCCGGGTCCGGCAGGGGACGTGGCGCGACGTCGTGCGCACCCAGTTCCTCGAGCCGCTGGGCATGGACCGCACGACGATGCGTCCCGTCTCCCCCGCCGCCCGGGGTCTGGCCGTGCACCCCTGGGCCGACGTCGTGCTGCCCGAGCCCGAGCACGACGCGGGGGCGATGGCCCCCGCGGGGCAGATCTGGTCGACCGTGCTGGACCTGGCGCGCTGGGCCGGCGTCGTGGCCGGGCGCTCGCAGGTGCTGCGCCGCAGCACGGTCGAGGAGATGTGGCGCCCGCAGAGCGTCGACGACGCGCGGGGGGCGGGCTGGGCGGCCGGCTACGGGCTGGGCCTGCAGCTGTGGAACGTGGCCGGGCGCCGCTACGCGGGGCACTCGGGGTCCATGCCCGGGTTCGTCGCGATGCTGCGGGTGGACGTGGAGACCGGGGACGGCGTGGTGGCCCTGACGAACTCCACGACCGGGTTCGGCGACCTGGCCCACCGGCTGCTGCAGACCCTGGCCGAGGCCGAACCGCACACCCCGCAGGCGTGGGTGCCCCGGGACGTGCCCGCCGACGTCCTGGCCCTGGTGGGGCCCTGGTACTGGGGTCCGGCGCCGCTGTCCCTGCGCGCGGTGCGGGTCGGCGCGCAGGACGGTCTGGAGCTGGCCGGGCTGGCCGGGCGGGGCCGCGGGTCGCGCTTCGTCCGCGCCGAGGGCGTGCCGGGTGCCTGGCGGGGCCTGGACGAGTACTACGGCGGTGAGCTGCTGCGGCCGGTGCTCGCGGCCGACGGGTCGGTCTCGCACCTGGACCTGGCGAGCTTCCGGCTGACCCGCACCCCCTACGACCCGGGCGCCGACGTGCCCGGCGGGGTGGACGAGCGCGGCTGGACGGCGGCGCCCTGAGCCCGCCCGCGGCGCCCCGTCCAGCGCCTTCTCCGGCGCCCCGTCCGGCAGCCCGCCGGCCGCGACGTACGCTGGTCCGGTGACGATCGCCCCGGAAGGACGTCGGATGCTGCGCATCGAGGCGCGCAACGCCGAGACGCCGATCGAGCGCAAGCCGTCGTGGATCCGCACCACGGCCCGCACCGGTCCGGAGTACAAGGACCTCAAGGGCCTGGTGAAGTCCGGCGGCCTGCACACGGTGTGCGAGGAGGCGGGCTGCCCCAACATCTACGAGTGCTGGGAGGACCGCGAGGCCACGTTCCTCATCGGCGGTTCCGAGTGCACCCGGCGCTGCGACTTCTGCCAGATCGACACGGGCAAGCCGTCCCCGCTGGACACCGACGAGCCCCGCCGCGTCGCCGAGAGCATCCGCACGATGGGCCTGCGCTACGCCACGATCACCGGCGTCGCCCGCGACGACCTCGCCGACGGCGGGGCGTGGCTGTACGCCGAGACGATCCGGCAGACCCACGCGCTGAACTCCGACGGCGAGGCGCACACGGGCGTGGAGATCCTCGTCCCGGACTTCAACGGCCGCCCCGAGCTGCTGCAGCAGGTCTTCGACGCGGCGCCGGAGGTCTTCGCGCACAACGTCGAGACGGTCCCGCGGATCTTCAAGAGCATCCGGCCGGCGTTCCGCTACCAGCGCTCCCTGGACGTCATCACCGCCGGCCGCGAGGCGGGTCTGGTGACCAAGTCGAACCTCATCCTCGGGATGGGCGAGACCGACGAGGAGGTGCTGTCGGCGCTGCAGGACCTGCACGACGCCGGCTGCGACATCATCACGATCACCCAGTACCTGCGGCCCACGCCGCGGCACCACCCCGTGGAGCGCTGGGTCAAGCCGGAGACGTTCGTGGAGTTCTCCCGGGCCGCCGAGGAGATGGGGTTCAGCGGGGTGATGGCCGGTCCGCTCGTGCGGTCCTCCTACCGCGCGGGCCGGCTGTGGGCCGGGGCGATGCGCCGGCGCGGGGTCCCGATCCCCGAGCACCTGGCGCACCTGGACCGCGACACCCCGGCCGCCCAGGAGGCCTCCAGCCTGCTCGCCCGCGGCTGACCCGGGGCCCGGCGGGGGCACGTATCCTTGCCGCCATGGCACGACGAGGATCCAGCGACGGCGGCGCGAGCCCCGCACCCAAGCCGAAGAAGAAGCGGTGGGCGCGGACCCGTCAGCTGAAGCAGGTCTACGACATGACCGTCCGGGTCGACCCGCCGACCCGGTGGTGGCTGCTGCTGGCCTTCGCCGGCCCGATCGTGCTGGGCCTCCTCGTCGGCCTGCTCGTGGGGCACCCGATCTACTTCACGATCCTGGGTCTGCTGCTGGGCGTCCTGGCCGGCACGTTCGTGCTGGGCCGTCGCGCCGAGCGCGCCGCGTACGTGAACCTGGAGGGGCAGAAGGGTGCCGCGGGCGCGGCCCTGTCCTCGATCCGCCGCGGCTGGACGATCGAGCAGGAACCGGTGGCCGCCGAGGCCCGCACCCAGGACATGGTCTTCCGGGCGCTGGGGCGCGGGGGCATCGTCCTGGTCGGTGACGGCCCGCCGCCGCGGGTGCGCAAGCTGCTGGAGTCCGAGCGCCGCAAGGTCGCCCGCGTGGCCCCGAACGTCCCCGTGCACCTGTTCACCGTCGGGGACGGCGGTTCGGAGGGTGAGGTCCCGCTGCGCAAGCTGGCCTCGCGCGTGCAGCGCCTGAAGCCCCAGCTGACCAAGCAGGAGGTCGCCGCGGTGCAGAAGCGCCTCAAGGCCCTCGGCGGCATCCGCCCGCCGGTCCCGCAGGGCATCGACCCGATGCGCGCCCGGCCCGACCGGCGCGCCATGCGCGGTCGCTGAACCCGGCCGCGAGACGACGCAGGACCCCGCAGGACCCCGCAGGACCCCGCAGGACCCCGCAGGACCCCGCAGGACCACGCAGGACCACGAGGGCCCGGCCCCGCCACCACGGCGGGCCGGGCCCTCGTCGCGTCCGTGCCCGCCGGGCGGCTCAGCGCCGCACGACCACCACGGCGGCGACCTTGTCGTGCAGGCCCCGCCGGTCGCTGTCGAACACGACGGCGGGGATGACCAGGGTGAGCAGCAGCGCGCGCAACGCCCCCAGGGCCAGGCCCACGGGGCGGCCGTCGAGGCGGCGCACGACGATCCCGGCGACGGCGTGCCCGATGCTCATCCCGATCGTGGACACGAGCAGCAGGTGCATGACGAAGAAGACCAGCAGCGGCCCCAGGTCGCGCCCCAGGCCGGTGAGGAAGGCCCGGGCGACGACGGTGGCGACGATCCAGTCCACGACCAGGCCCAGGACGCGCCGGCCCCAGCCGGCGACCGAGCCGGTGCCCGTGGCGGGCAGCCCGAGGCGCACCCCCGGGGGCGGGACGGGTGGGTCCACCGGGTCGGGGTCGGGGCTCCTGCGCGTCGTCCGGTCGGGCACCGCCCCAGCCTACGGGGCGCCCCACGACGCTCCTCGCAGCTGCGGCGCGTCCCCGGCGAGGGGCCCTGTCGCGGTCCTGCGCACCTCGGTAAGGTTGAGGAAACGCCGCCGTAACACGTGCGAAACATCGCGCCTCTACGGTCGGCGCGTCCGCGGCGGCTCGACACCCGGGCCGGTTCCGTTCCTGGAGGTTGGATGTTCAGCAACGCCCAAGAGGTCATCGACTTCATCGCGCGCGAAGACGTGAAGTTCGTCGACATCCGGTTCTGCGACCTGCCCGGTGTCATGCAGCACTTCACCGTCCCCGCGAGCACGGTGGACGTCGACGCCCTGTCCGAGGGCCAGATGTTCGACGGGTCCTCGATCCGCGGCTTCCAGGCCATCCACGAGTCGGACATGAAGCTCATCGCGGACCCGACGTCGGCCTTCATCGACCCGTTCCGCAAGGAGAAGACCCTCGTCATCAACCACTCGATCGTGGACCCGTTCACGAACGAGGCGTACAGCCGCGACCCGCGCAACATCGCGGCCAAGGCCGAGGCGTACCTGAAGACGACCGGCATCGCCGACACCGTGTTCTTCGGCCCCGAGGCCGAGTTCTACATCTTCGACGACGTGCGGTTCGAGACGAACCAGCGCGAGTCGTACTACCACATCGACTCCATCGAGGCGGCGTGGAACACCGGCCGCAAGGAGGAGGGCGGGAACCTCGGGTACAAGACCCGCTACAAGGGCGGGTACTTCCCGGTGGCCCCGATCGACCACTTCTCCGACCTGCGCGACGAGATGGTCGTGGAGCTGGAGAAGGCCGGGCTGTCCGTCGAGCGCGCGCACCACGAGGTGGGCACCGCCGGCCAGGCCGAGATCAACTACAAGTTCGACACCCTGAAGAACGCCGGCGACCAGCTGCTGCTCTTCAAGTACATCATCAAGAACGTGGCGCTGCGCAACGGTCACACCGTGACCTTCATGCCCAAGCCGCTGTTCGGCGACAACGGCTCGGGCATGCACTGCCACCAGTCGCTGTGGAAGGACGGCGAGCCGCTCTTCTACGACGAGAAGGGCTACGGCGGCCTGTCCGACCTCGCCCGCTGGTACATCGGCGGCCTGCTGCACCACGCGCCGTCGCTGCTGGCGTTCACGAACCCGACGGTGAACTCCTTCCACCGCCTGGTCCCCGGGTTCGAGGCCCCCGTGAACCTCGTCTACTCGGCCCGCAACCGCTCGGCCTGCATCCGCATCCCGATCACCGGGAGCTCCCCGAAGGCCAAGCGCATCGAGTTCCGCGTGCCGGACCCGTCGGCGAACCCGTACCTGGCGTTCGCGGCCCAGCTCATGGCCGGCCTGGACGGCATCAAGAACCGCATCGAGCCGGCCGACCCGGTCGACAAGGACCTCTACGAGCTCCCGCCCGAGGAGCACGCGAACATCAAGACGGTCCCCTACGACCTGGGCTCGGTGCTCGACGCGCTCGAAGCCGACCACGACTACCTCCTCGAGGGCGGCGTGTTCACGTCCGACCTCATCGAGACGTGGATCGACTACAAGCGCACCAACGAGATCGACCCGATCCGGCTGCGTCCGCACCCGCACGAGTTCGAGCTCTACTACGACATCTGAGCCGACCGCTCGGCACGTCGCCCGGAACCCCCGTCCCCGCTGGGACGGGGGTTCCGTCGTCTCCCGGGACCGGCGGCCGGGTACCTTGTGCACCTGCCGGCGGCGCGACGTCGCCGCGCGCTGCGACACGACCCGAGGACGGGGGCCACGTGCCGACGACCACCACCTGCTCCAGCTGCCGCGCCGCGATGCGCGCGGGGGACCGGTTCTGCTGGACGTGCGGGACGCCGCGCGGGTCCGCCGACCGCCTGGAGGTCGTCGGTCCCCCGGCCGCACAAGGGCGCCGGCGCCGGGCCGGTGGTCCCGTGCTCGCCGGGGTCGCGGCCCTCGCGGTGGTCGCGGTGGGGTTCTCCTCCTGGTACCTCACGCGGCCGGACGACGACGCCGCCGCGCAGACGCCGGCCCCCGCTCTGGCGGTGTCCGCCTCCCCCACCACCACTCCCGCCGCCACCCCCGCCGTCACCCCGGGGACGGCGAGCGCGGCCCCGACGCCCACGGCTCCGGATCCGACCCCGGCCTTCCCCACGGGTTCCGTCGTGCCGGTCCGGGCCAGCGCGCCGAGCACGGCACCGGATAACACCGACGCGGGCGGGCGCACGACGACCTACGCGGTCTCCCACGTGCTCGACGGGGACCCCGCCACGGCGTGGCGGGCCGAGGGCGACGCGAGCGGGGACACCCTCGTCTTCACCTTCGAGGGCCCCGTCCGGCTCACCGGGGTGGGTCTGGTCAACGGGTTCGCGAAGGTCGACCCGGTCGACGGCACGGACCGCTACGAGCAGGGCCGGCGCATCACAGCCGTGACGTGGACGTTCCGGACGGCGGAGGGCCCGGTGCGGGTGCGGCAGGACCTGCGCGACGGGGACCGCGGGATGCAGACCACGACCGTCGCCCCCGTCGAGGTCAGCGAGGTGGGCCTGACGATCGACCGCACGACCCGGCCGGGGGCCGGCCGCGGGTTCGACCGCACGGCGATCAGCGACGTGGTGTTCGTGAACTCCTAGAGCTGGATCCCGCGGGTCAGCGCGCCGTCGACCACGAGGTTCGTCCCGGTGACGAAGCCGGCCGCGGGGCTGGCCAGGAACACCACCGGCCGGGCGACCTCCTCGGGGGTGGCCATCCGGCCCGTCGGGTTCAGCGCGAGGGCCTGGGCGAAGAACTCCGGGTCGTTGCGCTCGGTGAGCTGCCACACCCCGCCCTCGAAGTACGTGTTCCCCGGCGAGACGGTGTTCGCGCGGATCCCCTGGGCCGCGAGCTGGTGCGCCAGGCCCTGCGTGTAGGCGACGAGGGCGGCCTTGACGGTGCCGTAGGGCCCGGCGAACGCGTCGACCTCGCGGCCCGAGACGCTGCCGATCGTCACGATCGACCCCGCCCCGGCGCGGCGCAGGTGCGGCAGGGCGGCGTCGACGAGGGCGACGGTGCCCATGAGGTCGACGTCGATCGACAGGCGCCAGGACTCCAGGTCGTCGGCGGCGGCGATGGCGCTGACGTTCGCGACGACGACGTCGATCCCGCCGAGCTCGGCGGCCACCTCCTCGACCCAGGCCGTCACGTCCTCGCGCCGGGCGACGTCGACGACGCTGCCCCGCAGGGTCCCGGGCCCCGTCGCGGACGCCACGAGGGCGTCGACGTCGGCGGCCGTGCGCGCGCAGGTGGCGACGTCGGCGCCCTCGGCGAGGAACTCCGCGACGATCGCGCGGCCGATGCCGCGGGTCCCCCCGGTCACGAGGACGCGGGCACCGTCGAGCTGCAGGTCCATCGGGAACTCCTCTCCTCGGTTCGCGGCCGGGCTCAGCGCACCAGGGCGCGGAGCCGGTCGTGGATCCCGTCGTAGGCGGGCCGGCCCGCGGGCACGAGCCGCTTCGGGACCTTCGTGGCGACGCTGTAGTTCACGTCGACGGCGTTGGCCAGCGGCACCTGGCTGACCTGGGACAGCACCTGGTAGGCGTCGAGGGTGTCCAGGCCGGTGAGCTCGCCGATCCAGCTCACGGCGTCGACCTGCCCGGCGCGCCAGGCGTCCTCCAGCGGCCGGGCCGACCCGACGACCGTCCAGTGCGTGTCGCTCTCCAGCCGCGGCCAGGCCGGTCCCGGGGTCTTCAGCAGGTCCACGAGCACCAGGGAGTTCATCGCCCCCTCCACGGCGGTGCCGCAGGACTCCCCCTCGCCCTGGCGGAAGTGCCCGTCCCCGAGGGAGAACAGCGCACCCTCGACGTTGACGCGCAGGTACACCGTCGTCCCGGCGCGCAGCTCCGGGGTGTCCATGTTGCCGCCGAACACGTCCGGGACGAGGGCCGAGCGGACCTCACCGGCCGCCGGTGCGACGCCCACCGTCCCGAGCATGGGTTCCAGCGGCAGGTCGAGGTGGACGTGTCCGGACTCCAGCGGCAGGTCGAGACCGACGGTGCCGCGGGCGGAGTCGAGGTGGTAGATCCAGGTGCGTTCGGGCAGCGGGGGTTGCAGCGTCGCGGTGCGGTCGGTGGAGGTCAGGCCGCCGAAGAACGGGATGAGCGCCGAGGCGCCCCAGTCCCGGGCCGGTTCGAGGTCGACGACGTGCAGGACGAGCGTGTCACCGGGTTCGGCCCCCTCGACGAAGAACGGACCCGTCTGCGGGTTGACGAACGGCATCCGCAGGGCGGTGCCCGGCAGGTCGGTCACCGACCGCAGGCGGCCGCAGAACGCGTCGTCGCTCCACAGCTTCAGCGCCGTGCCGGGGCGGACGCGCGCGAGGGGCGCCGTGCCGCCGAAGGTCCACGCGTACTGCTCGGGCGTCGGGGTGAACTCGACGACCTCGACGGCGGGGTCCAGGGATCGCACGGGGCTCCTCGGGGACGGTGACGCGATGGACGGTGATCACGTGTCCCGTCCTTCTACCCCACGAACCGCCGGCGGGGAAGACCTCAGGTCCGCGGCGCCTCCCCCGGCGTCTCGTTGCGCGCACGGGCCCGGCGCACGGCGGCGTCGAACTCCGCGTCGACGCGGGCTTGCTCCTCGGCCACCCGCCGGTCGACCCGGCCGCGTTCGGCCCCGGCCCAGCCGGCGGGCCGCTCGTGCTCGGGGAACCCGGGCGTGGCCGAGTACCAGACCTCCGGCCGGTGCGTCACGCGCTGCGGCCGCCCCGCCACGAGCCAGGCGATGCCGCCGACGACGGGCAGCACGACGACGAGCAGCACCCACACGAGCTTGGGCAGGTTCCGGACGCGGTCTGCCGGGGTCTGGACGCAGTCGACGAGGCAGAAGACGAGCAGGGCCAGCTCGACGACGACGGGCAGGTAACGGATCACGGGTTCCTCGGTGGGTCGGCTGGGCGGGCGCGGAGGACGCTAGTGGCCCCCCACCGCGCGCGGGGCCCGTTCCGGACATCCGGGACCGGGTGCGGAGTGCCCAGGGAGGTCCGGACCACCCGGACGGCCGTCCGTGGGACGGCGACGTAGGTTGGGCGCCACAGCCCGTGGTGGGTCCGTCGAGGAAGGTGGAGTCGTGAGCGTCGACACGCACGGTCAGCCGTTGAAGCTGGGCTACAAGGCGTCCGCGGAGCAGTTCGCGCCCGGGGAGCTGGCCGACGTCGCCGTCCAGGCCGAGGAGCAGGGCCTGGACTCGGTGTGGATCTCCGACCACTTCCAGCCCTGGCGGCACGTCGACGGGCACGCCCCCTCGGCCCTGACCTGGCTGCCGTGGGTGGCGGCCAAGACCTCTCGCGTCCAGCTCGGCACCTCGGTCCTGACCCCCACCCTGCGCTACAACCCCGCCGTCATCGCCCAGGCCTTCGCCACCCTCGGCGTCCTGGCCCCGGGCCGGGCCATCCTGGGGGTGGGCACCGGTGAGGCGTTGAACGAGACGGCCGTGGGTGTGGACTTCCCCGAGACCCGCGAACGGTTCGCGCGGCTGCGCGAGGCCGTGCGCCTCATCAAGACGCTGTGGGCCGAGGAGCGGGTGACGTTCGAGGGCGAGTACTACCGCCTGCACGACGCGACGGTCTACGACCGTCCCGAGCAGCCCGTGCCGATCTACGTCGCCGCCGGCGGCCCGGGGGTGACGAAGTACGCCGGCCGGGCCGGGGACGGGTACATCTGCACCTCCGGCAAGGGCATGGACCTGTACTCCCAGACGCTGCTGCCCGCCCTGCGCGAGGGCCTGGAGGCGTCGGGGCGCACCGAGCAGCAGATCGACAAGACCATCGAGATCAAGCTCTCCTTCGACGAGGACCCGGCGGCCGCGCTGGAGAACACCCGGTTCTGGGCGCCGCTGTCGTTGTCGGCCGAGCAGAAGTCCCAGGTCCACGACCCCGTGGAGATGGCCCGCCTGGCCGACGAGCTGCCCATCGAGCAGGTCGCGAAGCGGTGGATCGTCGCCTCCGACCCCGAACAGGTCGCGAAGGCCGTGCAGGAGTACGTCGACGCGGGGTTCACCCACCTCGTCTTCCACGCCCCGGGCCACGACCAGTCGCGGTTCCTCACGCAGTTCACCGCCGACGTCGTCCCCCTGCTGCGGGCCTGACCCGCGCGTCTACTCCTCGGTGCGGCCGTAGAAGACGCGTTCGACGACGGCCCGGCAGCGGCGGGTGGTGCGCAGGTACAACTCCTCGAACTCCCGCGAGCTGCCGGGTTCGAAGCCGAACATGCGCGCCACCCCGTCCAGGTCGCGGGCCTGGGTGGGCAGGGAGTCCCCGGACTTGCCCCGCCACAGTGCGACGGCGTTGCGGGCCCGGGAGGCCAGGTCCCAGGCGGTGAGCAGCGTCTGGGCGTCCTCCTCGGCCAGCAGCCCCGCGGCGGCGGCGGCGCGCAGGACCCCCGGGGTGGACAGCGAGCGCAGCCCCTCGTGCTCGGCGGCGTGCTGGAGCTGCAGGAGTTGCGCCGTCCACTCCACGTCCGAGATCGCCCCGCGCCCCAGCTTGAGGTGACGGGCCGGGTCGGCCCCGCGCGGCAGCCGTTCGGCCTCCACGCGGGCCTTGATGCGCCGCACCTCGCGCAGGTCGGCCTCGGCCAGACCACCGGCGGGCCAGCGCAACGGGTCGATCAGGGCGAGGAACCGCTCACCGAGGTCGGCGTCGCCGGCGACGGGACGGGCCCGCAGGAGGGCCTGGGCCTCCCACGACAGCGACCACCGCTCGTAGTACGCGCGGTAGCTGGCCAGCGAGCGCACCAGCGGGCCGTTGCGGCCCTCCGGGCGCAGGTCCGCGTCGACCTCCAGCGCCGGTTCCGGCCCCGCCGCGCCGAGCTGTCGGCGCAGCTCGGAGACGACCTCGGTGGCGGCCTTCTGGGCGTGCGTCTCGTCGGCCCCGGGCAGCGGGTCGTGGACGAACAGGACGTCGGCGTCGCTGCCGTACCCGGTCTCCCCCGCCCCCAGGCGGCCCATGCCCACGACGAGCACCCGCGTGGGCAGGGGCGCCCCGGCCCGGCGCTCGGCGTCGGCCACGACACGGCGCAGCGTGACGTCGAGGACGGCCTGGTCGGCGTCGGCGAGCGCGCGGCCCACCCCGGCCAGGTCCCGCACGCCGACGAGGTCGGCCACGACGGTCCGGAACTGCTCGCGGCGGCGCACCCCGCGCACGGCCAGCACGGCCGCGGCCAGGTCCTCGCGGCGGGCGGCGGCCGCGGCGGCGTCGGCAAGGACCTCGTCGACGTCCTCCGGCGCCAGCCGCTCGTCGTCGGCGAAGACGGACACGGCCTCCGGTGAGCGCATGAGCAGTTCGGTCGGCATCCGCGCCGCGGACAGGACCGAGGCCAGCCGCTCCGCGGCGGCGCCGGCGTCGCGCAGCATCGTCAGGTACCACTGGGTGCCGGCCAGCGCCTCGGAGACCTGGCGGAAGGCGAGCAGCCCCGCATCGGGGTCGGCCCCGTCGGCGAACCAGCCGAGCATGACCGGCAGCAGCGTGCGCTGGATGCTGGCGCGGCGGCTGACCCCGCCCGTCAGGGCCTCCAGGTGGCGCAGCGCACCCGCGGGGTCGCGGTAGCCGAGGGCGGCGAGCCGTTCCCGGGCGGCCTCGGCCGACAGCTGCGCGTCGATGCGCGCGTCGGCGGCGGGCAGCTTGGCGACGGCCGTCAGCAGCGGGCGGTAGAACAGCTTCTCGTGCAGGCGGCGCACGTCGCGCCGGGTGCCGCGCCACACCTCGTCCAGCGCGCTGACCGGGTCCTGGCGCAGGCCCAGGGACCGGCCGAGGCGGCGCAGGTCGTTCTCCGAGGTCGGCAGCACGTGGGTGCGGCGCATCCGGTGGACCTGGATGCGGTGCTCCAGGGAGCGCAGCAACCGGTAGTCGCGGTCGAGCTCGCCGGCGTCGCTGCGGCCGACGTACCCGTAGGCCGCGAGGGAGTCCAGCGCCTCCAGGGTGTTCGCGCTGCGCCGCAGCCGTTCGTCGCTGCGGCCGTGGACCATCTGCAGGAGCTGGATGCTGAACTCGACGTCGCGCAGACCGCCGACGCCGAGCTTGAGCTGGCGGTCGGCCTCCTTGGACGGGATGAGCGACTCCACCCGCCGGCGCATGGCCTGCACCTCACCGACGAAACCCTCCCGGGCGCTGGCCTCCCACACCATGGGCGCGATGGAGGTGAGGTAGTCCCAGCCGAGCCGGGGGTCGCCCGCGACGGGCCGGGCCTTCAGCAGCGCCTGGAACTCCCACGTCTTGGCCCAGCGGCGGTAGTACTCCAGGTGGCTGGCCAGGGTCCGCACGAGCGGGCCGGCCTTGCCCTCCGGGCGCAGCGCCGCGTCGACCTCCCACAACGCGCCCTCACCCGTGGGGGCCGAGCAGATGCGTTGCAGCGCACCGGCGAGCTTGGCGCCGACGGCGAGCGCGTCGTCCTCGGCGGCCCCCTCGGCGGGTTCGACGACGTAGACGACGTCGACGTCGGACAGGTAGTTCAGTTCCCGTCCGCCCGTCTTGCCCATGCCGATGACGGCCAGGCGGCACGCGCGCCAGGACCCCGGCCCGGTCGCCGGGTCGTGGTCGGGCAGTTCCGACCGCGCGACCGCCAGCGCCGCCTCGAGCGCGGCCGCGGCCAGGTCGGCCAGTTCGGCGGCGGTCAGGTCCAGCACCGCGAGGGGGTCGGGGGCGGCGAGGTCCCGGCCGGCGAGCCCGGTCAGGCGGCGGCGGTAGGCGACCCGCAGCGCGTCGACCGGGGTGCGCCCGGACCGGCCCCCGGTGGCGACCGGTTCGGGGTCCTGCGGGTCGGCGCCGACCGCGGTGAGCAGTTCGGCGCGCAGCTCGTCGGGGTCCGGCGGGACGGCCGAGGCCAGCACGGTCCAGTGCCGCGGGTGGCGGACGAGGTGGTCGGCCAGGGCCATCGACCCGGCCAGGACGCCGAGCAGCCGGGCCAGGGTGCCGACGACCTCGGGGGCGTCCCCGCCGCGCAGCAGGTTCAGCGCGGCGGCGACCCCCTCCACCTCCTCCGGCGCGGAGTCCCGGTCCAGGCCCGTGGTGAGGGACTCGGCCCAGCGGACCAGACCCAGCAGCGCCTGGTCGGGGTCGGCCGTGCGGCCCAGGGCGCCCACGAGCCCGGCCGTGCCGTCGGAGAACGCCCCGTCCCCCTCGGCCCGGACCACCCCGTGCAGGGCAGGGTCGCGCAGCAGCTTCAGCGACCGCTCCGGGTCGGCGAACCCGACCCGGACCAGGTGCGCCAGGGCGCTGGACCGACGTCCCCGATCGCTCACGACCACCTCACGACCTCCCTGCCCGCGTGCCCGCCCGGACCCGTGCCCGTCACAGCAGCGGCAGGTACCGCTGGAGCTCGAACGGCGTCACCTGGGCGCGGTAGTCGGCCCACTCCTGGCGCTTGTTGCGCAGGAAGTAGTCGAACACCCCCTCGCCGAGGGTCTCGGCGACCAGTTCGGACCTCTCCATGACGGCCGTGGCGTGCTCCAGGCTCTGCGGCAGCGGTTCGATGCCCATCGAGCGGCGTTCGGCGTCGGTGAGCGACCAGACGTCGTCCTCGGCGCCGTCGGGCAGGTCGTAGCCCTCCTCGATGCCCTTCATCCCCGCCGACAGCAGCAGGGCGAACGCGAGGTAGGGGTTGGCCGCGGAGTCCAGCGCGCGGTACTCGATGCGCACCGACTGCCCCTTGGACGGCTTGTACATCGGCACCCGCACGAGCGCGGAACGGTTGTTGTGGCCCCAGCAGATGTAGCTGGGCGCCTCGCCACCGGCCCACAGCCGCTTGTAGGAGTTCACGAACTGGTTGGTCACCGCGGTGATCTCCGCGGCGTGCCGCAGGATCCCGGCGATGAACTGCCGTCCGGTGCGGGACAGCTGGTACTCCGCGCCCGCCTCGTAGAACGCGTTGGCGTCCCCGTCGAACAGCGACAGATGGGTGTGCATGCCCGACCCCGGTTCCCCGGCCAGGGGTTTGGGCATGAAGCTGGCGTAGACGCCCTGGTCGCGCGCGACCTCCTTGAGGACCGTGCGGAACGTCATGATGTTGTCCGCGGTCGTCAGGGCGTCGGCGTAGCGCAGGTCGATCTCGTTCTGCCCCGGCCCGCCCTCGTGGTGGCTGAACTCCACCGAGATGCCCATGCTCTCCAGCGTGGAGATGGCCGTGCGGCGGAAGTCCGTCGTCGTGCTGCCGGGGTGGTTGTCGAAGTAGCCGACGTAGTCGACCGGTTCGGGCGTCGCCCCCCGTTCCAGCGGGCCCTTGAAGAGGTAGAACTCGATCTCGGGGTGCGTGTAGAACGTGTAGCCCGCCTGCGCGGCCTTGTCGAGCGCACGCTTGAGGACGAACCGCGGGTCCGAGCGCGCCGGCTGCCCGTCGGGGGTGAGGATGTCGCAGAAGATGCGCGCGGTGCCCTGGTGCTCGTCGGTGGTGCGCCACGGCAGCACCTGGAACGTCGACGGCTCGGGCTGGAGCAGCATGTCCGACTCCGACACGCGGGACAGGCCCTCGATGGCCGACCCGTCGAAGCCGATGCCCTCCCCGAAGGCCCCCTCGAGCTCGGCGGGGGCGATCGCCACCGACTTCAACGTCCCGATGACGTCGGTGAACCAGAGCCGGACGAAGCGGATGTCCCGCTCCTCCAGCGTCCGCAGCACGAACTCCTGCTGGCGGTCCATGGCCACCCTTCCGCTCGATCCGTCCGCCGGGCCCGGCGGCCATCCCGGTCATCATCGCGCATCACCACCCCCGCCCCGCCGCACCCCCGTCCCCGCCCTGCGCGCGGGCGGGACACCCATCGGTGTCACCACAGCCGTCGGTCGTGGGGTGAGGCACCGGTGTCCCGTCGACGTCACCGGGACGACCACGAGGGGGCACCCACACCTCACTCCACGACTCCGTGGGCGCTCACACCAGCCGCCGCGCCCGAGCGACGACGGGCGGTCGCGGCCGGCCGCGCAGGCCCAGGTAGGCGCGCTCGACGGCAGCCAGGACGCGGGCCGACTCGGTCCGCAGCGTGCGCGGGGAGAAGGCCATGAGCGGGACGCCCACGGCACCGAGCGCCGTGTCCGTGCGGAGGGTGGACTCCCAGTCGTCCTCGAAGAGGTGGTGCCGGCGCGAATGCACCTGCAGCGCGAGCCCGACCTCCTCCAGGTACCCGTCGGGACTGGGCAGGACCGACCCGTCCAGGGTCGTCAGCACCGGGTTGAGCAGCACCTCGGGCAGGACCCGGCTCCCGGCGAGGCAGTCGGCGAACTCGCTCTCGGGCAGCGACCACGCCCCACCCGAGACCTCCAGGACCGCCGCCCGCACCGCCGCGCTCCCCCGGATCGCCCCTGCCTCGACCTCCGCCGCCAGCTGCTCCACCGTCACCATCCGGCGCTGCACCGCCTCGAAGACCACCGCGCGCACGGCGTCCCCGCGCAGCTGCCGCGCCGCGTCCACCACGGTGCGCGCGGGGGAGGTGAACGCCAGGGGTCCCCTCGACCACGGCCGCGGGTCGGGACGACGCGTCCGGCGCACCGAGACTCCGGGACGTTCGCGGGACTTCGCGCCCCACGGCACGAAGAGGCGCGCCACCCCGTCGTCCGGGACGGACGTCAGGCCGAAGTAGCGAGCCGCGGTGCTCGACCCGATCTGGGCTCCCGCGCCGGCGAAGAGAGCTGCGGCCACGAGACGCTGCGCCGGGTCGATCCGGCCCGTCGCCAGGAGGAAGACGTCCGGGTGCACACCCCGCCAGTGCCGGCCGAGGGCCCAGCGGATCTGGGCGCTGGTCACCCCGGCGCCGTACAGCTGCGCCCGGGTCAGCAGGTTCTGCTGCTCACGGGCGGTGGCGAGCAGGTGGTCGGGGATCGTCGGCACGGACGGAGCCTCGTCGGCGCTCGGCGTCGGCGCTGCAGCAGCGGTCGCAGCTGTGGAGGACACGGTGCGCGCGTGGGCTGTGGGTACCGGTTCGACCAGAGCACCTCGCCCTGGGGAACACGATGGGACATCTGGTGGGTGTTCCGACGCAGTCGCCCCAGCGACGTCGACAGGACACCGACACCTCACTCCACGCCCGAGACCCGTGGTGACACCGATGGGTGTCCCCGCCACGACGCCCGCCAGCACCGCCCCGGCCACCCCCGCCACGGCTCACTACGCTGGCCCCATGCCCCAGCTGCGCGTGGCCATGGCCCAGATCGACACGACCGTCGGCGACCTCGACGGGAACGTCGCGGCGATCCGGGAGTGGACGGCGAGGGCCGCGGCGGACGGGGCGCACCTGGTGCTGTTCCCCGAGACCGCGGTGACGGGGTACCCGGTGGAGGACCTGGCCCTGCGCCGCTCGTTCGTGACGGCCTCGCAGCAGGCGGTGGGGCGGCTGGCCGCGGAGATCGCCGACGACGGCCACGGTGACGTCACGGTCGTCGTGGGGTACGTCGACCAGCACGAGGAGCGGGGGCGGCCGCAGAACTGCGCGGCGGTCCTGCACGGCGGCCGGGTCCTGGGGCGCTACGCCAAGCACCACCTGCCGAACTACGGCGTCTTCGACGAGCACCGCATCTTCACCCCCGGTGACGACCTGCTGGTGGCGCGGGTGCGCGGCATCGACGTGGCCGTCGCGATCTGCGAGGACCTGTGGCAGGACGGCGGGCCCGTGCAGACCGCCGACGAGGCCGGGGCCGGGTTGCTCGCCGTCATCAACGGCTCCCCCTACGAGCGCAACAAGGACGACGTCCGCCTCGACCTCGTGGCCCGCCGCGCCGCGGAGGCCGGCTGCCCCATCGCCTACGTCAACGCCGTGGGCGGGCAGGACGAGCTGGTCTTCGACGGCGACTCCCTCGTCGTGGCCGCCGACGGCACGGTCCTCTCGCGCGGGCCGCAGTTCCGCGAGGCCCTCGTCGTCACCGACCTCGACCTGCCCGCCGCGCAGACCCCGGGCTGGGAGGAGGGTGTGCAGCGCGTCACCGTCAGCGAGGAACCGGTCCCGGCGTTCACGCCGCGCGTCAGCGAGGTCCACGAACCCCTGCCCGACGTCGCCGACGTCCACGCCGCGATCGTGCTGGGCCTGCGGGACTACGTGCGCAAGAACGGGTTCCGTTCGGTCGTCATCGCCGTCTCCGGCGGCATCGACTCCGCGCTCGTCGCGAGCCTGGCCTGCGACGCAATCGGCGCCGAGAACGTCGTCGGCATCTCCCTGCCCTCGGGCTACTCCAGCCAGCACTCCCGCGACGACGCGCAGGACCTGGCGACCCGCTGCGGTTTCGAGTACCGGCAGTACGCCATCGCCCCGATGGTCGACGCGTTCCTGGCGACCGTCCCGCTGCACGGCGTGGCCGAGGAGAACCTGCAGGCCCGCGTGCGCGGGACGACGCTCATGGGCCTGGCCAACCAGGAGGGCCACCTCACCCTGGCCACGAGCAACAAGAGCGAGCTGGCGGTGGGGTACTCGACGCTGTACGGCGACTCCGTCGGCGGGTACGCGCCGCTGAAGGACGTGCCGAAGACGCTGGTGTGGGACCTGTCCCGCTGGCGCAACGCCGAGGCCGCGCGGCGCGGGGAGCAGCCGCCGATCCCGGAGAACACCATCAGTAAACCCCCGTCGGCCGAGCTGCGCCCGGACCAGACCGACCAGGACTCCCTGCCGCCGTACGAGGTGCTCGACGCGATCCTGGAGGACTACGTCGAGGGCGACCGGGGCCGCGCCGACATGCTGGCGGCGGGTTTCGACGGGGCTCTCGTCGACTCCGTCGTGACCCTGGTGGACCGCGCGGAGTGGAAGCGCCGGCAGTTCGCGCCGGGGCCGAAGATCTCCTTCAAGGCGTTCGGCCGGGACCGGCGCCTGCCCATCACGAACCGCTGGCGCGAACCGCAGGCGTCGGGGTCCCTCACCCCGCCCGTCGACGTCAAGACCGACGCGCCCGCGACGGAGGGCTGAGGTGGCGTACGCGACCGAGCAGCCCACGCCCGGGCCCGCGCACCGCCGGCGCACCCGGGTGCACCACCTGCAGCAGTGGAAGGACGCGGGCGAGCGGTGGGCGATGCTCACCAGCTACGACGCGATGACGGCGGCGGTGTTCGACGAGGCGGGCATCCCGGCGCTGCTGGTCGGGGACTCCGCGGCGAACACGGTGTACGGCATGCCCTCGACGCTGCCGGTCACGCTGGACCTGATGGTGCCGCTGGTCCGCGCGGTCGTCGCGGGCGCGCCGCACGCCCTCGTCGTGGCCGACCTGGTGTTCGGTTCCTACGAGGCCTCCGACGAGCAGGCGGTGCACTCGGCGGTCCGGCTCATGAAGGAGGGCGGGGCGCACGCCGTGAAGCTCGAGGGCGGCCTCGCGCGCGCCTCCCGCGTGCGGGCCGTGGTGGAGGCCGGCATCCCCGTCATGGCCCACGTCGGGTTCACCCCGCAGGCCGAGCACGCCCTGGGCGGGTACCGCGTCCAGGGCCGCGGCGACGCCGCCGCCCAGGTGCTGGCGGACGCCAAGGCCGTCGCGGAGGCCGGGGCCTTCGCCGTGGTGCTGGAGATGGTCCCGGCCGACGTGGCCCGGCAGGTGACGTCGACGCTGGCGATCCCCACCGTGGGCATCGGGGCGGGAGCGGGGTGCGACGCGCAGGTCCTCGTGTGGCAGGACTTCGCGGGCCTGTCCGAGCGCACCGGCCGGTTCGTCAGGAAGTTCGCCGACGTCCGCACGACGCTGGCCGAGGCGGCGAGGACGTACGCCGCCGACGTCCGCGACGGCTCGTTCCCGGGCGAGGAGCACTCGTTCTGAGGACGTCAGCCGCGCCCGGGTGAGAGGGCCAGGGCGTCGGCCCGCACCTCGTCCAGCGCGCGGCGCAGCGCGCCGAGCACGACGACGTCGCGGCCCAGGGTCGAGGCCACGACGGGCGGGCGCGGCGGGCCCAGGAACCGCGGCAGCCCCGCTTCGACGCGCTCGACGAGACCGGCGGCGTCCGCGACGCCCCCGGCCAGGACGACCCGGTCGGGGTCGAACAGGCTGACGAGCGTCACGACGACCCGGGTGAGCCGTTCGGCGGCGGTGTCCAGCGACGCCACCGCCGACTCCTCCCCGGCGCCGGCGGCCGCGACGACGTCCTCGGCCGCCCCGGACCCGCCGGCGGCACGGGCCAGATCGCGCAGCACCTTGCCGAACCCGTCGGAGGACCCGACCCCCTCGACCAGGTCGAGGTAGCGCATCTCCCCCACCCCGCCGCGGGCTCCGCGCAGCAACCGGCCGTCCTCCACGACCCCGGCGCCGATGCGCTCCCCGGCCAGCAGCGTCACCTGGTGCCGGGCACCGCCCCCACCGCCGCGCCGGCTCTCGGCCAGCGCCGCGAGGTTGGCGTCGTTGTCGGCCAGGACGCGCCACCCCCTGGCGCGGGCGAGCTCACCGGCCAGATCGGGGTTGACGAACTCCCAGTAGGGGTTCCCGCTGAACTCGGTGGTGCCCGAGGGGCCGACCGGCGCGGGGACCCCCACCGCCGCCGCCAGCACCCGTGGCGCGCCGGCCCGCTCCCAGGCCTCCTCGACCGTCCGCACGACGTCGGCGACCCGGTCGGCCACCGGCACGCGGCCCGGGTCGTGGTCGACCGTGACGGCGACGTCGGCCAGCGCGCGGCCCCGCAGGTCCGCGACGCGCGCGGCGATCCGGTGCTGCCCGGCGTCGACGCCGACGACCGTCCCGGCGAGGGCGTCGAAGGCGTAGCGGCGTGCCGGCCGGCCCTTGACGTAGCCGTCCGCGGCGCGGCCGTTGGCCAGCTCGTGCAGCCAGCCGCGGTCGATGAGCTCACCGCAGACGTCGTGCACGGTCGCCCGCGACAGGCCGGTCGCGGCCATGAGGTCGGTCCCCGTCACGCCGTCCGCGACCTCGGGCAGGTCCCAGACGTGGTGCAGGACGGCGAGGGCGTTGTCGTCCCGCAGCCGCCGCGTCACCGACGGACCCACCGGAGAACCGCTCGTCACCCCTTGACCCTCCCACGTCCGCTCGGCACACTTGATTCAGGGCCTGAATCTAGCCCTCCACCCCCACGACCACCGGAGCTCCCGTTGACCCAGCCCCAGGACTGGTGGCGCCAGGCCGTCGTCTACCAGGTCTACCCGCGCAGCTTCGCCGACTCGGGCGGCGACGGGATCGGGGACCTGCCCGGCCTCACCTCCCGCGTCCCGCACCTGGCGGCCCTCGGCGTCGACGCCGTCTGGCTCAGCCCCTTCTACCCCTCGGCCCTGGCCGACGGCGGCTACGACGTCGACGACCACCGCGACGTCGACCCGAGGATCGGGACGCTGGAGCAGTTCGACGTCATGGTCGAGGCCCTGCACGCCGCGGGCATCAAGCTCGTCGTCGACATCGTCCCCAACCACTCCTCGAACCGGCACGTCTGGTTCCAGCGGGCCCTGGCCGCCGGGCCGGGGTCGCCCGAGCGCGAGCGGTACGTGTTCCGCCGCGGCCGCGGTGCCGACGGTGAACTGCCGCCGAGCGACTGGACCGCGATGTTCGGCGGGTCGGTGTGGGAACCCGTCGGCGACGGCGAGTGGTACCTGCACCTGTTCGCCCCCGAGCAGCCGGACTGGAACTGGAACCACCCCGACGTGCGCGAGGACCACCTGCAGACCCTGCGGTTCTGGGCCGACCGCGGCGTCGACGGGTTCCGCATCGACGTCGCGAACTCCCTGGCCAAGGACCTCACCGAACCCCTGCCCAGCCAGGCCGAGCTCGCCGACCTCGTCGACGGGGCGCACCGCTTCTTCGACCGCGACGAGGTGCACGACGTGTACGTCGAGTGGCGCACGCTGTTCGACGAGTACGACCCGCCGCGCACCGCGGTGGCCGAGGCGTGGGTCCCGGCGCACCGCCGCGCCCGCTACGCCTCCCCCGAGGGGCTGGGCCAGGCGTTCAACTTCGACCTCCTGCTGGCGGACTTCGACGCTGACGCGTTCCGCACCGTCGTCACCGAGAACCTCGCCTTCGCCCGCGAGGCGGGCAGCTCCTCGACGTGGGTCCTGTCCAACCACGACGTCGTCCGGCACGCCAGCCGCTACGCGCTGCCCGCCGGCGCCGACCAGAACGCCTGGCTCCTGTCGGCCGGCAAGGACCCCGAACCCGACACCGCCGGCGGGCTGCGCCGGGCGCGCGCGGCGACGGCGTTCATCCTCGCCCTGCCCGGCAGCACCTACCTCTACCAGGGTGAGGAACTCGGGCTGGCCGAGGTCGCCGACCTCCCCGCGGCCGACCTGCAGGACCCCACGTGGCTGCGCTCCGGCGGGGAGCAGAAGGGCCGCGACGGCTGCCGCGTCCCGCTGCCCTGGACCGCGGCCGGACCCTCGTACGGGTTCGGCCCCGGTGGGGCGCACCTGCCGCAACCGTCCTGGTTCGCCGACGTCGCCGCCGACCAGCAGGACGGGGTGGCGGGGTCCACGCTGGAGTTCTACCGGAAGGCACTCGCCGAACGCCGCCGGTTGCAGGGCGCCGAGGAACTGACGTGGATCGAGACACCTCCGCACGTCGTCGCGTTCACCCGCCCCGGCGGCTGGACCTGCCTGATGAACGTCGGCGGGGAACCGGTCGACCTGCCTGCGGGGCAGCTCGTCCTCGCCAGCGGGGACCTGACCGGTGGTCGCGTCCCGCGGGACACGACGGTGTGGGTTGTGGCGAACGCCTGAGGTGGTCCGTCGCCGGCGGAAGTCGTCAGGCCCCGCGGCGGGACAGTCCCCACGCGGCCGCCGTGCGGGTTCCCGGGGGGACGAACCTGGTGGCCGCGTCAGGGACCCGTGACCGCGTGGGGCGTCGCTTCCCGTCGGGTCAGGAACCAGGCGGCCACGAGGGCCGTGCCCCCGAGGACGGCGGGAACGGCCGCGTCGCTGAACGGGGTGCCGAGACTGACGACGGTGGCGACCACCGTGCCTGGCTCCGGTTCTCGGGGGGCCGACAGCTGGGTCTGCAGGGGCGTGAGCGGCGCGTGGGTGACCACGAGGACGACCACGGCCGCAGCCAGACCCACGAGACCCGTGGCGCCGGCCAGGGCTGCGGCGACCCCGCGCGCGGGACCGGCCACCTGCCACGGGCGGGGAGCCCACCGGCACGCGGCGAGCGAGACGCACCCGAGGCCTGCCGCGGCGAGCGCCCACTCGTGGCCGACGGAGTACGTCAGCCACGCGAGCCGGTCCAGCAGGGCGGGAGCGGCGTCGACGTCCTCGTAGCCCGGGCCGGTGTAGGTGTTCAGGACGTCGAGATCGCCGCGCAGCACACGGGCTGCGGCGACGAGGGCGGCCACGACGGGCGCGGCCGTCGCGACGAGCAGGGTCCACGGCAGGATCCTCACGAGGCCCGCGTCCGCCCGAGCAGTGCGACGACGGTCAGGACGGCGAAGACCGTGACGGCCAGGAGCGGGCCGACGGTCGGGGCGTCCTGGACCGCGGAGGAGGGGTCCAGCCCCAACCCGGTCCCGAACCCCGAACCTGCCCCGGCGGCGGTGCCGACGGCGGCGACCACCGCCAAGGCCACGACCGCGAGCCCGGCGACCGCGCCCAGCAGGCGCAACGCGAGCGGGACCCGCCGTCCCGCCACGACGAGTGCGGCCAGGACCGCGAGTCCGAGCACGGAGGTCAACAGGGCCGGGGACCACGCAGTCGTCGTCACCGCCTGGGCCAGCCGTTCCGTCCGCCCCGGGGTCGTGAACCCGGGGAGGTCCACGTCCTCGTAGGTCTCGGTGAAGATCGGCACGAGGTCGGCGACGAGCAGGACGACGGGCAGAGCGGCCCCGACGAGGGCACCCGTGGCGAGGAGGGTGGCGGAACGCCGGGGCGGTGGCGTGGACGGATCGGACACGGACCCATCGTGGCCTGCGACGATCTTCCCGAGGGCCGTTTCGCCGGTACCGTCCTCCGGTGAGCCCGACGCCCGCCACCCCCGGATCCGCACCCACACCGGCCGGCGACCGCGACTGGGTGCACGCCGCCGTGCGCGTCGTCGAGGCCGACGCCAACCGCAGCGCCGACACCCACCTGCGGGTCTTCGACCTCCCCGACGACTGGGGCGTGCGGTTGTACCTCAAGGACGAGTCGACCCACCCCACCGGCTCGCTCAAGCACCGCCTCGCCCGCTCGCTGTTCCTCTTCGGGCTCAGCAACGGCGACATCGGCCCGGGCACGACGCTGGTGGAGGCCTCCAGCGGGTCGACCGCGGTCTCGGAGGCGTACTTCGCCCGCCTGCTCGGCCTGGAGTTCGTCGCCGTCGTGCCGGCCGCCACCTCGAGCGCGAAGCTGGACCTCATCCGCCGTCAGGGCGGGCGGCTGCACCTGGTCGAGGACCCCGGTCACGTCTACGCGGCGGCCGAGGAGCTGGGGGCGCAGCCGGGGTGGTTCTACCTCGACCAGTTCGCGATGGCCTCCACGGTCACCGACTGGCGCGGGAACAACAACATCGCCTGTTCGATCTTCGAGCAGCTCGCCCTCGAACCCCATCCCGAGCCGGAGTGGATCGTCGTCGGCGCCGGGACCGGCGGCACGAGCGCGACGATCGGCCGGTACTGCCGGTACGCGCAGCACGCGACGAAGCTGGCCGTCGCCGACCCCGAGGGGTCGGCGTTCGCGCCGGCGTGGCGCACCGGCTCCCGGGACGTGACGGCGCGCGGGTCGCGCATCGAGGGCATCGGCCGGCCCCGCGTGGAACCGTCCTTCGTCCCGTCGGTCATCGACGAGGTCGTCACCGTGCCCGACGACGAGTCGGTGGCGGCGATGCGGGTGCTGTTCGAGCGCACCGGGATCCGCGCCGGCGCCTCGACGGGGACGAACCTCTGCGTCGCGCTGCGGCTCGTGCACCGCATGCGCGACGAGGGCTGCGCGGGGTCGGTCGTGACGCTCGTCTGCGACGACGGGAACCGCTACCTCGACACGTACTGGTCCGACGACTGGCTGGCGGCGAGGGGTTTCGACCTCGACGCGGGGCGCCGGGCGGTGGAACCCCTGTTCCCGTGACCGCCCCGGTCCCGCGGCGCCTCGACGCCCGTGGAGGTCTGGCGCGCAGCCCCGGGTGATCCGGCGCGGGGGACCGTCCGCGGGTTCGCCGTTCCCTACGGTCGACGCGTGAGTCCCACCCGACGCCTGCTCCTGGTCCTCGGCGCAGCGGCCGCGTTCGGGGCCCTGAACGCGCTGCTGGACAGCACGTCGGCCGCGCCGGCCCGGTTCCTCGGCGCCGTCCTGAACTCCGGGACGGCCTGGGCCGCCGTGGCGGTCGCCGCCGGCGCCTTCGCCGGTACCCCGCGCCGCGCGGTCCTCGCCGGGTGGCTCAGCGGGACAGTGGGGTTGTCGGCGTTCTACGTCGTCGCCGCCGTCCTGCACGACCTGCCGCTGTCGGCGTACGCCCCGCGGATCGCGTTCTGGTGGGCGGTGGCCCTGGTGTGCTGCGCGCCGCTGGGGTTCGTGGGGACCCTGCTGCGACGGCCGGGGGCGGTCGGGCTGCTCGCACGCCTCGTCGTGCCCACGGGGGCGCTGACCGAGTCCCTGCTGCACCTACCGGGTGGGCCGGTCGTCCGGTGGACGCTCGGGCTGCTGGGGCTCGCAGGCGCTGCCGTGGCACTGCGCCGCCGGGGGCGCTGACGTCAGCCGGTCTGCGCGGCCAGCCAGCGGGCGATCTCCTCCCCCGCCGCCGCCCCGACCGCGTCCGTCAGCTCGACCCCTGGGTGCTCCCACCCGGTCCGCAGGAGTTCCCCGTGCCGCGGCCGGCGCGCCGCCCGCGCCGCGACGAGCAGGTCGACGTCGAGCAGGGAGTCCCCGGCGGCGACGAAACCGTCCGCGTCGCACCGGGAGACGACCTCGGCGACGGCGGCCGACTTCGTCAGCGGCCGCGGCACGGCGTAGAGCTTGCGGCCCTGCAGGGACACCGTGAAACCCCACCCGTCGAGCAGCGCCGTGAGCTCACCGAGCCGGGGCCCCTCCAGTTCCGGTCGCTGCCCCTCGCGCAGGACGACGTACCCGAACAACCCGGGCACCTCCCGCACGGCGGGTTCCTCCGACCCCGGGACGGCCGCGACGAGACCGGCGGCCAGCCGGCCGAGTTCGGCGACGACGTCGGCGACCGGTGCGCAGCCCGCCAGCCGCTCCCGGACCGCGGCGTCCCAGGACGCGTCGGGGGCACCGTCGAGGAGGACGACACCCCCGTTGGCGCACACCGCGTACCGCGGCGGCCGGTCCGGCCAGCGGATCCGCCGGTACTGCTCGACGGTCCGCGTCGTGACGGGGACGAACCGGCCCGAGGCGACGAGGTCGCCCAGCACCGCCCACGCGCCCGGCGTCACCCAGGAGATGGTGCCGCCGCGGTACTCCTCGACGGGCACGAGGCCGGTGACGTCGGCCTGGGCGGAGCGGGCGGAGAACACCAGCGTCTGGTCCAGGTCGCTGGCCGCGAGCAGGCCCGCGCTCACACCGCCCGCCCGTCGGCCCCGGTCGCGCCGCGGGTGTACCGCGGGTGGATGAGCCCGATGGCCGAGTAGGACAACCCGGGCACCTCCTCCACGACGACGCCGCGCTGGTCGGCGAGCAGCCGCACGTGCGCGAGGTCGTCGGGGTGGGCGAGCTCGGCCTCCGGGCGCACGAGCACCCGCCACGGGACGCGGCGCAGCAGGACGCGGGTCGTCTCCCCCACCCCGGGTTTGACGAGGTTCACGTCCCCGATGCCGTAGTGCCCGCTGACGCGCTCCACCTCGGCCCAGCCGGTGAACGACGCCTGCCGGTCCCCGGTGCGGACGGCCTCGACCGTGGCGGGCACCTCGTCGGCCACGTCGTCGAAGCAGGCGGTGACCTCGTCGAGGAACCGGCCGGACAGGTCGGCCGGCGCCAGCTCGGCGTAGAACTTCGCCCCGTGGAACTGCCCCGGCCCGATGAGGCGCTCGTTGAGGACGGTGCGCGAGACCAGCCCGGAGACGGTGGAGTTCAGGCACGCCGAGGGGACGAGGTAGTCCTCGCGGGTGCCGAACGTCCGCACGCAGCGGCCCGGGTCGGCCAGCACGGCCAGGTCGTCGCTGAACCCCGCGTCGAGAGCGGCCAGGGCGGTCGACAGTTCCCGGACGATGGCGCCCTTGCCCGTCCAGCCGTCGACGAACACGACGTCCGCGGGGTCGTGGTGGGCGGCGACCCAGCGCAGCGCCACCTCGTCGATGCCCTTGCCGCGCACGATGGACACGGCCACGTGCGGCCAGTGCAGCCCCTGCCGGGCCGCCCAGCGCCGCAGCAGGATCCCGACGGGCGTCCCGGCCCGCGCCAACGAGGCGAGCACGAGGTCCGGGCCGCGTTCGGCGCGCAGGAGCTCGGCCACCACCGCCACCCCGAGCGCGACCCGGCGAGCGCCGCGGGCCAGGGCGTCCAGGAACAGCCGCTGGTACTGCTCGCTCGGCTGGTACTCCACGGGCAGGGACTCGGCGTAGTGCGCGCCGCCGCTCTGGATCGCCTCCTCGCGCTCCTCGGCGGGTGCTTCGAGGTCGGCGCCGGACAGGTCGGTGAGCAGCCAGCTCACCTCGTCCGGCCGGTAGCTGCCGAACCGGGGCCCGGACAGCGGGGTCGGCAGGTTCACGCGGGGTCACTCCAGGTGTCGGCGGGCAGGGTGAGCAGCAGGAGGCGACCGGTGTGCGGGGCCAGGGCGGCGAGCACGCCGTCGGGGGCGTGCAGCGCGGCCGGGTCGGAGGCGCCGTCCACGACGAGCAGCACCGCGTCCCAGCCACCGGGCCGGGCCACGTTGTGCACGTACCGCACGCCCGGCCCGTCCTGGGCCAGGTCGTGGGAGCAGAACGCGACGGAGCTGCGGACCGCGTACCCGGGGTCGTCGACCGCCAGGACGGGCGAACGGGTCGTGGAGGAGAACCGCACCCGCCCCGCCCACCGGTCCGCGAGCGCCGCCGCCACCGCGAGGGGGGCGTGCAGCAGTTCCTCGGTCCCCAGGACGAGGACGTCTCCCCCGCCCGGCAGCGCCCCCACCAGGGCGTCGAGGGCGCCGGGCCGGGCGAGCGCCGCGTCGAGGGCGGCCTCGTGCCCGGGCGGGGTGCCGAAGCGGGCGGTGGTGGCCAGCCCGGCGGGCCAGGCGAGGGCGAGGGCCGGCACGTCCGGGACGGGCCGGGGGCGGGGGGTGACGGGCTCGACCCGGGCGGCGAGGTCCGCGCCGCGCTCCAGGACGCCCTCGGGCAGCTCGACCGCGCCGCGGGCCAGTGCGACGACGTCGACGCGGGCGCCGAGCTCGCCGGCCAGGGCGGTCAGCCGGTCGCGGTCGGCCTGCGAGCGCAGGTCGACGAGCCCGGCGACGACGTAGTGCCCGTGGGGGGCCAGGGCGTGCACGGCGCGCAGGGTGTTCGCGACGGTCCGGCCGGTGGACAGCTCGTCGTCGACGAGGACGACGGGGGCCGCGGGGTCGGCCAGGCGCGCGCGCACGCAGGGGTCGGCCGGCAGCAGCCGGTGCCCGGTGGCGTGGGAGTGCTCCTCCTGGAAACCGGCCCAGTCGACCGCGCCGGGCACCTCGCGGCGGGTGGAGTGCAGCCCCGCCGCGCCGAGGGCCTGGGCCACGGCGTGCCCGAGGCCGGTGGCCGTCTCGGCGTACCCCAGGACCACGACGTCGGGCCGGGCCGCCGGCCGCCCGGCGGCGGCCAGCACCGCGCTCGCGGCGGCGCCGTCCCCGGCGAGGACGGCCCGCCACGTCGCGGTGGGGGCCCCGGGGGTGTCGGGCACGCCGAGGGCGGCCGCGACCCGGGCCCCCAGCCGCAGGCCGGCGGCGCGCACGAGGCGCGGGTCGGTGGGCACGTGCTTGCCCAGGACGGTGCTGACGAGCAGGTGGGCGCGGCGGGGGTTGCGGCGCAGCGCCAGCCCGAGCAGGTCGTGCACGTCGAGGCCGTCGACGCCGGGCGGCCCCTCGACGCCGACGCCGAGCCGCTGCCCCACCCAGTCCCGCGCGGTCGCGGTCACGAGCCGGTCCGGATCCGGCGCCACGCCTCGTCCTGGGCCTGCAGCAGGTGGGCGTAGGAGACGTCCTCGCGGGCGACGCCGAAGGCCCGGGCGCGTCGCAGGACCCGCTCGGCCCACGCCCGGTGCGGACCGGCCTCGTTCATCTTGTTCCGGTACGCCGAGGCCATCGCCCCGCCGCCGGACTGGGCCACGATGTCGGTGGCGTCGCAGAAGTCCTCGTGGGTGACGACCGACACGGCGTGCACGACGGCGACGTGGGAGGGGTGGATGACGGTCTTGCCCTGCAGGCCGTTCACCTGGTCCAGGACGAGTTCGCGGACGAGGCCGTCGAGGTCGTCGGCGATGAGCTGCTCGCGCAGCTCCTCGGCGCCCTCGGCGAAGGGGCTGGCCGCCAGGGAGGTGCGGAAGACCCGCTCGCCGGAGCTGAAGTGCTCCCACACGGGGGCGGTGATGGGGTACCCGCTGCCGTCGGCGCGGCCCAGGACGTTGATGACGTCGCCGAGGACGTCGGCGACGACGCGCACGTCCCAGACGGTCGACCCGCGCGGGCGGCGCAGCCCGTAGGCGGCGGACAGGTCGGTGGCGCCGGTGCGCACGGCGAGGACGACGTCGCGGTGGGCGTCCAGGACGTCGCGGATGGCGAACAGGGCCTCGTGCCGGGTGTCGAGGTGGGCCACGTCACGGCTCTCCAGCACCGGCATCGCCCACAACCGGCGCCCGGCGCGCTCGGAGACCGCCGCGACGGCCTGCAGCCACTCCTGCGGGGCCGGCTGCCCCGCACCGCCGAACTTCGGCACGACGAACCCGAGCAGGCAGTCCAGCCCGACCCCGGCGCGGTCGACGACGTCGAGGAGCTGACCGGGCGTGCGGGCGCGCAGGAACAGCATGAGGGGCTGTCCGTCGACCCACTCCGGGGCCCGGGCCAGCCCGGCGAGCTCGCGCACGAGGATCTCCTCGGCCCGGGCGACGCGGTCGTCCGGGACGGAGTCCTCCAGGCACGCCACGGCCGACAGCACGCCCCGACGGGCGAGCTGCAGCAGGTCACCGGCGAGGCGCTCGCGGGTCGCGGGGCTGTACAGCGTCGCGCCGAGGGCCACGGCCAGCTCGTCCCGCCCGGCGGTGACGTCCACCGGCTGCGGGGGGTGCAGGAACAGCCGTTCCCGCTGCCCGGCGTCGAGGGTGGCGAAGTGCCGCACCGCGCCGGCTCAGAGGTGCGCGGCGACCGCGTCACGCAGGTCGCGGATGTGCCGGCCCTTGGCGGGGGCCCCGATGGCGGTCATGGCCCAGCCGGACCCCTCCCGGGTGAGCTTGGCCATGATGAGCGCGGTGTGGGGGCCGGCCTCGGACAGGGCGTAGCGCGCCAGCTCGACCTCCTGGGGGCCGGCCGCGTCGACGAGGCGGCACACCGCGTTCTGCACCTGGGTGAAGTCCTGGCCCGTGAAGCTGGAGACGGTGACGACGAGCGTCTGCACGGCGGCGGGCACCGCGGGCAGGTCGAGGTGGACGACCTCGTCGTCCCCCTCGCCCTCGCCGGTGAGGTTGTCGCCGCTGTGGACGACCGAGCCGTCCTTGCTGCGCAGCTGCTGGAACCACACCTCGTCCAGGAGCGTGCCGCGGGCGTCGAAGAGCAGGACGCTGGCGTCCAGGTCGATGTCGACGGCCTTCTTGCGGAACAGGCCCTTGGCCACGGCGTCCCAGCCCAGGCCCATGAAGACGCGGGTCAGTTCCCCGCCGCCGGACTTGGTCAGCGACAGCTTCTGGCCCTTGGTGAGGCTGACGGCCATGGTGGTCCTCCGGTGGGTCGGGTGCGGTGGTCGGGGGCGGTGGTCGGGTGCGGTGGTCAGGACGGGCGGGGCACGGTCCCCTCGGCGTTCCAGTCGAGGTCGTCGAAGCCGTAGGCGAGGGCGACGTCCCGGGCCGTGCCCTCGAAGAACTCGTTCTCGCGCCGCAGGACCAGGTCCCCGGCGACGTCGTGCAGGGAGGCCAGGGCGCAGGTGCGGGCACCGGCGGGCGGGTCCTGGGCCCACATCTGCACCGTCCCCGCGCCGCGGCGGGCGATCGTCAGCCGGGGGGCCAGCGCCGCGAGGTCGGGAGCCGCCGGGCCGGTGGTGTAGACGTAGAAGACCATCCGGCGCAGCAGGTCCAGGTGGGCGGCGTCGGCGAGGACCTCCTCGCCCGTCTCCTCGTGGCGCGCGCCCAGGCGCAGCACCTGCCGGGCGCCGAAGCCGGGGGCGGCGAGCAGTTCCCCCAGGGCCTGCAGCGCACCGCGGTGGCGGTCGCGCGTCTCCCAGAAGCAGCCCAGGTGCACGTCGGAGGAACGGCGCAGCCCGGTCGAGGTCACCTGCTGCTCCCACTGCAGCGTGAAGCGCAGGCTGCCGGAGCCGCGTTCGGCGGCCGGGACCGTCAGGCTCGGGCGCTCGTCGTCCAGGACGATCCGCCGTTCGCTGGCCCGCGCCCGCCCCACGACGGCCGCCGGTGCCGGCGGGACGGGTCGGGGCTGGGCGCGGGGGGTAGGGGCGGGCCGGGGCGCCGGGGCCGGTGCTGGTGCTGGTGCTGGTGCTGGTGCCGGGGCGGGACGTCGCCGGGGGGCGAGGTGGTCGGCCAGGGTGCGGGTGCTGCGCCGCGGCACGGGGTGCCCGAGGAAGGTGTGCACCGCCTCGGCCGGCCGCCCGTCCACCGCGCTGTCCCCGTTCTCCTCGACTCCCTGCCGTGCCCCCTCGCCCCCGTCCCGTCCCCGGGTGGGGCCGCTCAGCCCGCCGGCTGCGGGGTCCGCTCCAGCTGCGCGTCCTCGGGGTGGGCGCGGTTGTGGGCGATGGAGGAGATGAGGGCGGCCACGATGAAGGCCACCCCGATGAGGCCGGTGACGACCTCGGGCACCTCGACCTCGATGCTGATGAGCAGGATCGTGGCCAGCGCGCCGATGGCCCACAGCGCCCCGTTCTCCAGGTACACGTACTGCGACAGCGTCCCCTCCCGGACCAGGTGCACGGTCATCGACCGGATGTACATGGCCCCCACGCCCAGGCCGATCGCGATGATGATCGCGTCGTTGGTGATCGCGAAGGCGCCGATGACACCGTCGAAGGAGAAGGAGGCGTCCAGCACCTCGAGGTAGAGGAAGAGGAAGAACGCCGCCTTGCCGCCGACCTTGGCCGCCTCCGACGGCCCGCGCCGGGCCACCGCGGGCACCTTCACCCCGTCGCCGTCCCCGTCCCCGTCCGCGGAGGCGTCCTCGTCGTCCTCGTCGTCGACGTTGAACAGCTCACCGAGGCCGTTGACGAGCAGGTAGACGACCATCCCCAGGACCCCGGAGGCCAGGACCGTCTGCGCGTGGTCGGCCGCGAAGGTCTCGGCCACGACGAACAGGATCGCCCCGCCGACGATGGTGGACATCGCCTCGACGCTGCCGACCTTCTCCAGGAGGCGCTCGACCGGCCCGAGCCAGTGGTGCTCCTTCTCCCCGAGGACGAAGTTGAGGAACAGCATCATGAGGAACATGCCGCCGAAGGCCGCGATCGTCGGGTGCGCGGCGTTGAGCAGGTACCCGTAGGTGCCGGGCTCCTCCGGGTCGCCCTTCTCCAGGGCCAGCCGGACCGCCTCGACCGGGCTCAGCGAGGCCGTGATGCCCACGAGCAGCAGCGGGAAGACCAGGCGCATGCCGAAGACGGCGATGATGATGCCGACCGACAGGAAGATCTTCTGCCAGAACTCGTTCATGCGGCGCAGCACCGTCGCGTTCACGACGGCGTTGTCGAAGGACAGGCTGATCTCCAGGACCGCGAGGATCGCGACGAGCCCGATGCCGGCCCAGCCGTCGTAGAGCACGGCCAGGACGAGGCCGAGGGCGGTCACACCGAAGGACCACCCGTAGGTCTTGAGGATCACCGGTCAGCTTCCTGTTCGGACGGGGCCCGCGCGGGCCGGACGCGTGAGCTTCCCACGAGGCCCCCGTCGCGCGCAGCAGACCCACCGACGGCACCGCCCGGCCCCGTGGCCGGGCGGCACCGCCGCAGGTGGGTCAGGAGCGGCTCAGACGCTGACGCCGAAGTCGGAGGCGATGCCGCGCAGGCCGTTGGCGTAGCCCTGGCCGACGGCGCGGAACTTCCAGTCGCTGCCGTTGCGGTAGAGCTCCCCGAAGACCATGGCGGTCTCGGTGGAGGCGTCCTCGGACAGGTCGTAGCGGGCGACCTCGGTGCCGCCCTCGGCGTTGACGACGCGGACGAACGCGTTGCGGACCTGGCCGAAGGACTGCTTGCGGGTGTCGGCGTCGTAGATCGCGACGGTGAAGACGATCTTGTCGATCTCGGCCGGGACGGCCGCCAGGTCGACGTTGATCGACTCGTCGTCGCCCTCGCCCTCACCGGTGCGGTTGTCCCCGGTGTGCTCGACCGAGCCCTCGGGGGACTTCAGCTGGTTGAAGAAGACGAAGTAGCCGTCGTTGGGCACCTTGCCGTTCGCGCCGACCATGATGGCCTGCGCGTCGAGGTCGAACTCCGAGCCCGTGAAGGAGTTCGCGTCCCAGCCGAGCCCGACGACCGCCTTGGTCATGCCCGGCGCTTCCTTGGACAGGGAGACGTTTCCGCCCTTGCTGAGGCTGACGCCCATGGTGTGTCGCTCCTTCTGCGAGTAGTGCTGACGGTGGGCCAACGACGTCCGGCCCCGGGAAGTGCCCGTTCAGTCGCGCGATCCGCCGAACAGGCCACCGAGCGCGCCGAAGCCCTGCTGGTCGGGCTTGGCGCTGTTCTTCACGAGGGCCTTGGCGAAGGCCTCGATGGTCACCGACTGCAGGATCACGCGCCCGTTGCCGCGCAACGTGGCCAGGGTCAGCCCCTCGCCGCCGAAGACGGCGCTCATGATCCCCTGCCGGTTGAGCCGGCCGACCGTCTCGACGCCGTAGCTGATCCGGTCGTCCCAGGCGACGATGCAGCCGGTGTCGACCCGGATGGTGCCGCCGTAGTCGGCGGGGTTGATGTCGATGAAGTCACCGGCCCCGGCGATGAGCAGGGACCCGCGGCCGGTGAACTTCTCCAGGATGAAGCCCTCCCCGCCCATGAGGCCCTGCCCGAGGCCGGAGAAGGCGATGTCGAAGTGGACCCCGGCCTCGGCGGCCACGAAGGCGTCCTTCTCGGCGAACCACGTCGTCGCCCCGTCCAGCTCCAGGTGGCGCATCTCCCCGGGCAGGACGCCGGCCAGGCCGAGCAGCCCGTCCCCGCCGAGGGTGTGGAAGTGCTGGAAGGCGAAGGACTCCCCCGCCAGCACCCGCTTGCCGGCGTTGGCCGCACCCCGCAGCAGGCCCCCGAAGCCGCCGCCGCCCGAGTCCTTGCCGTTCGGGTCGGTCGGGGCCGACAGCTTCGTCTCCACGACGACGTCGCCGGAGGAGAAGAGGAACTTGCCGGCCTCGCAGTAGAGGGTCTGGCCGGGGCGCAGGGTCACCACGGCCATCTGGGTCGTGGAGCCGACGAGCTGGACGTCGAGCGTCATGATCCCTTCCTACCGCACGCAGGTGCCCCCGTGCGGATCACGGGAGGTCCAGGTCGCTGCCGCGGAACTTCGCCTCCAGGAAGCGGCTCTGCTGGCGCTGCCGGTCGACGTCGGCGGCCAGGACCGCCTCGCGCAGCCGCCGGCAGCCCTCCACCAGCAGGTGCAGCTGGTGGCGCAGCTCGTCGGCCGGGGTCGTCCCGGCCCCGGTGCGGTGCTCGCGGGCGACGTCCTCGGGCAGCGACAGGAAGTCCCCGACCGTGCGCGGCAGGTGCTCACCGGCGAGGGTCTGCAGGTCGTGCCGGACCTGCGGGTCGGCGCCGCGCTCGCCGACCCGGTGCAGCAGCGGGCCGAGCAGGTCGGCGACCTCGTGGACCAGGGCGCGCTCGGAGGTCGTGAGACGGCCGCTGGCGTCGGCGCGGGCGACGGTCGCCGCGAGCGCCCCGGCCGCCGTCCCCTGCGGCGGGGTCGGCGGGGATCCGGCCGGTGGCGGGGCGGGCCCGACCCCGGGGGACCGCAGCACGATCTGCCGCGCCCGCAGCGCACGGCGGTAGTGCCGGCGCAGCCGCCGGCGACGGCGGGCCTCGTTCTCGTAGGCGACGTTGAGGGCGATCCAGGCCCACATGGCCAGGAACCCCGCGGGCCAGGCCACGGTGTAGAGGACGATCCAGACCCCCAGGCCGACGTAGCGCACGAGCTGGAAGACCGGGTCGGGGACGAAGCCCAGGACCGGCAGGTCGGCGCCGAGGCGGGGTTCGAGCTCGTCGGGCCCGATCTGCCCGACCACCGGCCGGTCCGGGGGCGAGGACCGCGGCGCGCGGTCCCCCGAGGAGCCCGGCCCGCTCAGCTCGACGCCCACGACGCGCTCACAGGTCCAGGTCGCTGCGGCGGAACTTCGCCTCCAGGAACCGGCTCTGCTGCTGCTGGCGGTCCACGTCGCGGGCCAGGACGGCGTCCCGCAGCTGCCGGCAGCCCTCGACGAGGAGCAGCAGCTGGCTGCGCAGCTCGTCGGCCGGTGTGGTGCCCGCCGCGGTCCGGTGCTCGTGGGCGTAGTCGTCGGGCAGGACGAGGTAGTCGTCGACGGTGCGGGGCAGGTGCTCACCCGCCAGCGTCTCCAGGTCGTGCCGGACCTGCGGGTCGGCCTCGCGCGTGCGCAGCTGGGCGAGCAGCGGCCGCAGCAGGCGGTCGACCTCGCGCACCAGCTCGACGGCGTCGGCGTCCATCCGGCCACCGGAGGTCTCGGCCCGCACGACGGCGCCGGCCAGGGCGCGCTCGGCGGTGGACACCGGGTCGGGGAGCACGGGCGCGGCGGGGGTCTCGACGGCCGGCGGACGGTGGCGTTGGGCGCGCAGCCGGTGCCGTTCGAGGCGGCGGGCGCGCAGGGCCTCGCGGTTCGCGCCGGCCCACGGCAGGCCGTTCGTCTTCACGTAGGCGAAGACGGCCCCCTGCATGAAGAGCATGATCAGCCCGAGCGCGGTCAGGTCCTGGGTGAAGGCGACGATCCACCCCGCCGTCCAGGCCGCGGTGAACAGACCCATGGCCTGCGGGCTCAGGCCCCTGGAGTTCTCCCCCTGCTGCTCGGGGACGGACGGCTCCCGCTTCTCGTACGGCGCCGGTGGGGGCGTCGTGCGGGCCGGGGTCGCGCCGGTGCGCACCTGCGGGGCGGGCTGGGGCGCCTGCCCGGTCGTGCCCCGCGGCGCCTCGCGGTCGCCCTTGCCGAGTTCGACTCCCACCGCTGCCTCCCCCTACAGGTCCAGGTCGCTGCGACGGAACTTCGCGTCCAGGAACCGGCCCTGCACGGCCAGCTTGCGCGCGTCCTGGTCGTAGACCGCGCGCTGCAGGTCCTTCGCGCCGTCGACCAGCAGCCGCAGCTGCGTCACGAGTTCCTCGGCCGGTGTCGTGCCCCCCGGACCGCGGTTGGTCAGGGCGTACTCCTCGGGCAGGTCCAGGTAGTGCCCCAGCGCCCCGGGCAGGTACTCGGTGACGATGGCCTCGAGGTTGTGCAGCTCCTCAACGTCCGCGCCGCGCTTGGCCACGTGGGCGAGCAGCGGCTTCAGGACGTCCTCGACCTCGCGCACGGCGGGCACCGCCCCGTCGGGCAACCGGCCGCCGTTGCGGTTGGCCGTCCGCACGACCTCCTGCAACCGGTCCTGCAGCGCGACGACGGGGTCGGCCGGGGCCGCCGGCTCGACCGGCGCCGGGGCCGGGGCGGCGGGCACCTCCTCCCCCGTGAAGGCCGCCTTGATCCGCAACCACGTCGAGTTCGCCATGACCGAGTGCACCAACCCCAGACCCCAGGTGCCGGCGAGCAGCAGCACGCCGAGCACGTTCAGCAGCAACGCGTCCTGCGACACGAGGGCGAACGCCGCCCCGTTCGCGAGGAAGTAGCCGAGCGCGGACACGACCCACAGCGGGCGCCGGCCGCGCAGCCCCATGTAGAGGAACGCGAGCCACTGCAGGCCGACGGCCGGGATGGCCAGCCACCACGAGTTCGCGGCCCGCCACGTCCGGCTGCGCAACCGGCGCGAGACGACCTCGGGCGGGGCGACGGCCCGCTGCCGCCCGCCCGTCCGCCCGCGGCGCACGACGCGTCCCTCGACGACGGCGCGGCGCAGGGCCCGGGACGGGCGCCCGTCCGTGCCGCCGCGCGCCGGGGCCACCGAACTCACCGGGGACCTTCCAGGGCCGGGCCGGCACCCTCCTCGCCGTTGCGGGCCCGCTCCAGGTACGACCGGGACCGGTGCACCTGGCCCTCCAGGGCGTCGACGGTGCTGGCCATGCTGACGACGGCCTGCTGCTTGAAGGTGTCGATGGCGTCCATCGTCGCGAACACGTTGTCGAACGCCTTCTGCAGCGTGCCGACGTCGACCATCGCGGTGGAGGCCTGCTCGTGGATCTGGCCGGTCTGCTGCTTGAGCATCTCCGACGTCGACAGGATCATCTGGTTCGTCGTCGTGTTCAGGGCGTTGATCTGGTCGAGCACCAGCTTCTGGTTGGCCAGGGCCTGCGCCACGATGACCGCCGTCCGCAGGGCGGCGACCGTCGTCGTCTGCGCCCGGTCGACGCCCTTGATGAGTTCGATGTTGTTCTTGCGCACCAGGTCCAGCGCGAGGTACCCCTGCACGCTGACCGCGAGCTGGGTCAGCAGGTCCTGGTGGCGCTGGCGGATCGGGAACAGCGCGTCGGAGGTGAGCGCGTCGGCGGCCTGCGGGTTGGACGGGCGCAGCTCGTCGACCTTGGCGACGGTGGCGGCGTCGAGCGCCTTGGCCAGCGTCGCGTACTCGGTGAGCTTGCCCATCGTGGTCCACAGGTTCTGCTTCTCGGACTCGATGGAGGCGTTGTCCTTGCGCAGCTCGTCCTGCCCGCTGGCCAGGGCCTTGATGATCGCGTCGAGCTGGGACTGGGCGTCCTGGTAGCGCTCGAAGTACCGCTGGACCTTGTTCCCGAACGGGATGATCCCCAGGATCTTCTTCACGCCCTTGAGGTCGGCGCGCGCGGGGTCGAGGTCGGTGACGGTCTGGCGCAGCTCCAGCAGGGTGTTGGCGACCTTGACCTGCGCGTCGGCGCCCGGGCCCGAGGCCTTCTGCCCCTTGGCCCCGGCCAGGCTGGACTGCGGCCGCTCCAGCATCCGGTTGGAGACCTGCGCCGAGGAGCGGACCTCCTGCTCCCCCATGCGCGTGATGTCGTCGACCTTCTGGTGGAAGGCGGGGCTGCGCGGGTCCTGGGCGGCGAGGTCGGCGACGAACGCCTGCGCCTTGCGGCCCAGCTCGGCCCGGGTCGCCTCGTCGAGCGGGATCATGCCCTCGGCGGAGTCCTCGGCGACGACGGGCACGGGCGCGGGCGGGGTCAGCTGCAGGTCCGAGGTCGTGGCGGGCCCGCTCGCCCCGGCGGGCGGGTTCAGCGGCTTGCTCAGGTCCAGCGACTCCGACATCAGGCGGTTCCCCTCGTCCTCGATCTGCGTGCCACCCGCGCCTCGCCGGGCCCGGTCCGATCCTAGGTCGGCCCACCCCGGCGGGGTCGTGGGCGGTCGTCCGATCCTGGTCGACGCCGACCCCGGTGGCATCCACCCCTCGGTGGAAGTCTGGTCACGCCCCGTACGCCGGTCGTCGCGGTCCCCCGGTGAACGCCCGAGCGGTCCCGGACGTGCCCCTCAGGGTTCTCCCGGACGCCCGCCCCCGCTCACCAGTCCTCCTCCGCCTCCTCCCGGTCGCGCCGGTCGTTCTCCTCGGTCCGGGCCCGCGCGCGCTCCAGGGCGTGCTCGGCCTCCTCGCGCGTGGCGTAGGGGCCCAGCAGGTCCTTCTGCTGCCCCTTGCGCTCCAGCTCCTGCACCTGCCCGGTGCTCGTGTCGTAGAACCACTGCTCAGCCATGGACGCATCCTGGCCCGTCCCCCGTCCCGTCGCGCCCCGGCACCGGGGCGGCACCGGAGCCGGTGCGGCACCGGAGCCGGTGCGGTCCGGGCGGGACCTAGACTCGGCCCCCATGAGCACCGGGACCTCCACCGCACCGCTGGGCACCCTGGAGCCCGGCACGATCTCCCCGCGCCGGCCGGTCCCGGCGAGCATCGCCCGCCCCGAGTACGTCGACCGTCCCGCGCCCGCGCCGTACACCGGCCCGCACGTCATCGACCCCGAGGGCGTGGAGCGGATCCGCCGCGCCTCGCGGCTGGCGGCGCAGGCCCTGGCCCTCGTCGGCGAGCACGTCGTGCCCGGCACGACGACGGACGAGCTGGACCGCATCGGGCACGAGTTCCTCTGCGACCACGGCGCCTACCCCTCCACGCTGGGCTACCGCGGGTTCCCCAAGGCCCTGTGCAGCAGCCTCAACGAGGTCATCTGCCACGGCATCCCGGACTCGACCGTGCTGGCCGAGGGCGACATCGTCAACATCGACGTCACCGCCTACCTCGACGGGATGCACGGGGACAACAACGCGACGTTCCTGTGCGGGGAGGTCGACGAGGAGTCGCGCCTGCTCGTCGAGCGCACCCGCGAGGCGACGCTGCGGGGCATCAAGGCCGTCATGCCGGGGCGGGCGATCAACGTCGTCGGCCGGGTCATCGAGAAGTACGCGGCGCGCTTCGGGTACGGCGTCGTGCGCGACTTCACCGGTCACGGCGTCGGCCCGGCGTTCCACTCCGGCCTCGTCGTCCCGCACTACGACGCGGCCCCCCAGCACGCCACGGTCATGGAACCCGGCATGGTCTTCACCATCGAGCCGATGCTGACGCTGGGCACCCACGAGTGGGACATGTGGGAGGACGGCTGGACGGTCCTCACCAAGGACCGCCGGCGCACCGCGCAGTTCGAGCACACCATCGTGGTGACCGAGACCGGCGCGGAGATCCTGACCCTCCCCTGACCCCCGCCCCGGCCCCGAGGTCGTCCCGGGGGGCCGCGGCGGCGAAGACCACCCCGCGGGGGCGGGACACGGGACGGTCCCGGGGCGTTGACTCCTCGTACGGCACCCGCCGTCACCGACCCCGAGGAGGACCCCCGTGAGCACCCCCGTCCTGTCCCGCCCCACCCACGGCAAGGTCATCGCCGGCGTCTGCGCCGGCCTCGCCCGCCGCTTCGGCGTGTCCGCCACCGTGGTGCGCCTGCTGTTCGTCCTCTCGTGCCTGCTGCCGGGGCCGCAGTTCATCGTCTACCTCGTGCTGTGGGTGGTGCTGCCCAAGGACAGCGGGGGCTCCGCGGGCGGCTACGGCCGGTGAGCCGCGTGGCCGCCGGGCGCTGCTCGCCCTAGGCTCCGGGCTCGTGAGCGAGACCGAGCAGACCAGCAGCGCCCCGCAGGCCCGTCCCGGCGACGCCGTGGTCCGGGGGTCCGGGCTCCGGACCGGGCTGGGGGTCGACATCGGCGGCTCCGGCATCAAGGGAGCCCCCGTGGACCTGGCCGGCGGCGCCTTCGCCGCCGACCGCGTCCGCCAGGAGACCCCGCAGCCGTCCACCCCGGCCGCCGTCGCCCCCGTCGTCGCCGACGTCATCGCCGGGTTCGACGTCCCGGCGGACACCCCGGTCGGCATCACGTTCCCGGCCGTCATCCAGCACGGCATCGCCCGGACGGCGGCCAACGTCGACACGTCCTGGATCGGGACCGACGCCGGGACGCTGTTCTGCGAGACGCTGGGGCGCAAGGTCCTCGTCGTCAACGACGCCGACGCCGCCGGGTACGCCGAGGTCGTCTTCGGCGCCGGGAAGGGCGTGCGCGGCGTCGTCCTCGTCACCACCCTGGGCACGGGGATCGGCAGCGCCCTGTTCGTCGACGGCCGGCTCGTGCCGAACACCGAGTTCGGGCACCTGGAGATCGACGGGCACGACGCGGAGAAGAAGGCGGCCGACTCGGCCCGCGAGCGGCACGACCTGTCGTGGTCGCAGTGGGCGAAGCGGTTGCAGCGCTACTACTCCCACGTCGAGAACCTGCTGTGGCCCGACCTCATCGTCGTCGGCGGCGGGGTCAGCAAGAAGCACGAGAAGTTCCTCCCGCACCTGGACCTGCGGACCCCGATCGTCCCCGCGCAACTGCGCAACGACGCCGGCATCATCGGCGCGGCGATGCTGGCGGCCGACCTCGTCGGCTGACTCGCCGGCTGACCCGCCGGCTGACCGGGAACCGGGTGGACGCCCGGCCCGGCGCTCCGGCAGCGTGGCGGGGGTGTCCCGGGCCCTGTGCGTCATCGCGCGCGCCGCCACCGTCGCGCTGCGCCTGGCCCCCGGCCGCGGGGACCGCCGCCTGTTCCTGTCCTACACCAGGCAGGTGCCCCTGGCCGCCGAGTTCGAGTCCCTGACCTTCTGGATGGCCGACGCCTACGCCGCCCGGCTGCAGCTGGCCGGGCTGGCGCCGGAGCTGGCCGCGCCGCCCTGGGACTGGCTCAGCGGCCTCGACCCCGGCCTGCTGGGGCGGCAGGTGGTCTCCACCACGCTGGACCGGGTCCACGAGCAGGTGCCGGCCGGGCCGGTGTTCCTCAAACCGGCGCTGCTGAAGCTGCCCGGCACACCGGCCGGGGTGTGGGACGTGGCGGACTTCCGCCGGGCCGCACTGGCCGAGGGCGCCGACCCGGGGTTGCAGGTGCAGTGCTGCCGGCAGGTGCTGGACCTGGACCACGAGCACCGGTTCGTCGTCTGCGAGGGCGCGGTGCTCACCGGCAGCCCCTACCGGGTGGCGGGGCGGGCGTGGAGCCGGTCGCTGCGCTCGGACCGCTCGCCGGAGGCGGCCGCGTTCGCCCGTCAAGCCGTCCGGGCCCTGGGGGCGGACTGCCCGCCGGTGTGTGCGCTGGACGTGGCGTGGGACCGCGGGAACCGGCGGTGGCTGATCGTGGAGGCGAACCCGCTGTGGGCCTCGGGCCCGTACGACTGCGACCCGGCGACGTTCGTCGACGCCGTCGAGCACGCCCACGGCGTCGGCGCCGGCCGGTGGGCGTGGCGGGCGGAGCCGACGCAGCTGGCGCGGGCCCGCGCCGCCGAGCCGGTCGTGGCGGTGGGGCAGGACGAGGCGAGCGGGTACGCCGAGTTCGGGGCCTGACCGCTGCCGCCCCCGGAGACGACCACGACGTCCTCCCCGGCCCGGGCCCCGGGGACCTGCGGGGGGACCGCCCGGGCCCGCCGGGGCGGGCTCCCCCGGGCAGGCCGCCGGGGTTCCCCGTGCCCCCGCGGTGACCGGCGGGCCGGTCGCGGCAGACTGACCCCCGTGGGTGGTCCGGACGTCTGCGCCTTCTGCGGAGCCAGCGGGGACGAGGCGCAGGTCGTGGTGAGCGAACGCCTCGGGGTCGAGGTCGCCGTGTGCGCGGCCTGCCGGGAGAAGTTCGCCCCGCGCCCGGCCGTGCGTCCCGTGCCCGTCCCCGTCGAGGGCGGGGACCTGCCCCCGACGCTGGGCCAGCAGACCTCCGCCGTCCTGGAGCACGTGCGGCGCCTGCAGCGGCGCGCGGAGCAGCGGCCGTACGCCGAGGAGGACTGCCCCTCCTGCGGGCACCCCGTGCACCGCTACCCCGGCGCCGACGGCGACCCCGTGCGGCTGGCGAGGGAACCCGTGCTCGCCGGCAGCGTCCCGGCCGCCGACCGCTGGCGGGTGCGCGACGGGCGCGCCGTCCCGGCCACCGACGCGCAGGACGACGCGCAGGACGGGGAGGGCGGGGAAGACGGGGAGGACGCCCTCGGCGCCCGGGTCCTGCACGACGTCGTGTGCCCCGCGCACCCCGTCCCGGACAACCCGCGCCTGGCCCGGCTCTGGCACGCCCACGTGCGCCCACCCGCGGGTGACGTGTGACGGTTCCGGTTCGGACGGCGCAGAACGGGTAAGGGGACGTGCATGCGTCGCACCACCGCCACCCTCGGGACCGCCCTCGCCTGCCTCGTCCTCGTCGCGGGCTGCTCGGACAACGCGGGCCAGGACGACGACGAGTCCCAGGCGGACCAGTCGCCCACGGCCACCGCGGCCGCTGACGCGCCCACGGCCCTGCAGTCCCAGCCCGAACCGTCCCAGGGGGCGCCGGCCACGGACGAGCCCTCCCCCACCGTCGTCACCGCGAGCCCCGACGCCGACCAGACGTCCGAGCTCATCAGCCGGCTCGGCGCCATCGCCCCGGACCTGGCCGAGAACCGCGACAGGACGGTGCTGGCGGCGACCGAGCTGTGCACCTACGTCGTCCGCGGTGCCGACGACACGGCGCTGTCCAGCAACGCGAGCCTCGTGTTCGCCGACGACGGCGGCCCCCAGCTCACCGACGAGCAGAGCCGTGACGCCGTGGAGGCGGTGCGGGACACCTTCTGCCACGAGTGAGCACCCCGGGGGTGCGGGGGTGGGGACGAGCCGGCCTGTAAGCCGGATCCTGTACCGCCGTTGCCGGCGGTGGCGACCATCCCTCTAGGACGTGCGTCGCCGCACGCCTCCAGCGACCTACCCGGCAGCTCGGGCGGGCCGCCCTCGAACGCTGCCTGTCTGGTCTTGCTCCGGGTGGGGTTTGCCGAGCCGCGCTGGTCACCCAGCGCGCTGGTGGTCTCTTGCACCACCGTTTCACCCTTACCGCCCCGATCCCTCGGGGAGGCGGTTTCCTTTCTGTGGCACTGTCCCGCGGCTCACGCCGGGTGGCTGTTAGCCACCACCCTGCCCTGTGGAGTCCGGACTTTCCTCGGCGACCGGGCGAACCCGGCCGACGCGGCCGCCCGGCCGACTCGTCCGGCGCCAGCCTAGGGCATCGGGCACCGGCGGGACGCCGCGCAGGCCCTGTCGCAGGCCCTAGGCTGCCCCCTCGTGCTCGTGCTGCTGCCCCCGTCGGAGACCAAGTGGGCGGGGCCGGCCCGCGGTGCCCCGGTCCGTCTCGACGCGCTGTCCCACCCCGAGCTGGCGGCGGCGCGCGAGCAGGTGCTCGACGCGCTCGTGGAGGTCTCGGCACGTCCCGACGCCACGGAGCTGCTGGGGGCCGGGGCGAGCCTGGCCGGGGTCGTCGCCGCGAACACGACGCTGCGCACGCGCCCGGCCGCGACGGCGGCGCAGGTCTACACCGGCGTCCTCCACGACGCGCTGGACCTGCCCTCGCTGCCGGCGAGCGCCGCCCGGCGCGTCCTGGTCGTCTCGGCGTTGTGGGGGGTCCTGCAGCCGCGTGACCGCGTGCCTGGGTACCGGTTGTCGATGGGCACCTCGCTGCCGGGGGTCGGGCCGCTGGCGGCGTTCTGGCGCCGGCACCTCACCGGGATCCTGCACCCGGCGGGGGTCGTCGTGGACTGCCGGTCCGCGGCGTACGCGGCGGCGTGGGTGCCGGACGCGGCCACGGCCGGGCGCACGGTGACCGTGCGGGTCGTGGCCGGCGGGAAGGTCGTCTCCCACCACGCCAAGCGCACGCGGGGCCTGCTCGCCCGCGCGCTGCTCGACCGCGGGGGCCGGGCGCCGAAGGACCCCGGCGCGCTGCTGGACGCCGTGTCGGAGCGCTTCGAGGCGAGACTGCTGGAACCGGCGCGGCGCGGGGCGTCGTGGACGCTCGAGGTCGAGGCGGCCTGAGGTGTGGTGGGTCAGCGGGGCGGCGGGGGTCCTCGTCGTGGTCACCGGCCTGCTGGGCCGGGACGGCGTCGCCGAGGTCGCCGGGCGGGCGGGCCCGGTGCTGGCCTTCCTGCTCGCGGTGACGGTCGTGGCCGAGCTGGCCGACGCCGCCGGGATGTTCGACGCGGCGGCGCGGCTGGCGGCGCGGGTGGGGCGGGGCCGGACGTGGCTGCTGTGGCTGCTCGTGGTCGTCCTGGGGACGCTGGCCACGGTCGTGCTGTCGCTGGACACGACGGCGGTGCTGCTGACCCCGGTCGTGCTGGCGCTGGCCGCGCAGCTGCGCCTGGACCCGCTGCCGTTCGCGGTCACGACGGTGTGGCTGGCGAACACCGCCTCGCTGCTGCTGCCGGTCTCGAACCTGACGAACCTCATCGCCCTCGACACCCTGCGCGACCTCGGGGTGCGCGGGACGGCCGGGTTCACGTCGCTGTCGTGGGCGCCGTTCCTGGCGGGCCTGCTGGGCGCGGTGCTGGTGCTGGGCCTGACCTACCGGCGGCGGTTGCGCGGGCGCTACGACGCGCCCCCGCCCGCCCCGGGGCGCGACCCGGTGCTGTTCGGGACGTCGGCCGTGGTCTGCCTGCTGCTGGCGCCGGCGTTCGTCAGCGGCATCGCGCCGGCGATCCCGGCGGCCGTCGCGGCGCTCGTGCTCGTGGCGGTCTTCGCCGTCCGTCGCCGGGGGGCGCTGTCGGTGCAGCTCCTGCCCTGGCGGACGGTGGTCCTCGTCAGCGGCCTGTTCCTCGTCGTCGAGGCGGCCCAGTCGCACGGTCTGGAGGGCCTGCTGCGCCCGCTGGCCGGGACCGGTGAGGGGTTCACCGACCACCTGCGGCTGGCCGGGACGGCCGCGCTCACGGCGAACGTCGCGGACAACCTGCCCGCCTACCTGGCGGTGGAGCCGCTGGCCGGCAGCGCGCACCGGGTGCTGGCCGTGCTGGTCGGGGTCAACCTCGGGCCCCTGGTCACCCCGTGGGCCTCGCTGGCCACGCTGCTGTGGCTGGACCGGTGCCGGGCGCGCGGGGTGGCGGTCTCGCTGCCGCGGTTCGCCCTGCTCGGACTGGTGGGCGCCACGGTCTGCGTGACGGGCGCGACGGCCGCCCTGCAGCTCACGCGCTGAGGTTCACAGCTCGCGGTGGTGCTCCTCGAAGGCCGTGCGCATCCCGGCGAGGAAGCGGCGCACGACGTCGAGCTCGGCGTCGTCGAAGTCGCCCATGACGGCGTCGCTGCGCCGGCCCAGGGGCCCGAAGAACGCCGTCGCCAGCTCCTGGCCGGGTTCGCCGTAGCGCAGGTGGACCTTGCGGCGGTCGGTCTCGCTGCGGTCCCGGCGCAGGTGCCCCTTCCTCTCCAGCCGGTCCACGACGCCGGTGGCCGCGCCGGTGGTCACGTCGAGCAGACCGGCCAGCTCCCCGGCGGTCAGGGGGTCGTCGGCGATCTCGCGGCGCATGACGTGCAGGAGCGCCTGCAGGTCGGTGGGGTGCAGGCCGTGCCGGTGGGCGAAGGCGTCGGCGATGCGCTGGGAGGTGGCGGTCAGGTCCCGCAGCTCGTCGACGACGTCCTGCTCCAGACGGGCCCGGGGGGTGTCGCGGGGTCGGTACATGCTCATCGGTTTGCCATCCTACCTCTCGCGCGCCAGACTTCTCAGTGACTGAGAGATCAAGTGAAAGAGGTTCCCGTGCGCTTCCTCACCGGCCGCGTCACCGCCTGGCTCGTGCTGCTGGCCGCCGTCGCGTTCGCCGGGCTCGTCAACGGGGTGGCCGGGTCGGCCCCCGAGGGGACCTCGGCCGCGACCGGCCGGCCCCCGGCCTCGGCCGAATCCGTCCGGGCCGCCGAGCTCGCCGACCGGCTGCCCGACGACGGCCGGGGAACCCTGCTCGTCGTCCACTCCCGCGACGGCGGGCTCACCGACGCCGACCTGGCCGCCGCCTCCCGCCTGGGCCGCCCGATCCCCAGCGAGGACGGCGAGGCCGCCCTCGTCACCGTGCCCGTCGCCGTCGACGTGCCCCGCGAGGAACTCGCGCAGACCGTCGCCGACCTGCGCGAGCGGGCCCGTCGGGACCTGCCCGCGGGGCTGACGGTCGAGGTCACCGGCGGCCCCGCCTTCAGCGTCGACATCGCCGACTCCTTCTCCGGGGCCAACACCCGGCTGCTGCTCGTCACGGCCGGCGTCGTCGCGCTGCTGCTGCTGCTCACCTACCGCTCCCCCGTCCTGTGGCTCGTCCCGCTGGCCGTCGTCGGCGTCGCCGACCAGGTGACGACCCGGCTGCTGGAGCTCGTCGGCCGCCTCACCGACACCCCCGTGGACCCCTCGGCGACCGGCATCACCAGCGTCCTGGTCTTCGGCGCCGGGACCGACTACGCCCTGCTGCTCATCGCCCGCTACCGCGAGGAGCTGCGCCGCGCACCGGACCGGCGCGCCGCCATGCGCGCGGCCCTGCGCGGGGCGGGCCCGGCCATCGCCGCCAGCGCCACCACCGTGGTCCTGGCCCTGCTGACGCTGCAGGCCGCCGTCCTGCCCAGCGACCGGACGATCGGGCGGGACGCGGCCATCGGGGTCGTCGTCGCCTTCGTCTTCGGCCTGGGCGTCCTGCCCAGCGCCCTCGTCGTCTGCGGCCGGAGGCTGTTCTGGCCGTTCGTGCCGACGGTCGGGTCCACCGACACCACCCGCACCGGCCTCTGGTCGCGCATCGCGAGCGCCGTCCTGGCCCGCCCGGTCCGCGTCGTCGTCGGCTCCGTCGTGCTGCTGGGGGTCATGGCCGCCGGGCTGGGCGGGGCCTCCCTGGGGCTGTCCCAGACCGAGCAGTTCCGCGTCAGCGCCGAGTCCGTGGACGGCTCGGAGACCCTGTCCGAGCACTTCCCCGGCGCCGCCGCCGAGCCCGCGCAGGTCCTCGTCCGCGGCGACTCCGCGGCCGTCGCCGCCGTGCAGGCCGCCGCCGAGGGCGTGCGCGGCGTCGAGGGGGTCACCGTCGGCCGCGCGGCGGACGGCACGACCGAACTCCTCGCCCGCCTCGACGCCGACCCGGGCACGGCCGCCAGCCGCGACACGGTGGAGGCCCTGCGCGAGGCCGTGGGCACCGCCGTCCCGGGCACGCTCGTCGGCGGGACGGAGGCCGAGGCGCTCGACGTCCGGACGGCGACCGTGCGCGACCTGACGGTCGTGGCCCCGCTCATCGTCCTGGTCGTCCTGGTCGTCCTCGTGGTGCTGCTGCGCTCGATCGTGGCGCCGCTGCTCCTGGTGGCGACGGTGCTGGCCACCTACGTCGCCGCGCTCGGGGCGGCCTACCTGGTGTTCACGCGGCTGGCCGGCTTCCCGGCCCTGGACACCCAGGTGCCGCTGCTGTCGCTGCTGTTCCTCGTCGCGCTCGGGGTGGACTACAACATCTTCCTCGTCACCAGGATCCGGGAGGAGACCCCGGCCCTGGGCACCCGCGAGGCCGTCCGCGTGGGCGTGGCCGTCACCGGCGGGGTCATCACGAGCGCCGGCATCCTGCTGGCCGCCGTCTTCGCCGTCCTGGGCGTGCTCCCGCTCATCGTGCTGACCCAGATCGGCGTCGTCGTGGGCATCGGCGTGCTGCTGGACACGCTGCTCGTGCGCACGGTGCTCGTCCCGGCGCTGTTCGCGCTGCTGGGCCACCGCGTGTGGTGGCCCAGCCGGCTGGACTCCCCCGGCGCCCCGGGCCGGCACCGCGCTCAGAGGTTGTCCTCAAAGGGGGTGATGTGTGCACGGTAGGACCATGAGCGTCCCCACCAGGACTCCCTACCCCTCCGACCTCACCGACGCCGAGTGGGACATCGCCCAAGCCCACCTACCCCACG